>NZ_JAMBLM010000012.1:0-86326 GCF_023337095.1 Bacteroides caecicola
AAAAGATAATTGTTATTCCATTAAGTTTTAGTAAATAGAAGAGAAATTCATTAAATTTTATGTCTAACCTTAGAAAAGCAGGTATGAGAAGCAAAAACTCGTGCATGAGCTCGAAGAAAGTCGTTCGGGCATTATTGGTTTCGACACTGTTTACTGTACCCTCACAGTTAGTGTCAGCGCAATTAAACATTGCTTTAACCAATACTCAGTTGGGGACTATGATTCAGCAAATTCAGTCGCAGTCCCAGTATCAATTCTTTTACGATGATGAACTGGCTGAAATGCCTATCGGTTCAGTAGAAGCAAGCGGTTCTTCCGTAGAAGAAGTCCTTGACAAAGCATTGGCAGGAAAAGGCATCAGTTACCGTGTAGATGACAATGTAATTTATTTGTCGAAAGAATCTACCTCTGCCACTGTTTCTGTCCGTTCAACCCAGCAAGACCAGCAGCAGATTACCGGCCGCATCATCGATGCAACGGGAGAAGCATTGATTGGTGTATCTATCGTGGAAAAAGGTACAACTAACAGAACGATAACCGACTGGGACGGTAATTATACGTTAAGCGTTCCTACGGGTGCTGTCCTCCAGTTCTCTTACATCGGTTATCAGACGGTAGAAATGCCCGTTGAAGCCGGGAAGAACGTAATCGACCTTACGATGAAGGAAGACTCTGAAATGTTGGACGAAGTCGTTGTCACGGCATTGGGAATCAAGCGTGAGAAGAAGATGTTGGGTTACGCCGTCCAAGAGTTGAAGAGCGACGAACTGAACAAGACGGGCGACCCCTCGGTTACCAGTGCGCTGCAAGGTAAAGTAGCCGGTTTGTCGATGAACACTTCAGCCACCGGTCTGGGCGGTTCTACCAAAATCACCATCCGTGGTAACTCTTCATTGAGCGATAACAACCAGCCGTTGTGGATTGTAGACGGTGTTCCGTTCAGCGATAACAACAGTTCAGATGCTTCTTTTTATAGTGGTGTTGACCGTGGTGGCGCTTCTTTGGATATCAATCCCGATGATATTGAAAGTATTTCGGTATTGAAAGGTCCTAATGCCGCAGCCCTTTACGGTAGCCGTGCCGGTAACGGTGTCATCTTGGTAACCACGAAAAAAGGTTCAAAGAAAGATGGTTTCGGTGTTCGTTATAGTGGTAACTTTACTTGGACGAAAGTGGCTGAAACGCTCGAAATGCAAGAACGTTACGGACAAGGACATATTGACTCTAACGAAGGAGCTGTTTATTCAGCTACAGATGGGTCAAGCTGGGGTCCTGTTCTTGACGGCAGCATGAAAGAAGCATGGAATGGCGAAACTTATGCTTATTCTAAATACGGTGATAAGTTGAAGGATTATTTTGAAACCGGTTTTTCACAGAATCATAACGTATCTATCAGCAATGGCACGGAAAAATCTCATTATCGTGCTTCATTCGGTGCTTCAGATAATGACGGTGTATTCCCGAACGAGGAGCTGAACCGTATCAATATCGACTTGAATGCAGGAACAGAAATCAATAAGTACTTGTCAATGGACGGTAAGATTTCACTGTCTCGTACAAAAGCTGAAGACCGTCCGATGTATGGTACTTACGGTGCTATTAATCAGTTGATGGGTATTCCTCACAATATTCGTTTGGATGACTTGAGACAGTATTCAGACGATGATCATGTACATATTAACTGGTACGGACCTACCGCCGGTGTACGTAACCCGTATTATGTATTAAATCAACGTCATAATTCGGATGAACGCTGGCGTGCATTCGGTTACTACAATGCGAAGATTAATTTTACCGATTGGTTGCATTTCTCTGCTAAATATGCGTTCGATTACTATCGTACCCGTATCGAAGAGACTAATGGAGGTGATGGTATCAATGGTGAAAGCAGTCTGGCTATGGTTACTAATGATGCTATGGATCGTAGAGAAGAAAACTTCTTCGAATCAAATGCTGAATTTATGTTCATGGCTGACAAGCAAATTACGGATAACTTCCGTTTGGGTGCTAACCTCGGTGCTAACTTCATGTATCAAAAATACGAAACCCTGAGTGCGGGTGTAGGCAATATGCTGATTAAAGGCAACTGGATGTTTAATGCTGCCAATTTGCTTCGTACGGCTGCCGAAAGTGGATATTCACGTGCCATGAACTCAGTATTCGGTTCTGCACAGTTGGCTTGGAAAGAATATCTGTCATTGGATTTGACCGCACGTAATGACTGGTCATCTACATTGCCACAATCAGATAACTCATTCTTCTATCCCTCTGCCAACTTGAGTTTCGTAATTTCCGACTTTGTCCGCTCTTTGGATAAGACGTTGCCGAGCTGGTTGACATTTGCCAAGTTGCGTTTGTCGGCAGCCCAAGTAGGTAAGGATACTGAACCTTATCAGTTGTATAACACTTATTCTTACTCATTCGATAACGGTATTCTTGTTCCGACCCGCGATAATGTGAAGATGAACGATAAGCTGAAACCTGAAATCGCTACTTCATACGAAGTTGGTTTGGATATGAAATTCTTTGAAAACCGTTTGGGCTTCGACTTTACTTACTATTACAGCAAGACCAAGAACCAGATTATGAAAGTGCCGGCTGCGGCTCCGTGGTCAGGTGGTCAGTGGGTAAATGCCGGTTTGATTTCGAATCAGGGTGTTGAATTGATGTTGTATTCTACCATTGTTGATACGAAAGATTTCACTTTCGACTTGAACGTAAACATGGCTCATAACGTTTCGAAGGTTAATGAGTTGGCTCCCGATCAAGGTGTAAGTTACATGTTCTTTAACGGCGACTCTAACTTCCCGATCAATGTAGGTGCGCGTGAAGGCGAAAAATTAGGTGAAATCTATGCAAACACTTTGTATCAGCGTGATGAAAACGGTAACATCGTAGTTGGTGCGAACGGTCTGCCTTTGACGATTACAGATGAAAGTATCCGTGTGGCTAATCCGATAGGAAACATCCAGCCAAAACTTACAATGTCTGTATCTCCTACGTTTACGTATAAAGGCTTTACATTGTCTGCTATGTTTGACATGAAGTTTGGCGGTGACATCCTTTCTTATTCAGAAATGGTTGCAACCGGAAACGGTTTGGCTAAACGTACGGAAAACCGTGGCGAAAGCGATGGCTATATGATGGTATTCCCCGGTGTTACAGAAAGCGGTGAAGTGAATACGACCAAGATTACGGCATCTCAATATTATGGCGCTTTGCTGCCGGAAGATTTCTTGTATGACGCTTCATTTATCAAGCTGAAAGAATTGTCATTGGGTTATTCATTCCCATCAAAGCTGCTGAAGAAAACTCCGTTGACTTCACTGAACGTTTCATTCGTAGCACGTAACTTGTGTTATTTGTTGAAACATACTCCGGGTACGAGCCCTGAAGGTGGTTATGATACAACGATGTTCTCTCAGGCCATCGACTATGCGGCTCTGCCGTACACCCGTACATTCGGTTTGTCAGTTAGTTTAGGTTTCTAATCTTAAATAAAATAGTTACTTATGAAATTCAATATATATAAGTCAGTGGCTGCATGTTCGTTATTGGCTATGTTAGCCGGATGTCATGACTTTGAAGAAATGAATACCAATCCGTATCAGCCAGTGTACGACCCATCAATCATTGGCGGAACGGCCGACGGAATCGATATCGATTATACCGTATCAGATAATGCACTTGAAAGTTTGCGTGCTACCGAAGGTTCGGCAGGTGCTACTTTTTCTAATTTCGTTTACGAAGGTTTGTATAACGATTACCAAACAGCAACCAATCTTACCCATGATATCTATGCGGGTTATTGGGGAAATAATGTTAGCGGATTTGTAAGCAACTCGCCTACTTATTCTTATAATGATGGTTGGTCGGCTAACCGCTGGAAACACTTTTATGATGACCGTACGGTGAGCGAATACAGCCAGTTGATTAAAACATTCTGGTTCTGCGATAAAGAGTATTATCATACGGCATTTTATATCACACGTATTTATTACGCATTCTTGATGTCTGCACAAACCGATACTTACGGTGATATTCCTATCAAGTATTACGTAAAAGGTGCTCTTCCACCGGAAGAGAACGTAGAATATTCTTCTCAAGAAGAAGTTTACGGTATGATTTTCGACATCTTGGATCAGGCTATTACCAATTTGCATGACATTCCGAGTGTGCAGCAATTTGATTTGGGAGAAGATGATTTGTGTTATGGCGGTGATGTTGAAAGTTGGATTCGTTTTGCAAACACGTTGCGTTTGCGATTGGCATTACGTGTTTCTAACGTAAATCCGAGTCTGGCAAAACAACAAGGTGAAGCTGCTCTTGCAGATCCTTCAGGTTTGATGCAAAGTCAAGACGATAACATGACGCTGATTCCGAAACGTCAATATATCACCGGAGGTAATGAAAACATTTATGCTCTGTTGTTCAGTTGGACTGCTAACGTTGTTCTTCCGAAAGAAATGGAATGGGCTTATAAGAATCAAGCTCTGAAACCGGGTGTGACAACAGATACTCCGGGATTTGAACAAAAAGCTCCGAGCAGTTTGTATACAGCCGGTGGAGTAGATGAAACCATGTTTAACGCAAGTGAAGATAATTGTTATCTTGATCCTCGTTGTAATATTCTTTGGTTCCGTCCTACCGAATTTGATAAGTTAAATCAGGCTGTACCTGAAGAATCGGATAAAGATTTCGGAGGTGTACGTAATGGTGAAACTAATATTGGAGGTTCGTATACCACTACATACTCACCCAACCGCTGTAATTTGCAATCCGATGCTATGAATCCGCAGATTTGGTGGAATCTGGCTCGTGAAATTGTTTGGTTCGGTTATTCAGAAAGTTTGTTCTTGAGAGCTGAGGCTGCTTTGCGTGGCTGGGCAGGTGTAACAGAAACCGCTGAGCAATATTATCTTGACGGCATTCGTGCCTCTATGGATTATTATGGAATTACTAATTACAGTGATTATATCAATAACCTGCAAGGTTTGGAAGCATTCCGTAGTGGTACAAAAGAAGAACAGTTAGAACAGATTATTACGCAGAAGTGGATTGCCGTATTCCCGAACGGTAACGAAGGATGGGCCGAGGTGCGTCGTACCGATTATCCGCGCTATATGTTGGTGCCGCAAGGTGGTAACAACTCTAACGGTGAAATACCGAACACGAAGTTGATTAAGCGTGTACAATATCCAGACAGTGAATCTCGTAACCCGTTGAAACCGACTTATACGCAAGGCGACAAAGTTTGGTGGGACGTGGCCGATACGATGGATGACAACGGAAAATGGCATCAACCTAATAACTTCAGATAATTGACCGATCTCTTGACGAGATAAATGCCATGCGGAGAGCAGTATTTTTATTGCTCTCCGTTTTTTTTATGCCAAATATTAAGCTGGTGTCGAAAAAAAACAATATTTTTGACAAGTTTGTTAAGATTAAAATACTTATTCGGCTCGTTTATTAGAAAAATTAAGAAATAAGCTAAGTGTTTTTCTTTATTCTATTGTTTTATATTAAGGTTAATACTATAATTTTAAATTTTAAGCCTTAGATATTATGAGATTTTTAACAGGTTCTGTTTGTGCATTTGCTTTTCTAATTACGGCTTGTGGCACGCAAGAAAAATCTGTAACGGGTGATACGGATTATACTCAGTTTGTCAACCCGTTTATCGGTACGGATTTTACCGGAAATACCTATCCGGGGGCACAAGTTCCCTTCGGTATGGTACAGTTAAGCCCGGATAATGGTTTGCCGGGTTGGGATCGGATTTCCGGCTATTTCTATCCCGACAGTACCATTGCGGGATTCAGCCATACCCATCTTTCGGGGACGGGGGCAGGTGATTTGTATGATATTTCTTTTATGCCTGTAACCCTCCCTTATAAGGAAGCGGAAGCTCCGTTGGGTATTCATTCGAAATTCTCTCACGACCGCGAAAGCGCGTATGCCGGATATTATCAGGTAATGCTCGACGATTATGGTATTAATGTGGAATTGACTGCAACCGAGCGTTGCGGCGTTCAGCGTTATACATTCCCGCAAGCAGAATCGGCTGTATTCCTGAATTTGGCGAAAGCCATGAACTGGGACGTTACGGAGGCATCGTTTATTGAAGCTGTAGACTCGGTAACGGTACGCGGATATCGCTTCTCCGACGGTTGGGCACGTGGACAGAAGATTTATTTCTATACTCGTTTCTCACGCCCGTTTGATAAAATGAGTCTTGACACGGTGCTTATCGAAAAAGATGGTTTGAAAATAAGCAACGGCGTAGTGGCACGATTCGATTATCAAACGCAGAAAGACGAACAACTCACGGTAGTAACAGCCATTTCGGGCACCAGTATGGACGGTGCAGCAAGAAACCTTCAGGCTGAAGCCCCCGATAATGACTTTGATGCTTACTTGGCGAAGGCTAAAGCACTGTGGAATAAAGAGTTGGCTAAGATAGAAATAGAATCTGACAATAAGGATGACAAAACTGTTTTCTATACGGCATTCTATCATAGTATGCTGGCTCCGACGATTTATAATGATGTAGACGGTGCTTATTACGGACCGGATAAGCAGGTACATCAGGCTGACGGGTGGGTGAATTATGGTACTTTCTCATTGTGGGATACTTATCGGGCTTCTCATCCTCTGTTTACTTATACTCAGCCTGAACGTACGAACGATATGGTGAAATCGTTTATCGCTTTTTATGAGCAAAACGGGCGTCTTCCTGTATGGAACTTTCAAGGAAGTGAAACAGATATGATGATTGGTTATCATTCTGTTCCGGTTATTGTGGATGCTTATTTGAAAGGCATTGGCGATTTTGATGCGGAAAAAGCATTGGAGGCATGTGTGAAAACAGCAAATATAGATGAGTATCGTGCCATCGGGGTGTATAAAGAAAAAGGCTATGTACCTTATGACTTGAAACCTTACGAAAATTGGTCGCTTTCAAAAACATTGGAATATGCTTTCGATGATTATTGCATCGCACGTATGGCTGAGAAGATGGGTAAAACAGATGTAATGAAAGAATTTGATGCGCGTGCATTGAATTATAAGAATGTGTTTAATCCGGTTACTACGTTTATGCAACCGCGTGACAGCAAAGGTAATTTCATAGAAGGCTTCAAGGCAGATGCTTATACCGAAGATATTTGTGAAAGTAACGGTTGGCAGTATTTTTGGTCGGTACAGCATGATATTGACGGACTTGTTGGTTTGTCAGGAGGAACTGAACGATTTACTCAAAAATTGGATAGTATGTTCACTTTCCATCCCTCTGCCGATGATGAACTCCCTATATTCAGTACAGGTATGATTGGCCAGTATGCACATGGCAATGAACCGAGCCATCATGTTTCTTATCTGTTTAATAAGGTAAATGAGCCGTGGAAAACTCAAAAGTATGTAGCACAAATTATGCACGAGTTTTACACGAATACGCCGGGAGGGTTATGTGGAAATGAAGATTGTGGTCAGATGTCAGCATGGTATGTATTTAGTGCCATGGGATTTTATCCGGTTAATCCGATATCCGGCAATTACGAAATAGGTACGCCGATGTTCCCTAAAGCACAACTTCATTTAAGTAATGGGAAAACCTTTACGGTAATAGCTCATAATGTGAGCCATGAGAATATTTATATTCAATCAGTCAAGCTGAATGGCGCTCCGTATGATAAGTGTTATATCACTCACCAGCAAATTATGGATGGAGCTACTTTAGAATTTGAAATGGGAAAAGAGCCGGGCACTGTTTGGTATAAATAGCAAGAAATGAAAGTAAAATATCGAATTGATAAAAAGTGGAGTCATGGCAGAATATCTTTGATTCAGCTATTTAATTTTTAATGAAATAAGTGTTTCCTTGTAGAGAATTGTTCTCTATAAGGAAACAAGGTAAAAAGGTTATGAAAAAAACAGGTTATCGTGAAATAGTACGCTTTTTCGACAACGAATGTTCGGAAGACGAACGCCAAGCGATTATTCGTTGGGTAAACGAGTCGGACGAACATGCCCGGTTGTTTTTTGCATGGGAAGAGATATACTTCTTGGGCAAACAAAATGACAGAGATGAAAAGCTGTCGTTGCAGAAAGCGGAAAGAAAGTTAGAGTATTTTATCGAAGCTGAAAAAAATAAGCATCTTGTGAAAACTCGACGCTTGTACCGTTTATTTAAATATGCTGCCGTTGTTGCTGTACTTCTTGTCGTTTCTGTATTTTCTTTTAATTATTGGAGTTCGTCGCCGCAAGAAAAATGGCTGTCTGTGGTTACCGGAAGTCAAGAAACGAAAGATATTGTTCTTTCAGATGGTAGCAGAGTTTGGTTGAACGAAAATTCAGTCTTGAAATACCCGGAGAATTTTAGCACCGCAGAGCGTGAGGTGAAGGTGGAAGGTGAAGCGTATTTTGAAGTAAATAAAGATAGGCATCGCCCTTTCACTGTCTATAACGATGCCATGAGTGTGCAAGTGTTGGGAACCAAGTTTAATTTCAAGGCAAGCCCTTCTTGCCGCATAGCGGAAGCATCATTGATTGAAGGCGAAATTAAAGTAAAAGGTAATAAGGACGAAGGGTCGATTACGCTCGTTCCCGGTCAGCGGGTAGAGCTGAATACGGTGACCGGACGGATGAATGTGCGCGAAAGCAATACAGCTTTAGACGCCGTTTGGCATAATAACCTGATACCTTTTAAAAACGCAAATATTTTCAGTATTGCCGAAACATTGGAAACCTTGTATAAGGTAGATATTATTCTTTCACCCGATATCGATGGTACAGAAACCTATTCGGGAGTGTTACGGAAGAAAGAATCTGTTGGGGATGTGTTGGAAATATTGCAAAATACTTTGCATATATGCTATGAGATTCGTCAGAATACAATATTTTTGTCACAGAAAAAATAATCAATAAAATTCAAGTAATTAATTCCTTGAAGTATAATATTATGATACGAAAAGTTTTTACGATTACATGTTGCGTCGGTATGATGCTTTTTGCAGCATGTTCTACGGATGCAACTGTGGAAAAAGATTATGCTGCTTATGTTAATCCGTTTATCGGGACGGGAGGTCATGGACATACTTTCCCCGGTGCGGTAGTTCCTAATGGTATGATTCAGCCGAGTCCTGATACCCGCATCGATGGCTGGGATGCTTGTTCGGGATATTATTATGAAGACTCGTTGATGAACGGTTTCTCGCATACGCATGTGAGCGGAACGGGATGTGCCGACTACGGTGATTTCCTGTTGATGCCTACTGTGGGTGAGCAGACATATAATCCGCAGGACTTTACCAAGCAGAACCTGCCTTACGCTTCGGCTTTTTCTCATCAGAACGAAACGGCTGAACCGGGATATTATTCTGTATTTCTCGACCGTTACGGCGTGAAGGCAGAAATGACTTCAACCAAACGTGCCGCTTTACATCGCTTTACGTTCCCCGAAAGCGATAAATCCGGATTTATTTTAGATTTGGATTATTCTATACAGCGCCAGAAAAACTTGGATATGCAAGTGGAAGTGGTGAGTGATACCGAAATACGCGGACATAAATTAACTGAATATTGGGCATTCGATCAGCAGGCAAGTTTCTATGCTAAATTCTCGAAGCCTTTTACTTACACTATCGTGCGCGATACGCTGACCGACCATAACGGAAAAATGCAGCCCCGTTGCAAAGTCTTGTTGCAGTTTGCTACGCAGAAAGACGAAGAAGTGATGGTTAAGGTAGGTATCTCGGCGGTAGATATGGAAGGTGCGCAAAAGAATCTGGAGGCTGAAATCCCGGCGTGGGACTTTGAAGGCATCCGTAAGGCAGCACGCCAGTCATGGAATGATTATCTGAAGAAAATAGATGTCACCACTTCCGATGAAACAGACAAAACAATCTTCTATACAGCGATGTATCATACGGCTATCAGTCCGAACCTGTTTACCGATGTAGACGGACGTTATTTCGGTATGGACCTGAAACCGCATCAAGGAGATGTCAATAAGCCTGTTTATACGATTTTCTCTTTGTGGGATACGTTCCGTGCCCTTCATCCGTTGCTTTCTATCATCGATCCGGATTTGAATAATGAGTTTATCCGTTCGTTGATGTTGAAAGCGCAAGAAGGTGGTGTATTCCCCAAATGGGAACTTGCCGGAAATTACACCGGTACGATGATTGGTTATCATGCAGCTTCATTGATAGCAGACGCTTATACCAAAGGATATGCGAATTTTGATTTGGATGAGGCTTACAAGGCTTGTCTGCGTACTGCTGAGTATGATACAACCGGTATCGTATGTCCGGAAAAGGTATTGCCTGTCTTGATGCCTATGGCACGTTATTATAAGAATACGTTGGGTTATATTCCGTGCGACCGTGAAAACGAATCGGTAGCAAAGGCTTTGGAATATGCTTACGATGATTATTGTATTTCGGTTCTTGCCGAAGCAACCGGAGACTATAAGAATAAAGAGAAGTATGCGAAGTTTGCGAAAGCATACGAACTTTATTTTGATCCTTCTACCCGTTTCATGCGTGGAGTTGACTCTAATGGAAAATGGCGTACTCCGTTTAATCCCCGTGCTTCTAATCACCGGAATGATGATTACTGCGAAGGAACAGCTTGGCAGTGGACTTGGTTTGTTCCCCACGATATTGAGGGCTTGGTAAAACTGATGGGTGGCGAAGATGCCTTTGTAGGAAAATTAGACTCTCTGTTTACTGCTTCTTCTGAACTGGAAGGAGATGTGGTTTCGGCAGATATTACAGGGCTTATCGGACAGTATGCTCAAGGTAACGAGCCGAGTCATCATGTTATCCACATGTATAACTACGTAAACCGTCCGTGGAAGGCTCAGGAATTGCTTGACCGGGTATTTAAGGAACAATACCGTAATAACCCTGACGGCTTGTCGGGCAACGAAGACTGTGGTCAGATGTCTGCATGGTATATCCTTAACTCAATGGGATTCTATCAGGTATGTCCGGGAAAACCGGTGTATTCTATCGGACGTCCGGTGTTCGACCAGTCTGTTATCAATCTGCCTAACGGCAAAACGTTTACCATCACTGCGAAGAATAATTCAAAGGAAAACAAATATATTCAGTCGGCTACTCTGAACGGACAACCGTTGGATGTTCCTTTCTTCGAACATAAAGACATTGTTAACGGTGGAGCATTGGAACTGGTTATGACTAATCAGCCGACCAAATGGGGTGTGAAACAATAATAAGTTGAATAGGCCATGAAAAAATTATCATTACTTATTTTATTAGTAGGATTCTTGGGCTTTGCAAAAGCGGCTACGGTAGATTATGCAAGCTATGTGAATCCGCTTGTAGGTACAGAATCTACTTTCGAACTGTCTACCGGAAATACTTATCCGGCGATTGCCCGTCCGTGGGGTATGAATTTCTGGACACCGCAAACCGGAAAGATGGGCGACGGATGGACATATCAGTATACGGCAACAAAGATTAGAGGTTTTAAGCAAACCCATCAGCCCAGTCCGTGGATTAACGATTACGGACAGTTTGCCATTATGCCGATGGTCAATGCTCCTGAGTTTAACGAAGATAAGCGTGCAAGCTGGTTCTCGCATAAAGGAGAAACTGCAAAGCCTTATTATTATAAGGTGTATTTGGCTGACTACGATATCGTAACCGAGCTTGTTCCTACCGAACGCGCTGCCATGTTCCGTTTCACTTTCCCCGAAAACGAACATTCATACGTGGTGGTAGATGCTTACGACAAAGGTTCGTATGTTAAAATCGACAAGGCGAATAACCGCATTATCGGATATACGACTCGTAACAGCGGCGGTGTTCCTGCCAATTTCAAAAACTATTTTGTAGTTGAGTTTGACAAACCGTTTACTTATTGTGCAACGGTTGCCGACAGCGTGGTGACCGAAAATAAGGTAGAGCAGCAAGCTAACCATGCCGGAGCGATTATCGGTTTTGCTACGAAGAAGGGCGAAGAAGTACACGCACGTGTGGCTTCTTCATTCATCAGCCACGAACAGGCATTGCTGAACCTGAAAGAATTAGGCTCGGATAACTTCGACGTACTGGTTCAGAAAGGACAAGATGCGTGGAATGAAATGTTGGGCCGATTCGAGGTAGAAGGCGGAAACCTTGACCAGTACCGCATGTTCTATTCATGTCTTTACCGCTCACTGTTGTTCCCTCGCAAGTTCTACGAAATCGATGCAAACGGTCAGGTGGTACATTACAGCCCTTATAACGGCGAAGTAGTTCCGGGATACATGTACACCGATACCGGTTTTTGGGATACGTTCCGCTGTTTGTTCCCCTTGCTGAATCTGGCTTATCCTTCGGTAAACAAGGAAATCCAAGAAGGTTTGATTAACACCTATAAAGAAAGCGGATTCTTCCCCGAATGGGCAAGTCCGGGACACAGAGGCTGTATGATTGGTAACAACTCGGCTTCGGTTTTGGTCGATGCTTACATGAAAGGCGTGAAGGTAGACGATATTGAAACGCTGTACAAAGGCTTGATTCACGGTACGGAAAACGTTCATCCGGAAGTTTCTTCTACCGGACGTCAGGGATATGAATATTACAACAAGTTGGGCTATGTTCCTTACGATGTGAAAATCAACGAAAACGCAGCGCGTACGTTAGAGTATGCTTACGACGACTGGTGTATTTATCAGTTGGCTAAAGACCTGAAACGTCCGAAGAAAGAAATCAATCTTTTCGCTAAGCGTGCCATGAATTATAAGAACCTGTTCGACCCGGAAAGCAAGCTGATGCGCGGAAAGAATGCCGACGGTACGTTCCAGTCACCGTTCTCACCGCTGAAGTGGGGCGATGCCTTTACCGAAGGCAATAGCTGGCACTACTCTTGGTCAGTATTCCACGACCCGCAAGGATTGATTGACCTGATGGGAGGCGACGAAATGTTTGTAACGATGATGGATTCGGTATTTTCCGTTCCGCCTATCTTCGACGACAGCTATTACGGTTTCCCGATTCACGAAATCCGCGAAATGACGGTGATGAACATGGGTAACTATGCTCACGGAAACCAGCCGATACAGCACATGATTTACCTGTATAACTACGCTAAGCAGCCGTGGAAAGCCCAATACTGGTTGCGTCAGGTAATGAACCGCATGTATACACCCACTCCGGACGCTTATTGCGGTGACGAAGATAACGGTCAGACCTCTGCATGGTATGTATTCTCAGCCTTAGGTTTCTATCCGGTTTGTCCGGGAACCGACCAGTACGTATTGGGTGCTCCGCTGTTTAAGAAAGCAACCATCCACTTGGAAAACGGAAAGAACGTGGTAATCAATGCTCCCGAAAACAGCCAAAGCAATATCTACATCCAAGATATGAAAGTAAACGGACAGGAGTATACGAAGAACTACTACACGTTCCCGATGTTTACCAACGGTGCTACGATTGATATCCGTATGGGCGACACTCCGAATAAGTCGAGAGGTGTGCAGGCAGAAGACCTTCCGTATTCGTTCACAAACGAATTGAAAAAGAAATAATAAGAACCAGATTTATCTGATTTGACGGTAAAGGATTCGGTTACGCGGTAGAGCGTATTCCGAATCCTTTATTTTTTGTCCGTATGTCTGCTGGATTTCTTAGCATCGGGAGTTGAAAATTCATTGGGAAGTGTTACTTAACGCTATGGGATGAATGACATAACGCATCCCATAGCGTGGACCAACGCTTCGAGTAGCGTTGTAAAACCCTCTCAATGCTTGTCGTGTGCGATAACGAAATAACATTCTTTATAATTGCAGATTAAAAAAAAGCATTAAATTTGGGGCGTGAATACGTGGATAAATATAAAAGATGAATGAAAAACAGCTGTGTTCACATCCGGAACTTGCTATGAAATAACATAATTAAAAACCATATAAGCAATGAAAAAATTAGCAACGGCTATGATGTTGGGAGCGATAGCTCTCTCGGTAAATGCACAAGTGAACTACAAGATGCAAACGGCTTGTAATCCGCAAGACGTAAAACATTACGACACCGACAGGTTGCGGAGCAGTTTCATGATGGATAAAGTAATGGCTGCCGACGAAATCAATCTGACTTATTCTATGTACGATCGCTTTATCTTCGGCGGAGCGATGCCTGTAAGCAAAGAATTGTCGTTAGATACTATTGACCCCCTGAAGGCACAGTATTTCCTTGAACGCAGGGAGTTGGGAGTGATTAATGTAGGAGGCGATGGCGTAGTGACGGTAGACGGAAAAGCATACGAATTGAAATTCAAAGAAGCCCTTTACGTAGGACGTGGCAATAAGCAGGTAACGTTTAAGAGTAAAGATGCAGCCAATCCTGCTAAGTTTTATATCAACTCGGCTACGGCACACAAGGAGTATAAAACACAGTTGGTAACCATCGACGGACGTAAAGGTTCGCTGAAAGCCAATTCCTTTCCGGCAGGGAAAATGGAAGAAAGCAATGACCGCGTGATTAACCAGCTGATTGTGAATAACGTATTGGAAGAAGGTCCTTGCCAGTTGCAGATGGGACTGACCGAATTGAAGCCGGGAAGTGTGTGGAATACCATGCCTGCCCATACACACAGCCGGCGTATTGAGGCTTATTTCTATTTCAATGTACCCGAAGGAAACCGCATCTGCCACCTGATGGGAGAGCCGAAAGAAGAACGCCTCGTATGGCTGAATAACGAACAAGCCATCATGTCGCCCGAATGGTCTATCCATGCCGCTGCCGGAACCAGCAACTACATGTTTATTTGGGGTATGGCAGGTGAAAACTTGGATTATAACGATATGGATAAGATTCCTTATACAGAAATGCGCTGACAACGCGCGCTTGGAGGGTGTGTCGGAGGGACGGCAACTACAAAGGTTGGTCGCTCTGACTCACCCTTGTTATTAATAAAACCTTTGAAATCATGAAGAACACCTCTAATACTAAGAAAACAAACTACCGATGGTTGGTTTGTGGCATGTTGTTTTTTTGCCACCACGGTTAATTACCTTGACCGTCAGGTGCTTTCGCTGACATGGAAAGACTTTATAGCTCCCGAATTTCATTGGACGGATGCCGATTACGGTCTGATAACGGCTGTTTTTTCTATCGTTTATGCGGTGGCTAATTTGTTTGCCGGACGTTTCATCGACTGGTTAGGAACGTGCCGGGGGTATCTGTGGGCTATCGGAGTCTGGTCGGTAGGGGCTTGTCTTCATGCTTTCTGCGGATGGGCTATCGAAATGACCGTCGGTATAAGCGACGCCCAAAGTATGATAGAAGCTACGGGAGCCGTTACTTCTGTCATAGCCATTACAAGCGTGTATTATTTTATTGCTGCCCGCATCATATTGAGTGTAGGAGAGGCTGGCAACTTTCCGGCAGCCATCAAGGTTACGGCAGAATATTTTCCTAAAAAAGACCGTGCGTTTTCTACCGCCATATTTAATGCAGGCGCTACGATTGGTGCACTGATAGCTCCGGTAAGTATCCCTACGCTGGCCCGCTATTTTCAACAGATAGGCATAGGCAACGGTTGGGAAATGGCATTTATCGTAATAGGCGCATTAGGCTTTTTATGGATGGGGTTATGGGTTTTTGTTTATAAAAAGCCGGAAAGGAACAAGTATATGAACGCTGCCGAGCTGGCTTATATCCGTCAGGATAATGAAGAAGAAAAGCAAGCTCGTCCGTTAGAAGATGAAGGACAGAAACTTACGCTTTGGCAATGTTTCTGTTACCGTCAGACGTGGGCAGTAGCTCTGGGTAAATTCATGACCGACGGGGTCTGGTGGTTCTTTCTGTTTTGGGCTCCTGCCTATATTTCCGATGTATATGGGTTTGCGTCAGATACTCCTACTGCTCAATGGCTGATATTTGTACTCTACGCCATAACGATGCTGTCTGTTTACGGGGGCAAACTTCCTACGATAATCATCAACCGTACAGGTAAAAATCCTTACGCAGCCCGTATGAAAGCCATGTTTATTTTTGCGCTTTTCCCGTTGCTCGCATTATTTGCCCAGCCCCTCGGAAATTATTCTTATTGGTTTCCTATTATCATCATTGGTATTGCAGGTGCGGCTCATCAGTCTTGGTCTGCAAATATCTATTCCGTGGCAAGCGATATGTTTCCCCGTAGTGCAGTGGCAACCGTTATCGGGATAGGTGGCATGGCAGGTGGAATCAGTGCGTTTCTTATCAACATCTGTTCGGGGTATCTCTTTGATTATGCTACCGAGGTTCAGATGGAGTTTATGGGATTTGTTGGGAAAGAAGCCGGTTATTTCATTATTTTTTGTTTGTGTGCCGTGGCATATCTGGCAGGATGGTGCATTATGAAAGTGCTGGTTCCGCAGTATAAATTAATAAAAGTGAAATAGTAACTGTGGAATAATTCAACACTTCTCAACATTCTTCCACATTTATTGTAAATACAGACTGTAAATATTGTCTTATTTAATTTGTTGTCAAACAGTGTGTTAACATAAAATAATAATTGAGATTGTAGAATGGAATTGTTTTGGCATGAGAAATTATGTCAAATATGGAAAAATATATGAAAACAGTTCATTTTACAATTAGAAGAGTGTGTTTGTTAGTCTTTTCGTTGGTATGCCTGCAAATGTTTGCTCAGCAGCGTGTCATTACAGGAACTGTCATTTCTTCGGAAGATGGCGAACCGTTGATTGGTGCAGCTATCGCAGTTCTGGGGCATGAATCGCAAGGGGCTATCACCGATATTGACGGAAAGTTTTCGTTAGAAGTACAGCCGGATTATAAGATGGTTACGGTTTCGTACTTAGGAATGAAAACACTCGAAGTCCGTATTCCCAACAAGCGGAATACGATGAACATTGTCATGCAGCCCGATGCCGTGGCTATGGAAGAAGTTGTAGTAACGGGGTATGGTAATTTTACAAAGTCTTCGTTCACCGGGTCTGCAAATACGTTAAAGGGGAGCATGATGAAAGACATCCCCGTGATGAGTGTGGAACAAAAGCTGCAAGGTATGACTACGGGTGTGAATATTACCAGCAGTTCCGGACAGCCGGGAGCCAACCAAAGCATCCGTATCCGCGGTATGGGGTCGTTCAATGCTTCACAGGAACCTTTGTTTGTGATTGATGGTGTGCCTGTAACTTCCGGAAGCCTAAGCAGTGGAGGACTTGATGCTTCGTACATGAATAACTCGAAGACCAACATCATGGCAACCTTGAATCCTTCTGACATCGAAAACATTACGGTGATTAAAGACGCGGCAGCGGCTTCGCTTTATGGTTCGCGTGCGGCAAACGGGGTCATTTTGATTACCACCAAGAAAGGAAGCATTGGCAAGGCACAAGTTTCGTTGAACATTTCGGGAGGTTTCTCAAATTCGGCTGTCGATTTCCGTCCTACGCTGAGCGGAGACGATCGGCGGATGATGCTTTACGAAGGTTTGGTAAATTATGCGCAAGACCGAGGCATGTCTTCGCCCACCGCTTACGCCGATCAGGAAATTGACAAATATGCTTCCATTCCTTCGATGGGATACACCGATTGGAGCAAGGAATTGCTGCGTACCGCTACCCAGCAAGATTACGAGGCTTCCGTATCGGGAGGTAACGACCGTACTACGTTTTATGCTTCGTTGGGGTATAACAAGCAGGAGGGTCTGGCAAAAAACTCGGCATTGGAACGCTACTCGGCACGTTTGAACATGACGCAAAAAGTAGGGCGGTACGGTGAAGTGGGAGGAAACATGATGTTTTCGCAACTGAATCAGGAACTGAATGAGGAACGAAGCTCTGCCATAAACCCGTTCTTCGCGACAGCCGTCACGATGAATCCGTCCATGCTGGTACGCGATGAGAACGGGAATTACGTAGGTGCATACGAAGGCACTTCGCTGAACCCCTTGCGCGATATATTAACCGACTATAACCGTACCCGCATGACCCGTATGTTTGCTACGGGCTATGCTTCGGTAGAACCGATAAAGGGACTGAAGATAAAAGAAACATTAAGTTATGACTATAACATACAGAAGGATGCCCGTTATTACAATCCTTTGAGTTCTGCCGGATCAAAGAGCGGAAGCGATGCCCGCACGGCGAAAGGATTCATTGAATACGGGAAACTGATATCTTCTACTTCTGTAAACTATATCCATACCTTTGCCGATAAGCATAATCTGGATGTACTGGCTGCTTACGAGGTTGAAAGTTATCAAACGGATAAGGCAGTGGGCGAGAAATACAAACTTCCTTCCGAGATTCTTACCGAACCGGACAATGCTTCCGTTTTGAGTGCTTTCCAGTCGTCTACGCAAGATTACCGCATGATATCTTACGTGTCTCGTTTGAACTATGATTACGATGACCGTTACTATGTTGCTGGAAGTTTCCGTCGCGATGGTAGCTCGCGCCTTGCTCCTGAAGGACGTTGGGGGAACTTCTGGTCGGTATCGGGTATGTGGCATATCTCAAACGAATCGTTCATGAAACCTTTGAAGCATGTGTTGAGCGATTTGAAGATACGTGCATCTTACGGTGTGAACGGTAACCAGCCCGGCTCACTGTACGGATACATGGGGTTATATACTTACGGACAGAATTACATGGAGCAGTCGGGTTCTTACGAATCTTCTCAGCCGAACCCGAATTTGAAGTGGGAAAAGAACTATAACCTGAATATCGGTGTCGACTTGTCTTTCATCAACCGCATCTTCCTGACGGTGGAATATTATAACCGCGATACGAAAGATTTGCTTTACAACATGCCGATCAGCAGCACCACAGGGTTTACCAATTACCTTGCAAACGTAGGACAACTGAACAACAAAGGTGTGGAACTGGAGTTGCGAACATTGAACTTTGCCACAAACGATTTTAACTGGACAACGGTATTGAATTTGAGCCACAACAAAAACAAGGTGGTTTCGTTGAACGGCGAGCTTGACCAGTCTATCGAAGGCAATTGGTTTATCCATAAAGTGGGCTATCCTTATTATACGTTTTACGTAAAAGAGTATGCCGGTGTTAATCCGCAGACCGGAGAAGCCCAATACTATCTGAATACGCAGGACGAAAACGGGAACTACAACCGTAGTCTTACTACAAACCCCGATGAGGCACAAGCCATTCCGTATAAGTCTGCCGAGCCGAAAGTTTCGGGAGGTTTGACCAACATATTAAGCTACAAATGGTTCGACTTGAGTTTTACGCTGACGTACTCATTGGGCGGCTATTCGTTCGATAAAGCCGGAACCTACATCGAGAACGGAACATCCTCCATTTATGGCGGGGATAGCGGAAGCAAGGGTTATAACCTGCCCGTCTATGCGTTAGACCGTTGGCAAAAGCCGGGAGACGTAACCGATGTTCCGCGCTTCGTGTATGGTCAGAATGCTTCTATAAGCAACTCTTCACGTTACATTCATAGTACCAACCATCTGCGCCTGAAGAGCCTTACCTTCGGTTATACATTGCCTTCCGAGTGGACAAGCAAGGCTTTGATAGACCGGGCGCGTATCTACTTCTCCGGAAGCAACCTCTTGACGTGGGCTAAGTGGGATCAGTACGACCCCGAAACGCCGGTCAACGGAGAAGTATTCTGCGAAGCTCCCGCCATGCGCACGTTTAGTTTCGGAGTTCAGTTAACATTCTAATTCATTTTAAAAGGTATTTTCTTATGAAACGATTATATATATATGTGTTGGCGGCTGTTTCCTTTGTCGGAACATCCTGTTCGAGTAGCTGGCTTGACTTAGACCCGTCGACTTCAGTAACCACCGACCAAGCTCTCGCTACGTATAGCGACCTTGAAGTAGCCTTGAACGGTGTGTACCGCCAAACCTCTCAGCATAGCTATTACGGGGATAACCATTGGTATTATGGCGATTGCCGCGCTGCCGACGTGCAGGCGCGCGAGAGTAAAGGACCGGGCAGGCGTGTATCTCCTTACTATGAATATAATGTGTTGGCAGACGATAATCTGAATATCACCCTGCCGTGGCAACGTCCGTACATTGTTATCCGTCAGACGAATAACATCATTCAGCGGGTAAATGAAGGAAATATTCCCGGAGGAACTGACGAAGAGGTGAATGCCATTAAGTCCGAAGCCCTCGTATTGCGCGGGCTGGCACTCTTTAACCTGACGCGCATGTTCGGTATGCCCTATACCAACGATAACGGGGCTTCACTCGGAGTGCCTATCGAGCTGAGTCCCGAAAATCCGGATCATCGTCCGGCGCGTAATACCGTGGCAGAGTGTTACACGCAAGTGGTAACCGATTTGACCGATGCCCTCGACGGGTTGAGCCGTGAAAGACGTGACGGCTACATCAACTATTGGGCGGCGAAGGCACTCCTTTCGCGGGTTTACCTGAACATGGGCAACTACCGGGACGCTTACGATGCAGCGGTAGATGTGATTAAGAACAGCGGAAACCTCTACTCGCTTTACACGCAAAGCGAATATCCCAACGTGTGGGGGCAAGATTTTCAGTCGGAATCGCTTTTCGAACTCTACATCAGTATTTCCGAACCCTCAGAGTGGGGTGGAGGTACGGGAGGTGAAGGCGCGCCGATGGTTTACGCCAACGAAGCCAAAACTGACTGGAATAACCTGATTCTGACCGAAGATTTCTTGAATCTGCTTGACGAAGATGCCCAAGATGTCCGCCACTGCGTAGCCCAACCTTCTGTTATCGAAAATAACGAGGGACTGCCCGAAGCAGCTCGTAACCGCAATGTCTTTCTCGGAAAGTTCCCCGGAAAGAACGGCGACCCGCACGATAACAACATCTGCATTATCCGTCTGTCGGAAGTTTATTTGAATGCAGCCGAAGCCGGATTAAAATTAGGAGGAGCAGAACAGACCGAAGGTATGAATTACTTGAACGAACTGATAGCCAACCGTACGCCGAATGCTGCAATGCGCGTCAACTCGGCTGCCGACTTTACAATAGAACGCATCATGAAAGAACGCCGCAAAGAGTTAGTGGGCGAGGGGCTGATATTCTATGACTACCTGCGTAACCGGATACCGATAGTACGCAGCGGCAGATGGCATTTGGCGACTTTGAAAGATAATAACGCAATAACTATTCAATATAACGACCTTCGTATCGCGTTGCCCATTCCGCAGTCGGAAATGGATGCCAACCCCAATATGGTGCAGAACGAACGATAAGATTACCGCGCTTATAGATTGTTTTTATTATATATGCGTATAAACATAATGACCCGGCAAGGTGAGTTATACAACCCGCCTTGCTGAGTTGTATAACCCGCTTGGGTGAGTCGTACAACTCAGCCGGGCGGGTTATAAAGTTTATACGCTGAGGCTTCGGAATAGATGCTTACCCATTCCGGTTTTCTTCCCCATCCAGTTGCTCTTTCGGCCAGTTTACTAAATATAAAGTCTCCGTAGCCCGGGTGAACGCCGTGTACAGCCATCGGAAGTAGTCGGGCGAAAGCATCTCCTCCGTCATGTATCCTTGGTCAAGAAAAACACGTTGCCACTGCCCTCCTTGCGCTTTATGGCAGGTTACGGCATAGGCAAATTTTACCTGAAGCGCGTTAAAGTATGGGTCTTCTTTCATTTTTTTCATCCGTTCGCGCTTTGTTGTCAAGTCGGCATAATCCTCAAGCACATTGTTGAATAACCGTTCGTTTTGTTCACGGGTCAGGGCAGGAGCGTCGCTGTGCAGCGTGTCGAGCAGTATTTTCACCTCCAATTCCAAATCCCCGTAATCAGGAAACGACAAAACCACATCGGCAAACCGGAATCCGTACATCGAATGGCTGCGGCGTACGCGGCGTACCACGGCTACATCTCCGTTGGCAATGAAATCCAGCTCCTTACAGCCGGTGCCCCAATAATAGTTGTTCTTGGCAATCATCAGTATATCGCCCGAATTCAGCTCGTCTTCCCGATACAGAATCGTATTACGGATACCGTTGTTATACAGATTCGCCCTTTTGTTCGACCGGCAAATCACAATCGTCTCGTCTGTGCCCGCTTGCTCGTAACACTCGTTCAACGTATCTATCAGTTCGTTGCCCGTTATCGTCCGGATGTCGGCAAATCCGGCGGTACGGACACGAGGCAGTGAAAAACAATCCTCCGCATCGATGTATTGCCGCAGCCGCGTGGCGTTATACAGAATCCCCGACTGCTCCGCCTGTCGGACCACCTGCGTGAGGCTGCATTCCGTAACTTCCAATCCGTAGCCCTGCAGGATACCGGGCGACAGCGCAGGGCTTTCTTCTTCTCCCACGGGAGGAAGCTGGGCAGTATCTCCGATAAGCATCAACTTACAGTTCGTTCCGCTGTATACATACTGAATCAAGTCGTCTAACAGTCGTCCTGTCCCGAAGATAGTGCCCGACAATCCCTCGTTGGCAATCATCGAAGCCTCGTCGACGATGAACAGCGTCTGTCGGTGAAGGTTGTTGTTCAGTGTAAAGTTATCGGTTTCGTTCGAGAAAACACGCTGGCGGTAGATTCTCCGGTGGATGGTATAAGCCGAATGTCCGGCATTTCGGGCGAAAACCTTAGCAGCCCTTCCGGTGGGTGCAAGCAAAACACACTTGTATTTCAAGTCTTCAAGCGCCTTCACCAAAGCTCCGGTCAATGTTGTCTTTCCGGTTCCGGCATATCCTTTCATCACGAAAATCGCATCAGCAGAAGGCGAAAGAATAAAATCTGCAAAAGATTTTATAGCTTTTTCTTGCTCTACTGTTGGTTTATATAAAAATTTTCGTTTAATTTGTTGCGATAAATCATTAATCAGCATATCTGTACGTAAAAAATCACATAATACTATGAGTATGTTTCGGATAAAGTGTTTTATTTGACGCTACGAATATAAATTAAAAAAACAATATTATCATGAAAACAGTTATTAATCTTGTGTTGGCTGCCTGTGTCATTGCTTTGATTTATATATGCTATGGCAGTATAATGGGACCTATTCATTTCGATGAAGAAAGAAAATTGAGAGAGAAAGCGATTATTGCCCGTTTGATCGATATCCGTAAGGCGCAACAGGAATACCGTTCGATGCATCAAGGGGCATATACCGATAATTTTGATTCATTGATTACTTTCGTGAAAACAGCGAAGCTGCCTTTCATCATGAAAGTGGGTACGCTGACCGATGACCAGTTGAACAGCGGTATGACGGAAAAGAAAGCAATGGAACTTATCAATAAAGCCAAAAAGACGGGTAACTGGAAAGATGTAGAAAAAGAAGGTTTGCAGAACTTCCGCCGTGACACGATGTGGGTGGCAGTGATGGATACGATTTTCGAAAAAGGATTTAACCCGGACTCTTTGCCTTATGTTCCTTACGGCAATGGAGCCAAGTTCCAGATGCAAAGTCGCAGAGATACATTGGATACGGGTATGCCTTTGAACCTTTTCCAAGCAAATGTAGACTATGATGTTTACTTGAAAGGAATCAACGAACAGGAGTTGAATAACCTGAAAGACGTACAAAGCAAGTTAGGTAAATATTGCGGTTTGAAAGTAGGCGATATCGAACAACCTAATAATAACGCAGGTAACTGGGAATAAGAGTATTATATATATGACTGTACCGATTGATTTTACCCAATCAGCTCAATACAATTTATCCATCCGTCTTAGTACGGATGGATTTTCTTTTTCTGTTTTCAATCCTCAAGACAACAGGGAGTGTTTTTATTCTTTTTATCCGGTAAACGCACGTCATTCGATGGCGGCAAACCTCAAACAGTTTCTTGCAGAAGCAGAAGAGATAAAGCATCGGTATAAACAGGTTAATATCTTGGTACATACGGAGCGTTACACATCGGTACCGTTGGAATGGTATGAAGACGAACTTACCGATACGTTGTTTTATCAAAACCTGCCGCGCCGGAATAACGAGGTAATACTTTGCAATGTGTTAGGTAAAAGCAACGTGGTTATTCTTTTCGCCTTAGATAAGTTGAGCCATTTGTTTCTTACTGAACATTTCCCGGATGCCCGTTTCTTTGCCACAATAAGTCCGCTGACCGAATACTTTTGTCAGCAGAGTAAAGGCAGTGAGCGGCGCAGGCTTTTGGTACACCTGCAGCCCGAAACGGTTGATGTCATAGCCTTTGGTAAAGACTGTTTGCAACTGGTCAACACTTATTCCGTATCTTCTACCGAAGATTGTTGTTACTATTTGCTTGGTATATGGAAGCAGTTAGGTTACGACCAAGAACATGACGAACTGCACGTATGCGGAGAGCCGGCAGCCGAACGTACGGAAGTTTTAGAGTGTTTGAAGAAATACGTGCGTCATGTCATTATTATTAATCCCCGGATGGAAGACAACATCCCATTCGATATGCAATCTTTAATATTATGCGAGTAATCAGCGGAATTTATAAGCGCAGGCGTTTTGATGTACCTCATACATTTAAAGCGCGCCCGACAACCGATTTTGCGAAAGAGAATCTGTTTAATGTATTGACTAATTACCTCGATTTTGAAGAAGGAATAACCGCGCTCGACCTTTTTGCCGGAACAGGAAGCATCAGCATCGAACTGGTTTCGCGCGGGTGCAACCGTGTGGTATCAGTCGAGAAAGACCCTCAGCATTATGCGTTTATTTGTAAAGTGATGCGTGAGGTAAATACCAACCGTTGTTTCCCGTTGCGGGGAGATGTATTCCGCTATATGGAGCGTTGCGGCGAGCAGTTTGATTTTATTTTTGCCGACCCTCCTTACGCTTTACAAGAATTGTCAACAATTCCCGATAAGGTGTTTGCACACGGTTTGCTGAAGCCCGACGGACTGTTTGTTTTAGAACATGGAAAAGATTTGAGTTTCGATGCCCATCCCTGTTTCGTAGAACACCGGCATTACGGGAGCGTGAACTTTTCGTTTTTTAAAGCAGCGGAGCAAGCAGCCGAACCACCGACTCTATGACCTTATTTTTCCAAGAACGTTTGTTCCATATCTTAGGCGACAAGAGCAAACAGCTTTTTTGGTCTTCAAGGAATATGTTTTTCAAAGTCAGTGCCGTATTCTTATCATAGAAGAAAGCATTGGCTTCAAAATTATGTTCAAAGCTGCGGAAATCCATGTTGGTAGAGCCGACGGTGGAAAGTTCGTCATCGCTGACCATCATCTTTGCGTGTAAAAACCCTTTCCGGTAAAGGTATATCTTCACTCCGGCTTGCATCATTTCATCTAAATACGATAACGAAGCCTTGTGTATCAACCATGTGTCTGCCCGTTTGGGCAACATGAGTCTTACATCTATACCGGCAAGAGCCGCCGTTTGTAATGCTGTTTTCACCTGTTCGGTAGGAAGAAAGTAAGGCGACTGAATGTAAAAGTACCGTTGCGCGCGGCACAGCGCCATCATGATTCCCTGCATGATGTCGCGCCATTCGCCTATCGGGTCCGACATGACTATTTGGACTATGGCTTCTCCCTTAGCCTCTGTTATTTTTGGGAAATATTCGGCAGAGGTAATCAGCGAACGGTCTACCGCATACCAGTCAGTTAGAAATGCCGTTTGAAGTCCGTAAACCGCTTTCCCGGAAATTTTAACCTGTGTATCGCGCCAGATTCCCCACGAAACACCTTTCACGTAGCGTTCGGCAATATTCATACCGCCGATAAAGCCTACATTCCCATCAATGATGGTTAGTTTACGGTGATTCCGGTAATTGATTTTGCTGGTGAACTGCGGAAAGCGCACTTTCAGAAAACTCTGTACTTCGATGCCCTCACATAACATTTGTTCGTAAAAAGCGTGGTCTACTTTCCAGCATCCGACGTCATCGTAAAGCACCCTGATTTTAACCCCTTCATGAGCCTTGTCTATCAGTGCGTCGCGTAACAGCCTTCCTACGGGGTCGTCTTCGAAAATATAATATTCCAGATGGATGAAATGGCGTGCGTGTGCTATTTCGCGGAGCAAAGATTGCAGCATGGCGTATCCGTTCGTATAAAACTCCACGCCGTTTCCGCCGAAAGTCAACGCCCCGTTTACTTTGTTGAAAAAAATAGCCAAACGTTTTCCCTCTATTCCCTCTTTCAGTGCAGCCTGCGACTGGTATGCCTCCATCGGGCGTTTGGTCAGCCTCGCATATCCTTTCCGGCTTATCAGTCGTTCCTTGCGCCTACTCTTCCCGAAGAAAATGTAGAACAGCAGTCCCACCACGGGCAAGAAGAATAAAATAAGAATCCATGCCATCGTTTTTACCGGATTCCGGTTGTCGAGAATCACGATAAAGATGGTGGTAATCACTACGGCGAGGTAGATGACATAAATAAGGGTGGAAAATACCGTACTCCACAGCATAGCGTCCATAGTTTTATCTCCCTTTGCTTATATGTATGTATAAACACGCCCGTCAGCCTTTTGGTTTGGGAAGTGCTACATAACCTTACCCACAAAGATAAACATTCGGTTGGAAATCGCAAACGGATAAGTGCCTATTTAAATAAGCTCTTATCTCCGTTTTTTCATCCGATTTTAGTCTGCGTTACGCTTTTGTTTCAAAGCCGAAACGAAACAATGAAATATCGCCTTCCTTAAAAAACTCTGATGAAGTGTTTAAAAATTGAAATATATATTCGCAGCGTTAAAAAACTTTAGGTAATTAGTTGATTAAGTATGAAGAGACAAACTTATTATGCAGGTATTGTTTCATTGGGGTTGTGTTTGCCGGTTTCCCTCTACGGAGCGGTTGATAATCCTGAAATGAATGATGTGCGGACAACGGCTTCCGTACAACAAAGTGTAAAGCTGTACGGTACGGTGATTGATGAAACCGGTCTGCCGGTTATCGGTGCCAGCGTCATGGTAAAAGGAACTACAAATGGAACCATTACCGATGTGGATGGAAAATTTGAGCTGACGGTGGGTAACAACGATGTGTTATCCGTGAGTTACATCGGCTATGAAACGCAAGAAATACGCCCGTCGGGAAATAATTTGGTGATTACGCTGAAAGAAAACTCCCAGATGTTAAACGAAGTGGTTGTACTCGGATACGGAGCCAATGCACGTAAGCAAGACCTTTCGGCTTCGGTAGGTGTGGTCGATAATACGGAAAGTCTGGCTACACGCCCCGTAAGCTCTACCGAAGGAATGTTGCAGGGACAGCTTGCGGGAGTTACCGTACAGGCAAACGGCGGCGACCCTACGGCTACTCCGAATATCGTAATCCGCGGACAAGGTTCGCAAAACGGCGATAATGTATTGTGGGTAGTAGACGGTGTTCCCGGCGCTCCCATTGCTTCGCTGAGCGACATTGAGTCGATTGTCGTGTTAAAGGATGCTGCTTCGGCGGCTATTTACGGAGCACAATCGGGAGCCGGTGGCGTTGTACTTGTTACTACGAAAAAAGCAAAAGAAGGTGCGCCTTCGGTTTCATACGACGGAACGTATGGCATCCGTCAGGCTGTCAACTTAATCGAGCCGTTGAATGCGGAAGAAGAAATTGAGATGCGTAAGCTGTCATACGGCAATGCCAACATGGATTTGCCTGATGGATGGGACGTGACCAAGAATCCGTGGATTGCTACCACCCGTACCAACTGGATGGACGAAATATTCCGTACGGCTTTTTATCAGCGTCATAATCTTGCCATCAACGTAGGTACGGAAAATAGCTCCAACCGTTTGTCTTTGTCGTACGATAACGATGAAGGAGTATTGATAAATACATTCAATAAAAACCTTTCTTTACGCTATAACGGAAAATTCAAACTGAATAAGTGGGCAACTGTTAGTCAGGATTTTGTTTGGAAAAACACACAGAAACGTTCGAGCGATACGAATAGCGGTTATACGGGAGCTGTTATTGCTGCCATGTATATGCCGCCCAGCGCAACGGTTTATAATCCGTTAGACGGTTCGTATGGAGGTACTACCACCGAAGACCCTGCTTACATCGAAAAATACGGAAGTAACTTTGCCGATATCCACGGTGATGCCGTAAACCCGGTGCGCTTGTTGGAAGCTGACAATATCTACGACAAAACTACCAGCGTGTGGTCTACCACCAATTTGGAAATAGCCAACATCATACCGGGGCTGAAATTCAACAGCCGCTTTACGTATAATGTAGAGAACAACTATTACAAACAATTCAGCCCGATCCGTGATGAAGTAGGAAAGCCCGATTTGTCGAACTCGCTGACAGAATCGTCTTATCGTGGCGATACATGGAAAACCGAAAACACTCTGACGTACGATAATTCATTCGGTCAGCATACGGTAGGTGCATTGCTCTCTACCACGGCAGACCACTACAACGTCCGTGGCTTTGAAGTAAACGGACAAGATTTGTCTGACGAATCGGAATATCTGCAATATTTGTCGTATGCCGGCACTACCACTGCCACTGATTATCTGACCGGTCCGGATGCCAATGTTTCAGTCATTGCTCGCTTGGCTTACTCGTATGCCGACCGCTATTTCGTAACAGCTTCTTGGCGCCGGGACTATGCCGGACGTCTGCCGAAAGAAAACAATTATGGCGATTTCCCGGCTGCAACTTTGGCATGGAAGGTTTCAAACGAAAAGTTTTTCCCGAAAAGCGATGTGCTTAGCCTTTTGAAGATACGTGCTTCGTGGGGACGTGTCGGCAATTTGGGCTCTATCGGATATAATTATAAGTCGTTGGTGTTGGGTAAAGAGTTCTCTACCGATCAAGGACAATACGGAGTAAGCGGTAATACCACGTGGGGAAATGTGGTATATAACTCTACCGCCCTGAATCCCGACCTGACTTGGGAAACGTCTGAACAGTTCGACCTCGGCGTAGACCTCAGCATGTTTAAAGACCGTCTGTCTGTGCAGTTAGACTACTTCGACAAACGTACGTTTAACCTTATCCAGACCCAGACAATGAACTGGCCGAGTACAATCGGTATCGATGCCATGCTGGTTAATCAGGGCGAGGTACGTAACCGGGGATTCGAGGCTCAGGTAAGCTGGAGCGACACCGTGAATAAAGACTTTTCATATTTCGTAAGTGGTAACTTCTCTTATTTAAAGAACTGGGTATCGGATATCGGTGTAAAGAATGCCGACGGCACTCCGGGCGTATGGACCGGCGGGGGAGAATTCCGTAACCTGCCATACGTATATCAAACCGCCGAAGGTGAACCGCTTAATTCATTCTATTTGGTTAAAACCGACGGAATCTTCCAAAGCGATGAAGAAGCTGCGGCTTATGTAGATAAAGATGGAAACCGTATTCAGCCCAATGCCGTAGCCGGCGATTTGAAATTCGTGGACTATAACGGGGATGGAACCATTGATGATGCCGACCGCCAATATTGCGGCAGTGCAACCCCGAAAACCACTTATGCTTTCACGCTCGGATTTACGTACAAGAAACTCTCGCTAAGCGCAATGTTTCAGGGAGTAGGAGGCGCACAGGCTTTGTATATCGGTAAATACATGTCGCTGAGTGATGTGGAAGGAAACTTTAACCGCTCGAAAGAAATCCTGAACGCATGGAGTCCGACCAACACTTCATCCAATATCCCCCGATTGTCGAAAAACGACCCCAACGGTAACTTTACCACCGTTTCCGACTGGTATTTGGAAGATGCTTCGTACCTCCGTTTCAAGAACCTGACACTGTCTTATGATTTGTCTGATGTACTCCGTAAATGGGCGCATCTGAAAGACCGTAACAGTAGTATGTCTGTTTATTTCAGCGGTGAGAACTTATTTACGATAACAGATTATTCGGGTATGGACCCGGAATGTGGCGGATATGATGCGATGAAGTATCCGGTATCGCGCGTGTTCTCTTTCGGAGTAAAACTAACGTATTAAAACCAGACTATTATATAATAAACTTAATTAGCAAATCATGAAAAAACTATATTTATCGGTTTTGGCTGTATCGGCGTTGCTTTTCGGTTCATGCAGTGATTTCTTGGACGTACAACCCGAAGGAAGTGCCATTACAAATGCTTATTTCACGAACGACCAGCAGGCTATCGATGCGATTGACGGGCTGTATAAACCACTCCATAAAGAAACCGTATTCGGGCGCGACCTGTTTTGGGAGCAGGGGGCTGCCTGCGATATCGTGTGGGGACGTACCCGTAATTTTAATTCGCTTGCTACGCTGTCGTATACCGGCGATGAGGAACCTTTGCGAAATTCATTCGATACTTTCTATCAAGTAATGTCGCGTGCCAACTGGATTATTAAGCAGTTGCTCGACAAAGAAACCCGAACGGAACTCAGCGATGTGGAAAAGCGCAGCTTGGGAGAGGCTTATTTTATGCGCGGGATGACTCATTTCTTGGTGGCATACCGTTACGGAACCGACAAGCAGGGGGTACCCTTTGTGCGTTACGAGGATTTTGAAGGAGAGTATGATAGCTCAATACCTCCGCAACAGCCCACGGTGATGGATAATTACCGGCTGATTATAGAAGACATGGATAGCGCCATCGAATACTTGCCTAAATTTGAGGAATATACTGAAGATGAACGGGGAAGAGCTCATCAGGCAGCAGCCGTGGCTTATAAAGCAAAGGTTTATGCGTATTGGGCTACATGGGACGAATCGCAGTGGAACAATGTCATTACGATGGTCGGATTGTTGGAAACCGAATACGGGCGTGATTTGGCTCAGACTTTCGATGAGTTATTCTCTTCTGATTTTGCCGATTATTGGAATGCTGAATACATTTGGTCTATTCCGTCGACAGGCGGAGTGAACGGAGGAGGTTCGGATTTCCCCGGTGTAGTATTGGAAAATAAAGGATGGGGCGTATATAACGGTTGGGGACAAATCAAGCCCACGCTCGATATCTACGAAGAAATGGCGAAAGACGGTGCGGGAAACGACCGCTTGGTTCGCTCTATCTTAGAGTATAACCAAGAGTTTCAGTTCTTCGGAGAAACCATGCGTTTTGCTTCTTCTTCTGATTTGGAAGCCGGTTTTCAGGTAAACAAATACATGGACCCGTTTAAATACGCCAATGCCATAGCAGACGGTTATGTAAACCCGAACGGCGACTGGCCTACGGCGCGTGTGAACTTTCCGTTGATTCGTTTTGCCGAAATGCTCTTGTTCCGTGCAGAGGCTTACATTATGACCAACCAGCCGGAATTGGCTTTATCGGATTTGAACCGCATCCGTGAGCGTTCAAACCTGACGTTATTAGACCATACGCCTACCATGACCGATTTGTATCACGAACGTCGTTGCGAGTTGGCTTTTGAGTTTACCGACCATTTGTTCGATTTGAAACGTTGGCACCGCTCTTCCAATTCCGAAATCAAGGCATTGGCTGAAAAAGAACTCAATTCGCGTCCGAGAGTACGTAATTACGAAGACCGTACCAGCCCCACTTCTGCGTTTACGATAGGTTACTATGCCGATTATCCTAATAAAGAACCCTATCAGGATTATATGATGGTATTCCCTTATTCTCCTGAACAGGTAACCAAATCGAACGGGTTGTTGAAACAAAACGAAGGATATTAAAGATAAGTTGTTTGATAGTTTAGTTACTTACGTATGAGTATTACCAATTTACAACATTTTGCTGTAATGGGAGTTTTATTGGCAGGCTGCTGTTTGCAGTCTGCCAATGCGCAATATCCCGTTAAGATACATTCGCATAACGATTATACGCGCACCGTTCCGTTTTATCAGGCGTACGCCCAAAAGATATATTCCATCGAAGTGGATATGTTTTACCGCGACGGACAGTTTTATGTGTGTCACGATGAAAAAGACATCGCTGACGGCCGCACGTTTGAACAGCTTTATCTTCAGCCGATACTTTCGCTGTATAAGCAGAACAACGGGCAGGCTTGGGCAGATGAGGCACGTCCGCTGCAACTGCTTATCGAAATAAAATCCGATAACACGTCTGCTTTTATGGATGCACTGACACGTCTGTTTGAGGAGCATCCGTCTGTATTCAATCCTTCGGTTAATCCGAATGCGGTGCGCGTAACGATTACCGGACGTGTGCCCGCTCCGGATGAATTTGCTCGTTATCCGGAGTACATCTGTTTTGACGGCGATTTAAATCAAAACTATACCGCCCGACAGTTGGAACGGGTGGCTTTGTTTAGTGTAGACTTCCAAAGCCTGTCGAAATGGAATGGGAAAGGGTTGCCTGTGGCTTCCGAAAGGGTTCGGATAGCAGAGGCTGTCAGCCGTGCCCATGCAGCAGGAAAGCCTATACGTTTCTGGGGAGCTCCCGATGGCATTACGGCGTGGAACTTGTTTCAGTCGATGGGTATTGATTACATAAATACCGACCGCGTGGAGCGTTGTGCCGATTTCTTTTCAAACTGGCATAATAAGACGTATGTGATTGGCGGGGATGCTTCAGCCTCTGCGACCGGAGTGACGCGCACCGACCGATTAGACAAGACAACTCACGATTTTGCCGGTTTCCGTAATGACAAGCTGCAACTCGCCGAGCGTATTCCGCTGTACACTCCTTCTTACCTTAACGATGGCGCCGATTTGCCGGTGAAAAATGTAATTCTGCTGATAGGCGACGGGATGGGACTGGCGCAGATAACTGCTGCCGACCGGGTGAATAACGGGTTGAACATGTTATTGTTAAAACATTTGGGATTGATTACAACTTCTTCACGCGATGCGTTTACCACCGATTCGGCAGGAGCCGGCAGCGCATTGGCAACAGGCGAGCAGAATTCAAACCGCCACATTGCAATGAGCGACGACGGTAAACCTTATCCGCAACTGACCGATTTCTTTAAGGAAGCCGGGAAAGACTGTGGAGTAGTAACGTTGGGGAATGTGGCAGACGCAACTCCCGCAGCCTTTTACGGTCATAACGTAGAGCGTGATAATGCGGAAGACTTGACGCGCGAGTTACTCAACGGAAAGTTGTCAGTGCTGGCAGGAAGCGGTATGGAGTGTTTCGTCCGGCGCAAAGACGGTTTGGATTTGCGGAATGAACTGAAGCAGAGGGGATACCGTTTTGTAACGCAGGCAGACGAAATAGATGCTGATACGGCTAAGGTTGTCTGCATAGACGAGGAAATGGCGAAGGCTACCGATACGGATAATTTCGATTTGCTGGCAAACGCTACCCGGCGCAGCATCGAGTTGTTGAATGGTAGAAACCCGAAGGGATTCTTTTTGATGGTAGAAGGGGCGAAGGTTGATTATGCCGGACATTCGAACTGTTTCCCGGCTTCGGTAGTGGAGACGTTGGGATTTGACCGCGCCGTGGCAGAGGCATTGAAGTTTGCCGACCGTGACGGCAAGACGCTGGTTATTGTAACGGGAGACCATGAAACCGGAGGTTTGACGCTGATAGACGGAGATAACCAGACCGGACGTATGACTGCCTGTTACGTTACCGATGACCATACGCCTATCATGCTTCCCGTGTTTTCATACGGTCCGCAAGCAGATAAATTCGGTGGGAAATATTATAATTACGACATCCCGCGGCGTATAAAAACGCTACCCATAGAGTGACTCATCTTATGCGGTAGAATTTTTGTTTCTTCCCAATAAACAAACAAACGCAACCCATACCGTTTTTCAGCTCGTTGGTATGGGTTGCGTTTGCTGTATAATCAGGGTAAAAAGGCTTTTAGAAGCGGTGCGGACGCGGTCCGAATCCCGGACCTCTGCCGTGCGGCCCTCCCATCGACGGTCCTCCGTTTTTGCCTCCGAAGAGATTCAGACGGTAAATGAAGTGTACCATGCAGTAACTGTAAATGGCATTATATTCCGTATCGCTTCGCATGGCTGCCGTAATAGCTCGACTTACATTGCTCTGGTTGCGCAGGATGTCGTAGAACTGAATACTTACCGTAGCGGCATTGCCTTTCAGGAAATCTTGAGAAATCTGTGCGTTCCAAATCAGCTCGTCGCGGTTCATGCTGTTGTCAGAATATCCGCGACGTGAGTTCTGAGAAAGGTCGGTGGCAATCGACATATTCCACGGCAAGCGTATGTTGGTGCTCGCCCCGTAAGAAAAGTCGTAAGTATCCATGTTGTTTTGTTCCTGATAGTTGTTTCGTGAGTGGGTATAATTTAACGAACCGTTTAGCGATACTTCCCACCAGTCTGTACGATACGTTCCGCGCAAGCGTTCGCCCAGTCGTAACTGGCGGGTCTTGTTGCGGTCGTCGTTGGTCGTTTCGGTATTGTCGCTGATGTAGCTCACGATGTTGTTGTAACTTGCCGTAGTAAACGTATTAATGGTATATTTCTTGTTCCGCAATGCGGTGTTGCTGCCCAACATGCTGAACAGATTCCAGTTTCCGTTGATGTTTTCCGGCGTAGTAATATATCCACCGGTTGTTTCATTGTATACACGCCGGCTACTTACGCTGTTCATCGTATTGCTGAAGCTGACGTGAGTCACCATGCCTCGTTGGGTTTCCGTATTAAACGTGTTGTAGAATGCCCGGAACGAGTTGGTGAACGAAGGCTTCAACCCCGGATTTCCCCGACGGATATTCAACGGGTCGGTTGTATCTTCAACAGGGAGCAAGTCGGTCATGCTCGGTTGCGAGCTGCGTCCGCGGTAGTTGATGCGGAGCTGGCTTGTCTTGTTAAACTTATAACGGAAATCGAGTGTCGGCGTAAAGTTGAACACATTGCGTACGGTTACCGTATCTAAATCCCCTTTCTTGTATGACAGTTCTGTTTTTTGGGGCTGGAACGATACTCCCACGTTCAAGCGCATTTTTTCACGAATCCACCGTAAGGCTAATTCTGCCTGATGGTTATAGTATGTATAGTGTGCGCTCTTGCTGTTTTCCTTGTCCAGCACGCCCGTATATTCTCCTCCGTAGCCGTTATCTATTGTCCAGTCATTGGGCATGGTATACGTAGAGTTGTCGGTGGTAGAGTATCGGTATTGGAAATTATAGCTGAACTGTAAAAATCCTCCTTTAAAGATAGGTTCGCTATACGATACACGCGCACTGAAATTATTGTTCAGCGTAGGAGTGGAGATGTAGCGGTTCAGAATCTCCAACCGCTCTTCGTCGGTCATCTGGAAGTATTCGGTTTCTGACGTAGAAAATTGTTCGCTGCTGCTGTTGGTGTAATTATACGTACCGCGGAAGTTGATGTTACGCCCCGCTTTGCCCAAACGACGGTTGAACATCACCGAACCGCCCACATTGAAATCGCTCGACTTGCTGAGGCTGTTACGTATAATGGTGTTGACTATGTTTTCTTCTGCCATTAAGTCGGTCAGGTTTCCTTCCTGTATGGCAGCAATTAACTCGTCTGTCGTATTCTGAGGTTCTGCATTAAATGTTCCCGAATTGGAGCTTTCTGTATTGTCTGTATCTCCGTAGCTTAACCTCGGCCGTACGAGTAACATTGTCATTGTGTCAGGACGCCATTCGATGCGGAAATCAGCCGTAAGCGCCGTGTTTTTGTTCCGCTGTGCAATCAATGCATTTTGGAAAGAACTGTTGTCTGAAGAAACGAACGTTTCCGATGCCTGTTTGCTGATAATGTCCGCATCTTTATAATTGAAATTAACGCTACCGCCTGTTTCTAATTTTTCGGAAGTAGTGCTGAAGTTAAATCCTCCCATTTTTATGGCGGTCAGTCCGTTTTGTCCTCCCCACCTGAATCCGCCTCCACCGCCGGGATATCCTTGGTCGTTCACGTTGTTCATTGAGCCGATTACGGTAAACTGGTTGTCTCCCCAGAAGCGGTTAAGCATGATTTTCCCGCTGTAACGGTCTTCTGTTCCGGCTGCCAAGTCAGCATTGCCGAACCATCCTTTGTTCATTCCCGGCTTTACACTTAAATCGAGAACGGTTTCTTCTTCGCCATCATCAATACCTGTGGCACGTGCCAAGTCAGATTGTTTGTCATACGCACGCACTTTGTCGATGATATTCACCGGCAGGTTCTTCATGGCGATATTCGGATCGTCAGCAAAAAACTCCTTGCCGTCTATCATGATTTTTTTGATTTCCTTTCCGTTGATGGTTATTTTACCATTTTCATCCACTTCTGCGCCCGGAAGTTTTTTCACCAACTCCTCTAAAGCCGAGCCTTCGGGCACACGATAGGCTGAGCTATTATATACTAATGTGTCTTCTGCCGCTGTCACTTCGGGGGCTTGCGCTACAACCACGGCTTCTCCCAACATGATGGCATCAGCCTGCAATTCAATATTACCCACGTTCAGACGGGGCTTGTTTCGAGTCATTTCGATTTGCCGGAAAAATGTAGTATAACCGATATACGATATTTTCAGTAAATATTTTCCCGGACGTACGGATAAGGCAAAGTTTCCATCAAGGTCGCTTACATTTCCTTTTACCATCGTACTGTCTTTTAATGACAGAATTTGTACTGTCGCTTGCATGACGGGCGATTTGTCGCCCCCGTCGAGCACCGTTCCTGTAACGGTAGCTCTACCGCTGCCGCTTTGTGCAAAAGCGGAAATTGCAGAAATAGCCATCAGCAGTATCCCCAAAACCCATGTTTTCATTCTAATTCCTATGATTAAGATTGATTGTTCTTTTGACACCTTACGGGTTTAAAGGTTTAATCTCATGAATTGATTTTTGTGATTTTTCTTTCATTTTTTTTAATGTTATGCTTTTTTTGAGTGAATTTCGAATCGGTTTCTTACGTCGGTGAGCTTTCTTGTGGATTAATCCAACTTAAGCGAGTAAGTATTTATTTGTAAACTGTTCTCTACTTTTATGTATCTTTTTTCTAAATTTGTAGCCGAAAACTATACATTTATGAGTAAACAAGAAGTGATTATTTGCCGGAATTTTGAAAAAGATTTGGAGACAGCCGTTGCGTCTCATGCCTACGACAAGCTGTTTTTACTTACCGATGAACATACTTTTCGGTTTTGTTATCCGGTCATCGAGCATATAAGTTGTCTGAAAGATGCCGTTTCTATCTGTATCGGCGTTGAGGATGTGCATAAAAACTTAGAGACTCTGGCATACGTGTGGAGCCAGTTGAGCGAGAAAGGAGCCACGCGCCATTCGTTGCTGATTAATTTGGGGGGCGGTATGGTGACTGACTTGGGAGGATTTGCAGCAGCCACATTCAAGCGAGGTATCTCTTACATTAATATACCGACTACGTTGCTTTCGATGGTGGATGCAGCCGTAGGAGGAAAAACAGGAATTAACTTTAACGGACTGAAGAACGAAATAGGGGCGTTTGCACCTGCCGACCAAGTGCTTATCGACTGTGAATTCTTGCGGACTCTCGACCGCGAGAACCTGTTGTCGGGCTATGCCGAGATGCTGAAACACGGACTTATCAGCAACGTAGCCCATTGGAGTGAACTGTTGGCTTTCGATATGGAACGGGTGGATTACGGTGTATTGCAGCAGTTGGTGGCACGTTCGGTACAGGTAAAAGAAGACGTGGTAGCTCAAGACCCCTTTGAAAAAGGCATCCGGAAGGCGTTGAACTTCGGTCATACGGTGGGACATGCCTTTGAGAGTTTCGCTCTGAAAACCGAACATCCCGTGCTGCATGGGTATGCCGTGGCGTGGGGAATGGTATGCGAACTGTATCTTTCTCACATACAGGTAGGTTTCCCGTCTGATAAGTTACGTCAGACCATTCAGTTTATCAAAGACAACTACGGAAGGCTGCCCTTTACGTGTAAAGATTACGATACCTTCTACGAGTTTATGAAGCATGATAAAAAGAATGTATCATCGGGTGTGATAAACTTTACTTTGCTGGGCGAAGTGGGGGATATTCGCATCAACCAGACTGCTTCGCAGGAAGATATTTACGAATTGTTCGATTTTTATAGCGAGACGATGGGATAATTCGCTCCCCGTCTCGCGTGTCGGACACATGCGTTTACAGTCGCTTCAGTGCCAGTTTGATAACTTTCTCTACCGCCGCATCCGGTTCTTCCTTCAGTATGGAGGCAACCACTTTCTGCGAAGGAGCTTGGGCAAACCCCAGCATGGTAAGTGCCGAAACAGCTTCTTCGTATATTTCGGTTTGTACAGACGATACAACGGTACTTACCGGCATTGCCGAATCAACGCCGATGGTCGCAATCTTATCTTTTAACTCCACAATGATGCGTTGGGCGGTTTTTAGTCCGATACCCTTTACGGTTTTAAGCAATTTCTCGTTTCCGCTGCTGATAACGTTGCATAGCTCCGACGGCGAAAGAGCCGAGAGTATCATGCGCGCCGTGTTTCCTCCGATGCCCGAAACGGTGATGAGCAGCAGAAACAATTCGCGCTCCTGCTTCGAGGCAAAGCCGTATAACACGTACGCATCCTCCCTGATTGCCTCGTAGATGTATAACTTTACGTTTTTTTTCCCCTGTATGGCAGAGTAAGTGTTCAGCGATACATTCACACCGTATCCTACCCCGTTACATTCTATCACCGCCAGAGCCGGCGTTATTTCGGTAAGTTCTCCTTTGATATATTCAATCATCTTTTTCGAATAAATTATAATTTAATGTACAAAAATAGGTATAAGTAAGTTATAAATCGTAAGTTTTACGATTTTTATTTTCAAATCATCCCGAATGTTGTTGTTTGGAATGATTCTAATTCCGTATTTTTGCAACCGTAATTTAAGAATCAATCATTAAACATTCAATATCATTATGAAGAAGATTAGAGCTGCCGTAGTAGGATACGGAAACATTGGTAAGTTTACATTGGAAGCGCTTGAGGCTGCTCCCGATTTTGAAGTAGCCGGAATTGTTCGTCGCCACGGTGCAGAAAACAAGCCGGCTGAACTGGCTGACTATCCGGTAGTAAAAGATATCAAAGAATTAAAGGATGTAGACGTGGCTATTCTTGCTACTCCTACCCGTAGCGTAGAGGCATACGCTAAAGAAATCTTGGCGCTCGGCATCAATACGGTTGACAGTTTCGATATTCATACGCAGATTACGCAGTTGCGCCGCTCGCTCGACGAAACCGCAAAGGCTCATAACGCTGTGTCTGTAATTTCGGCAGGCTGGGACCCGGGAAGCGACTCGGTAGTACGTGCGTTGCTGCAGGCTATTGCTCCGAAGGGAATTACTTACACTAACTTTGGTCCGGGACGCAGCATGGGACACTCGGTTGCCGTGCGTGCCATCAACGGAGTGAAAGACGCTCTTTCAATGACGATTCCCGTGGGTACGGGCATTCACCGCCGTATGGTGTACGTAGAACTGGAAGAGGGAGCCGACTTTAAGACTGTAGAAGCTGCTATCAAGACAGACCCCTACTTTGTAAACGATGAAACGCATGTAATTCAGGTTCCGAGCGTTGACGATTTGAACGATGTAGGCCACGGTGTGAACTTGGTTCGCAAAGGCGTATCGGGTAAAACCCATAACCAGTTGTTCGAGTTTGATATGAAGATTAACAACCCGGCTCTTACGGCTCAGGTATTGGTATGCGTTGCCCGTGCTTCAATGAGACAACAACCGGGATGCTATACGATGATTGAAATTCCGGTAATCGACTTGCTGGAAGGCGACCGCGAAGAACTCATTGCCCACTTGGTATAATCGGATAATTCCGAGCCCTGATTTTTAAGGGAACTATTAACCCCCTATTCTGTTGAATGACAGGCGGAACCGAATGTTCTCCTGTGAATGTCCAACGGAATAGGGGGTTGCTTTTTCATGCAGAAAGCTGCGTGATAAATTTCTACCTGATGCATCGGTTAACGCAAGCCGTAGTGTTGATTGTTTCTATGGGAAGAAAGGGGCAACGCTACGGCTTGCGTTTTTTAACCCTTTTTTCTCATTTCTGTCACGAATTTGATAATAACGGGAAGCATCTCTTGGGCGGAAGTCAAATCCCCGCAGGCAGTTTCGAGCGGACATCTTCCATTCTTGGCACGGTTGATGATGAAAGGTACTTCTTCGCCACACGTTACCTTTGCTCCTGCGTCTTCCAGCAGTCGGCGTGCAGGCGTACTGATTACGTCGGCATATACGTTTGTGATGCCTCCCAATACCATCAGTGCGGCAGCCCCTTTACCGATAACCTTGTCGGAAATGGAAGCATCTTTCAGGTACTCAGGCTTTTGGGTATATAAATCGTACAGGTCGGCAACTCCTCTTTGCGTGTAGGTATGTATGCCGTAAGCGTTTTTGATGACGCATGAATAGTTTCCCTCGTGCAAGATTCTCTTTATCTCTTCCATAATGATATTGATGGTTTAGTTGTTCTTCCTTTTCCGGAGTTCCTCGGCTATCCGGTAGTGCAGGGCGGCTTCCGTTTCTTTTCCGGCGCTGTCGAGCGCATCGGCAAAACACTCGTGCGCCCCCGCGTGATGAGGCTTCAGGCTGGTAGCCTTGTCTAAGTCGGCAAGAGCTCCCTCGGTGTCTCCCGTGTGTAGGCGCAACTTCCCCCGGTTATATACCGCCTTAAACTCGTTGGGGCGGAGCTTCACCGCTTCATTCAAACATGCTTCCGCTTCGTCAATGCGGTCGGCATCAAACAGCGTAACCCCTTTTCTTACCCAAGCATCGACATACGTAGGATAAAGTTCAATCGCCTTGTTGTAATTGGCGATGGCAGCCTGCGGGTCGTGTGCTTTGGTTATACATTCGTTGCCCATGAGGTAATACTCGTGTGCATATTTTTCCAGATTCTTCTGTTGCTCCTGCATCCGTTCTTTCAACCGCCGGTTTTCGGCTTTCAGTTGGTTGATAACCCCTAACTTTCGCCGGATAAGTCGTTGGATGATTGGCTTTTCAATGTCGTACCGGCTGTGGATAGCCTTAAAAAACTGATTGAGAAACTCTTCGAAGTCCCCTTTGTCGAATGCCTGTGCAGCGGCTACGTACTGAATATCTGCCTGTGCCTGCTTCATGGCGCGGTCTACTGCCTGCTGGTTGTTGAACCGCTTGGAGAAAGCCACGATTTCGGGACGCACAAAAATATCCCCTCGTGTGATTTCGCGTTTCAACTGAATCCCGTCGAGCGAAGTACAGCGGCTCAACGCCACATACGCCTGTCCGCCTGCAAACACCCCTCCCGTGAAGTCGATAACCACCCGGCTGAAGGTCAGTCCCTGACTTTTGTGTACGGTAATAGCCCACGCCAGACGGATGGGGTACTGCGTAAACGTGCCCAACTCTTCTTCTTCAATCTTTTTCTCGGTTTCATTGTAACGGTAACGCACGTTGCTCCAACTCTCCCGGTGAACGTCCATTTCCTTTCCGTCTTCGGTAATGATGTAGATATTTCCATCGTCTGAAATGCCTGAAACCGTACCGATAGTCCCGTTTACCCACCGCTTGTCCGCATCGTTTTTGATAAAAATAACCTGAGCGCCGGGTTTTATCACGAGTTCCATGAGGGTAGGAAGGCTGTTTAGAGGAAATTCTCCTTTGATTTCGCCCTGAAGCGTAACGGGTTCGCCCGGCAGCTCTGCCAACTTTTGTTCGTTGATGTAATCTACCGTGTCGCGGCGTGTGGCGAGGGTGATGTATAAATCGTTTTCGTCTTTTCGTATAGGCGTATTATAGCGCGTATTCAGTAGCTGAAGGTCGGCAGCCCCGGCAGTATTGGTACGGATGTGGTCGAGTACGCTTACAAATACTTGGTCTGTCTGTCGGTACACTTTCGTCAGTTCGATAGCCACCAGTTCCATCTCCTGAAATACCCTTGCCGAAAAGAAATAAGGATTCGGATAAAAACGGTTGATGATTTCCCTCTCGTCGCTCTTCACCACCGGTTCCAACTGAAAGATGTCGCCTACCAACAAGAGCTGTTTCCCCCCGAAAGGCTCTCGCATATTCCGCGAATATACCCGTAATACCTTATCTATAAAGTCGATAATATCGGCTCTCACCATTGAAATCTCGTCGATAATCACCAGTTCGATGTTCTGTATCAGCTTGCGGTGGTCAGACGAATACTTCAGAAAATCATGCAATTTGTTTCCTTGAAACTTCGGGTCGTCCGGCAGTAACGGATGAAAAGGCAGTTTGAAAAAGCTATGTAGCGTACTTCCTCCGGCATTAATGGCAGCAATTCCCGTAGGAGCAAGTACCACATATTTCTTTTTTGTGTTTTGACACACATATTTCAGAAAAGTCGATTTGCCGGTACCGGCTTTTCCCGTCAGGAACACCGACTGATGAGTATACTGTATCAGCTTCAGCGCATTCTGAAATTCGGGATTATCTGTATCTATTACGGTGTGTGCCATCGTTGTCACTCTTTTTTCTACAAAGATAGATACAAAAAGGCAATAAAAAAAGCGACCACGTTGGTGATCGCTTTTCGTTTTTAATTTATTATTTACGAAAGCCTCTCGGCATTTATCAGATTCTCTACTAAAGCTGACGCTTTATAAATGGCTGTCAGCTCATTTACTTCTTGCTCACCATGTTGTCGTTGAGCATTACGTATCCCCAAATCATCGGGTCTGCGTTCATAATCTTGTGAAAAATGTTCTTTACCTTTTTCATAATGTTATCCTTTCTTTTTAGTTAATAAAAATAATACCTAAAAACTTTACCTAAAATCGGGTGAGCCTCACGGCTGACCTTCAGTGTTCACTAATCTTATTTCCTTAAAACAATCTTCGTGTTCGTTTAGTTGAGTCTAGACTTATTTTCTTTTGATTACACTGCAAAGATAGTGCATTTTTAGATAGAAAATATGTTTTACAGCATAAAACTTCTCTTTTCCCCTGTTTTATTGATGTAAATCAAATAGGAAGGCTATGGTATGACAATATTGTTACATTAAAACGCGATTTGGCAGACGGATACTGACAAACAGGCAGAAGTTTGAAATTACCGATAACTTTTTGATGAGTAAAGCGCGGTGAAAAGTAGAAATCAGAGTGTGATTCTCCGTGCTTTTCACCGCGCTTTAATGAAAATAGTATGCCTGTACAGGTCTGTATTCGTTGCGAAGGCTATAATTTCAGTTTCAGCGATACGAACTTCTTGATAAACTCCACTGTTCCGTCGATACCCAGTACCGAAGAGTCGATGCAAAGATGGTAAGTGGCAGCAGCTCCCCACGTCTTGTAACTATAATAATTATAGTAAGAAGAACGTTTCTTGTCTGCTTTCTCCATCAGTTCTTCGGCTTCTTCAGCGTCGATGTTATGAAGGCTCATCAGGCGCTGGATGCGTGCTTCAGGCGATGCCGATACAAAGACATTCGCGCAGCGCGGATGGTCGCGCAGGATATAGTCGGCACACCGTCCTACGAAAAGGCAGGATTGTTTCTCGGCAAGGTGGCGGATGACATCACTTTGGATTTTAAACAGTGAGTCGTTGCTTAAATACGAGTTATAGGGATATGCGCCTTCGGTAATAAACGGAAAGCGTGTACCAAACAAACCTCCTAAAATTGTTTGCGATGCTTTCTCATCGGCTTTTTCGAAAAACTCGCGGCAGAGTCCGCTTTCTTCCGAAGCAAGGTTAATCAGTTCTTTATCGTAGAAGGCAATGCCTAATTCTTTAGCCAGCTTTTCACCGATTTCTTTTCCGCCACTTCCTAACTGACGTCCTAAATTAATAACATAGTGTTCGCTCATAGTGCTGTTGGTTTAGTTGATTGTTACAGGCAAATATATATTTTTTGTTCGAGAAACCATTGAATTGAGGCATGGATTTTATATTTCTTCGTAAATAATCTGCATTGCGTAAGGTGGGCGTGCGTATTCTTCTGAAAAACTTTCGTTATATTTGTCCGATATAAAATAATGTATTGATGAAAAGGATTACACTGATAGGTTTGTTATTGGCATGTGTACTGTCGAATGTTCATGCCGGAGAGAAGAGTTATAAGTATCGTGTGAAATTAACGGATAAGGCAGAAACCGTTTATGCGCTGGATAAGCCGGAGGAGTTTTTGTCCGCCCGTGCGTTGGAGCGTAGGGCGAAGCAGGGCATTGCGGTCGATTCTACCGACTTGCCGGTATGCGAATCGTACGTCCGCAAGCTGGTAGAGCAAGGCGGCAAATATTTGTCGGCAAGCAAGTGGAACAATACGGTGCTTGTCCAGACATCTGATGAATTGACGGCAGAAGCCTTTAAGAAGAATCCTTTTGTGGAGTCAGTAAAAAGAGTTTGGGTGTCTCCCGACACGGTTTATCCGTCGAATGCAGACCGGAAAAAGGAGGTAAAGAACGTTTGGAAAAAGCAAAAAGATTATTACGGTATGGGAGCCGGTCAGATACGGATGCTCCACGCAGACAGCTTACATGCGGCAGGATTCCGGGGCGAAGGCATGTTGATAGCCGTGATTGATGCCGGTTTTTATAATGTGGATGCGATGAAGATGTTTAAAAAACTGGATTTGAAGGGCACGCGCGACTTTGTGAATCCACAGTCGGACATCTACGCCGAGCATAGCCACGGGCTGAAAGTCTTGTCGTGTATGGCTGCCAACGTACCCCATGTGATGGTAGGAACAGCGCCCGAAGCTGCTTACTGGTTGCTCCGTTCGGAAGATAATGATACAGAACAGCCCGTGGAAGAAGATAACTGGGCGGCTTCGATAGAGTTTGCCGACAGTGTGGGGGTGGATGTGGTGAATACTTCGCTGGGATATTATTCTTTCGACGACCCTTCTTATGATTACCGTTACCGAGACCTCGACGGAAAAACTTCACTGATGACGGTTTCGGCTGAGATGGCTGCCGCTAAAGGAATGTTAGTGGTGTGCAGTGCGGGAAATTCGGGCATGGATACTTGGAAAAAGATAACGCCTCCGGCGGATGCCGAAGGCGTACTGACGGTGGGGGCTGTAGACTCGATGAGGGTAAATGCTACGTTTTCTTCCATCGGTAATACCGCCGACGGCAGAATCAAACCCGATGTGATGGCGATGGGAGTTCATGCCAGTGTGACTGGTACTGATGGAGGAACATCGTTTGCCAACGGAACTTCGTTTGCTTCGCCGATTTGCTGCGGGGCAGTGGCGTGTTTGTGGCAAGCCTGCCCGTGGCTTACGGTAAAAGAACTTATTGATGTGGTGCGCCGTGCGTCCGACAGGGCGGATTATCCGGATAATATCTTTGGTTACGGAGTCCCCGATATGTGGAAAGCCTATCGGTTGGGGATGGAAATGAAACCTCGTTGAACCTGAAACATCAACCGGTATATGGAAAAAAACGTACTGTCACTTTTCGAACTGAACCAGTTGGTGCGCCGTAGCGTACGTACCTGCCTGCCCGATGAATATTGGGTACAGGTAGAACTGAGCGACGTACGTGCCAATTATTCGGGGCATTGTTACTTGGAGTGTGTGCAAAAAGACCCGAAAAGCAATTCGCTGATAGCCAAAGCGAGAGGAATTATCTGGAGCAACGTGTTCAGCCAACTGAAACCTTATTTCGAGCAGGAAACGGGGCAAGCCTTCGTATCGGGTATCAAGGTGCTGGTGAAAGTTACAGTCGACTTTCACGAACTTTACGGCTATTCGCTGACGATAGTAGACATTGACCCCGCCTATACGTTGGGCGATATGGCAAGGCGGAGGCGCGAAATACTTTTGCGCCTGCAAGAAGAAGGCGTGTTGAGCCTGAATAAGGAGCTGGAACTGCCGGTGCTTGCGCAGCGCATCGCTGTCATATCCTCGGCTACGGCAGCCGGTTACGGCGATTTCTGTAACCAGTTGGAGAATAATGCGTTCGGCTTTGCCTTTTACCCGCGTCTGTTTCCCGCCATCATGCAGGGCGAGCGGGTAGAAGCATCGGTTATCGCGGCGTTAGACCGTATTTATGCCGAAAGCGAAAAGTGGGACGTGGTGGTTATCATCCGGGGTGGAGGAGCCACATCCGACTTATCGGGATTCGATACCTACGACCTTGCTGCCAGTTGTGCACAGTTTCCGCTGCCCATCATCACCGGTATCGGACACGAACGAGACGATACGGTAATAGACCTCGTTGTGCACACCCGCGTTAAGACACCTACCGCCGCAGCCGAATTTCTGGTAAACCACTTGCGTCATACCGCCGAACAGCTCGAAAACTATGCTTATTATATACGTCAGGAAGTGCCTGCCCGCCTGAACCGGGAGAAAGAGCGGCTGGAACGCTGCATAACCCGCATCCCGGCGCGTGTGCAGATGCGGCTTCAGCGTGAAGATTTCCGGTGCGAACGGTTGGCTAAGCGCATGGAAATGGCATGGCAGTCTCGTTTGGCAAGAGAACAATACCGTTTGGAGCTGTCATCGCGGCTGTCGGTAGCCTTGCAAGCACGCTTGTTGAAAGAAAAACATCGGTTGGATTTGTTGGAAAAGTCTGTGGAGGCAGCTTCGCCCGACTTGCTGTTAAAGCGCGGGTATAGCATCACACTGAAAGACGGGAAAGCCGTAACAGATGCTTCCCTCTTAAAGCCCGGCGACAGGGTAGTGACCCGTGTGGCAAAAGGGCAGTTCAGCAGCGAAGTTCAGGGTACGGACATGCACGCAGAGTAGGAATCGTAAACGCCATTCGGCTCTCTTCGGAGACAGAAAAAACGCTACCCATAGAACCGGTCAACTCTATGGGTAGAATCAGGTAACGCATCCGCATGGGATGGACAACACTAACGGTAGCGTTTTTTGAAATATACCGTTAGTGTTATTTGTCTTATAATGAATGAGTTATGTTTTTTCTCTTAAAAACGCTCTATTTCAAGTCGACCACCGTAATGCCTGCACCTCCAAACTGTACATGCTCGTCTTGGAAATGGGCAACCCCCGGAACCGTAGCCAGATACTGTCGGATAAGCGTGCGGAGAATGCCGTTTCCCGTTCCGTGCAAGATGCGTACACGGTTCATGCCCACAAGGATGGCATCGTCAATGAAATACGTAACCGCCTGTATCGCCTCGTCGCCCCGCATTCCGCGCACGTCGATGTCTTGCTTGAAGTTGAGCTTTTTCTCATACATCTGGTCCTGCGTTTCGTTGCTTACAAACGAGGTCTTGGTAGAAAGACTGGGCTGTTTAGGTGCTTCCGTCCGCTCCAAACGCTCCGTCTTTACGTTGGTTTTCATCAGTCCGAACATCACAACGGCATTTTTTCCGTTAATTTCAAGAACCTGCCCCGTGCTGGTCTGTCCCTTTATCCGCACGTATGTACCCACTTCGATGGGCAATACCTTAGGCTCAGCGGGTTGTGCGGACGATGCCGTTTGGCGTTGCGCTTTCTTTTCTTTCTTGCGCTCCTGCTTTTCGCGCAGTTTTTCCATTTTCTTCGCAATCTTCTCTTCCAGCGCTGCCTTGCTTTCGTCCTCCATTTGTCGGCGGAAATCATTCAACTCCTGCCGTGCTTGGCGGGTACGCTCTTTTTCCGCCTGCGTTTCTTTGATGGTGCGAATCGTATTTTCAATCTTGGCATTCGATTCCTGCAACAAGCGTTCGGCATCTTCTTTTGCCTTTTTCAGAATCTCCTTGCGGCTGCGCTCCAACTCCGCTATCTCCTGTTCGTAACGGCTGATGGTATCTTCCATTTGTTTTTCGCGTTTGCGGATGTTCTGGCGCTTCGTTTCCCAATACCGCTTGTCGCGAACAATGTCTTGCAGGTATTTGTCGCTCTGAATATACTCACTTCCCACAATCTCCGAAGCATCGGCAATCACCTCTTCGGGAAGTCCGATTTTCCGTGCGATTTCTACCGCGAACGAGCTTCCCGGATTCCCGATTTGCAGTTGGAACAATGCCCGCATCTCATGACGGTCGTACAGCATCGCTCCGTTAACCACCCCTTCATGGTCTTCGGCAAAGTGTTTCAGGTTCTGATAGTGCGTGGTAATGACCCCGAAAGTCTGTTTCGCATTAAACCGCTTCAGCACCGCTTCGGCAATGGCTCCCCCGATTTGCGGTTCGGTACCTCCGCCAAACTCGTCGATAAGGATGAGGCTGCGCGCATCGCAGTTTTTCATCATGATTTTCATGTTGGTAAGATGCGAAGAATAAGTACTTAAATCGTCCTCGATGCTCTGTTCGTCTCCTATGTCGATAAACAGGTTGCTGAATATCCCCGCGTGGCTGCGTTCGTTCATCGGTACGGGCATCCCGCATTGAAGCATGTATTGCAGCAGTCCCACGGTTTTCAGACACACCGATTTACCTCCGGCATTCGGGCCTGAAATCAGCAGGATACGTTGGCGGGGAGTGAGTACAATATCCAGCGGAACCACCTTCTTGCCGTGTTTTGCCAGTGAAATCTGAAGCAACGGGTGGATTGCTTCAAACCAATCAATGGTCTGCCGGTTCTCGAAAGCCGGTTTGACCGCCTTAATCTCGATGCTGAACAAAGCCTTAGAGCGGATAAAGTCTATCTCTGCCAGAAACTCATAAGACTGGAGCAAGGCGGGCACTTGCGGGCGTACGACGGCAGAAAACTCGGTGAGGATGCGGATAATCTCGCGCCGTTCTTCCCCCTCCAACTCACGGATGCGGTTGTTCGCTTCCACTACCTCGGTAGGTTCGATGAACACCGTCTTGCCGGTAGCCGACTCATCGTGTACGATGCCCCGTATCTTGCGCTTCATGCCCGGCGCAACCGGAATCACCAGACGCCCGTCTCGCATGGTGGGCGTAACGTCCTTATCTACGTAACCCTCCGCCTGAGCAGCCCGAAGAATCGAATTCAAGCTGCGCGAAATACTTCCCGTAGTGGCAGACAGTTCGCGCCGGATTCGCAATAACTCAGCCGAAGCATTATCTTTAACCTTTCCGAATTTGTCGAGAATGTCGTTGATGCGGGCAATAAGTTGGGGGAAAACCAACACATCTCCTGCCAACTCCCATAAGTAAGGATAAGGAGACGACGGTTCATCCTCCGTATCGTCGGTAACCTGTAAGAAGCGCACGATATCCCGAATCGTCTCCAGCGACCGCCGTAAATCGAACACCTCCTGCTCGTCCATATACATACCTTCTACCCGTATGCGCTTCAGCGACGGACGCACATCGAAAAAATACTGGCTTGGAAACTCATTTTCTTCTTGCAGAATGCGCATGAATTCCACCGTTTGTTCCAGCCGGCGGTTAATATCCGCATAATTATCCGAGAAAGTCATCTCTTCCACCCGCTCTTTACCGAGCGAACTCAAGCATTTTCCCGCAAGCAGTTGTTTGATTTGAGTGAACCCAATTTTTTGTTCAAAGTTCTGAGGATATATCATAATTCCTGTTTCTTAGCTGTTTATACGTGTACTGTTTTGCTTGCAAAGGTACGAAATGAAAAAAAATAATCAAAAAAGCCGTCAGATATTTGTAAATATAAAAATAATGCGTACCTTTGCATCGCTTTTGAAACGAAGCACTTCCGAAAACGGATTTTAGGAGAGGTGGCAGAGTGGTCGATTGCGGCGGTCTTGAAAACCGTTGTGCTGCGAGGCACCCGGGGTTCGAATCCCTGTCTCTCCGCTGAACGTTACGGACAAAACCGGACAACAAACAGACAAGTCCCACAAATTCAATGATTTGTGGGACTTTTTTTATCCCCTTGTGTCTGCCTTAAAGTACATTTTTTCGCCCCTAAAAGACAAGGTTTCTAACCTAACTCGTACCCCCGACAAACAAAATCAAAAAAGGGGTACAGATAGTCGGAAATTGGCGAACTTCTGTCGGTGTTTGGCGAGCCTGCATAAAACTCATTTTTTAAGCATTTACAGTATTTTTGTAACTAAAAAGTGAGTATATGAAATCGACATTCAACATTTGCTTTTACGCAAAGAAAGACAAGCAGAAAGCGGGCGGTGCGTACCCCCTTTTCGCCCGTATCACAGTGGACGGTGTGGCAAGCCGTTTTAATACTAAATTGGACGTGCTGCCTGAAATGTGGGACGGTAAGGCTGGCAAGGCTATCGGACGCACGGCGGAAGCCGGACGTATCAACCGTATGTTAAGTGATATAAACGCATCGCTGAACACCATCTACCACGAAATGCAGCGGCGTGATAATTACGTTACTGCCGAGAAAGTGAAAAACGAGTTTTTGGGACACAGCGAGAACCACGAAACCATCCTTACCTTGTTCCAAAAGCACAATGAGGACGTGAAACAGCTTGTTGGCATATCCAAGACGATAGCGACCTACCGTAAGTATGAGGTTACACGTCGTCACCTTGCGGAGTTCATACAGAGTAAATATAACCTTTCTGATATTTCCATCCGAGAAATAACCCCGATGTTCATTACCGATTTCGAGTTGTATTTGCGTACAGCCTGCAAGTGCGGTTACAACACCACCGCCAAGTTCATGCAGTTTTTCAAGCGCATCATCATCATAGCCCGAAACAATGGCATACTGGACAAAGACCCGTTCGCCAGCTATAAAATCCGGCTGGAAAAAGTGGACAGGGGCTATTTGACGGAAGACGAGATAAAAATCATCCTCAAAAAGAAAATGGCTTCCGAGCGTTTGGAACACGTCAGGGACTTGTTTATCTTTTCCTGTTTCTGCGGTCTGGCTTATAGTGATGTCGCCAACCTACGGCAAGAGAATATCCGAAAGTCATTTGACGGCAATCTGTGGATAATGACGAAGCGGCAAAAGACCAATACGGACGTGAATGTTCCCCTGTTGGATATTCCCAAAATGATATTGAAAAAGTACAAAGGCAAGCTACCGGACGGAAAGATATTGCCTGTAATCAGCAACCAAAAACTGAATGCCTACCTGAAAGAGATTGCCGATGTGTGCGGGATTAAAAAGAATCTCACATTCCATCTTGCCCGGCACACGTTCGCCACGACCACCACGCTGGCAAAGGGTGTACCCATTGAAACCGTCAGCAAGATGCTGGGACATACTAACATTGAAACAACACAAATTTACGCCCGCATCACTAACAGCAAGATTAGCAGCGATATGCAGGGGCTTGACAAGAAATTTGTCGGTATCGAAAAGATTTATAAGGAAGTCGCCATGTGATTTTGATTATAGGGAACAGGTCGTAAATTGCGACCTGGCCTTGCCGAATTATTCCAAACTTAATCTCTATAAATATACAATTATGGACTTGCAGATTATCCAAAACAAGATTTTTGAAGTCAGAGGCTGCCGTGTGATGCTTGACTTGCATTTAGCGGAACTCTACCAAGTTGAAACACGAGCTTTGAAACAGGCGGTCAAACGTAACATAGACCGCTTTCCCAGTGATTTCATGTTTGAGTTGAGCAAAGACGAGTGGTCGGGACTTATCACAAATTGTGATAAGTTCCCCGACAACATTCGTCATACACCTACTCCGCCAATGGCTTTCACCGAACAGGGCGTAGCCATGCTTTCTTCAGTTCTCCGTTCCAAGGTAGCCATAGAGGTAAACATTTCCATCATGCGGGCTTTCGTCCTTATGCGCCAGATGGTAATTGGTTATGAAGAACTGGTAAAACGCATTGAGGAACTGGAAGTAAGTACCGATGCCCAGTTCAACGAATTGTATCAAGCCCTTACACAACTTTTGAGCCAGTCGCAGCAGCAGAGAGAACGCCGTCCGATTGGTTTTGCTACCTATGATCGTTCAGGAAACAAATAGGTAACGATTTTGAAAATAAGAAGTACTATAACTATCTATATTCCAATAATATATTTTTTCATCTTGTGGGTAGTCTATGGGCTACCCGTATTTTTTATATCCTTTCCCAAAGGCACATTTCCCGAAACGCCAGCGGTGCATGGCATCGCAGACTGTTTTTCGTGAAAAGAGCCTTTTGAAACCCGCACAAGAGTATCGGAAGGTGAACTCCCGACACACTTGTTTTTCCCGCCCGCATAGGCAATTCCCTAATGGACTGAATGGGGAACAAGAACTTTTCCCCTGTTCCCCAACCTGTAAATCTTCCTCATTAAGCAGTCCTCCAGCCGGGAAGTCGTTTTTATTATTTCAATAGGCAAAGGTAGTTACGTGTTCTTCACGGGTTTGCAAGGTTAAGCCTTTTCAGGTTTGGCGAAAAAATCTTCCCTGCGACATTCGTTGCGAGGTATTTTTTCCACAAAACCCTGCAAACTCTAAACACTGTCCTTTTAAGCCTATGTGAAACGAAAACGACCGACCCGACCGGAAGACGCATAAAAAAAAGTCGGATTTACGGGAAACAGGAAAAAAGTTCAGTGAAACTTCAACTCCCTCACCTCTCAAATCCGCATAAAATTAAAAACTTAAAAATTACAGGATATGAAAGCAGCAACATTATCGGAAGCAAGAGTTTATGTAGGTACTTATGGCAAGTACAACAACGGTTCATTGTTCGGGGCATGGCTTGACCTGTCGGACTATTCGGACAAGGAAGATTTTTACGAAGCCTGCCGGGAGCTTCACAAGGACGAGGAAGATGCGGAGTATATGTTTCAGGACTGGGAGAACGTACCGGAAAACCTAATCGGCGAAAGCTGGATTTCCGAGAACTTCTTCACCTTGCGGGATGCGGTGAAAAAGTTGGGCGACACCGAACAGGAAGCCTTTTTCGTGTGGTGCAACTACAAAAGCCATGATTTGAGCGAGGAAGATGCGGACGACCTTGTACGGGACTTTCAGGACGAATATCAGGGACAATATGACGATGAAGAAGATTTTGCCTACCAAATCGTGGAAGAATGTTACGACCTGCCGGAGTTCGCAAAAACCTATTTCGACTACAAACTGTTTGCCCGTGATTTGTTCATGTGCGACTACTGGTTTGATGACGGGTTTGTATTCCGGGCGGCTTAAACGACCATTCGGGCGGGGTTAAAAGCCCTGCCCGCATAAATAGAGAAACGATGAAACGGAAAAGCATTTATAAAATCATCCTGCGGGTGTTATTGTTCTGCCTTGTGTGGCGGCTCTCCTGCACAGCCGGAGCAATCACGGCGGTAACGGCATATCTTGTATTTCGTGCCGCCTGTTTCCTGCTCCGGGTTTGCCTGTCGGCGTTTTATGCGTTGTGCGTGGCTCTGCTTTTCCTGCTGTTGCTTTCCCTATTGAGTATATAACGAATAAAAAACAGAATATCATGCAATCATTGAACAGAAACGGGGTGAGCATCACCCAAGCACCGGGAGAGGAAAAGTTTGTAAAATACCGTCCGGTCGCATTCAAGGGACGGATATTTTACCAGTACGACTACCGCCACACGGACGGGGAACTGTTTTCCACAGCGGCTAAAACGCTGGTAGAGTGCCGCCACAGGCGGGATAAATGGATAGAACAGGGTAATAACAGATAAATTTTAAGGGTATGAAAACGACAGAAGTAAACAAGAACCTAATCGGCAGACGTTGCGAGTGTATTTTTACGGGCATGATGGTAACGGGCGTTATTGAGGACATCGAGGAAAACAAGTATTCTGTAAACGTGAAAGTGCATTTCGATAAGCCGCAGCAGTGGGGCGATGATTTGTACACGGAAGATTGGGCATGGGGACGCAAGACGGACGAGTTCGGCACACTGCACCATTTGCGACTGTTGGCTGACGAACCAGACTTTCACATGATGACAGTAGTTTTCGGTGAGCCTATCAGCCAAATAGACCGCAGCGTTTTTGAAGATGTTTCCACTTGGGGCGTTTCTTCTCTGCAAGGTTGGATAAACAGCTACGAGATCGCCTAATTGGTAGTCATAAAGACTATGTAACGGTCATAATGTGTGAGTAGTAAAGAGGAGACTAAAGAATAATGTACCTGTAAAGTGCATTAAAAGTATCAGCGGCGAATTGTCGCTGATACTTTTGTTTTATTCATTGAGTATCTACTCCTATAAACCTTTATATTTCTTATATGCTTTAAACCACTTGTTTTTATTATGACTTTTTAAATCATCAATAGATATTCTTCCTTCATCAATTGCACTAGATAAAAGTGATATTAACTTGGGCTCATCATAATAAATATAATTGGCTTCATCTTGAATAAGATTGAAAATATGCTCAGCAAAATATCCTTGCTCCCACATTGAATTTAACAAAAAATTTTTATGTTCATTTTTCATCTTATCAAATGCCGTATCACCATCTTGGTCTTTAATGATTATATCCCAATCATATTCTTCTTTGATATTTTCTTTTTTAATAAAAACAACAAATATACCATTTGTGTCATCTCTGGTCAATGCTAACGCAAGAACAATATCATCAAGGTTAGATTTATCATTTGGTACTTGCCACACAGATAATTCATGATTAGATGTACCAAGGTCTGAAATAGAATCAGAATCTAATGGAGCTTGTCCCATAAACCACGAACTTTCTTTTATTTTCCTAATATATATCATATTTAATTTTTAGGGATTTTAAAAGAGCCTTATATTTCATTTTAAGCCAAGGTTCCTGCGGTTCATTATATTTTTTCAACATATTATACGCTTCTATATTCGCCCAATGTCCAAATAGGTCAAATGTCACAGACTTAACTCTAATAGAATTAATACTATATGCACTTGTTGCAATTAATTGAGCTGAAGGACTTAATTCTTTGAAATCATAGTTACATAGCAATCTTAAAATACTAACTTGTAAATCTTCATCCAAAGATTCTCTGGTTAAAGTTGATATAAATATTTCTTCTAAAAGTTTTATTGCACCATCTTTATCCTTTTCTAATAAGAAATTGAAATAATGTTCTGCTCCTGATTCTTCTTCGTTATTAATATTACTTGATTTTAAGATTCTAACAAAAAAATCTTTGTACTTAGAAATAAACTTAGATTTATCTAGTATGCTGATTTCTAATATTGTAGAGCTCTCTAATTTCTGGGGTAAAATAGTAGAGTTTTCGGAATCATTATTTAATGTAGATAAAAACAATGAAAACTTAGAAGCATTGATTTTCTGCCTATTATATGTATCACTCGCAACTTCAATTAATGATATTAAATATTTAATATCTATACCTGATTCAAATTCTCTAGAAACCTGAGATTGCGAATAAAATATGTCTGTATCGCTTTTCATGAATCAATATATTTTGAATAGCTATTTATACTTTCTGATATAGTTTCAGATGCTTTTTGAATAAACAAATCTGAAAGGTCTGCAATTGCTGAAAGGTCAGAGCCTACCAAAGTATTAATATCATGTTCTAACACAATAGAATCAGTATTACTGCCGTCTTCAATAACTATTCTACGAGAGATTGTATATACATTATTTATAACTAGTCTATATTTTTCATTTTCTATCGCAGTGCGAATGACTTTTCTTATAGACCATTCAACAGGCTGTTCTTCCGATTCTGTATTTACCATTTTATTATATAAAAGATTCATTTTTTCAGGAGTGATGTAGAATACACAAACAGAACCTAGAGCTAAGCGGTTGTATTTTCCACTATAAATCTTAGTGAGAGCATTTATAACCTCTTTAACTTTTTGCAAGAAACAATCTAAGCTATTATCATTTAGCGAACTAACAATATCAAATCTGTCTATTCCTAATGTTACTTTAAATGAATCTTCTATATTCTTTAAATCTAACGAAATCATTTGTTCAGGAATAACGCTTCCATCTGGAGCTATTTTGACTCCTAATCCTTTATTTAAAGAAGGTATCAACTTCAATTCTGCAACCGATTGAATATAATCTGGCAGTGTTTGATCATTATAAATCATAGGAGTATTTATAAATAAAGTAGCCCTTCTATTTAAAATTTTAGTTTCCATCATTTTGCTTATTATTTAGTACAATACAAAGATAAGAAAAAAAGTGTCACAAGACATATTTATATGAATTTAATCTATTTATCGCTACTATCATTATTGAACGAGAACGAAACCTGCTGCATCTGCCCGAAGCTGTCGATGATATAGATGTCAATCGTCTGCTGGTCAGTCGATGCCGATGTGTAGTAGAGCCGGAACGTTTCTTTCTCCAGCGGGTACAGGTCATTGGGGAGGAACACCGTACCGTTATCCATTTCCAGCTTTCCTTTGCCGTCAGGCTGGAAATAGCGTATCTGGTAGGTCGTAGGCTGGTAGTCGCCGCCACGCACCAGTTGGCAGCGTATTTCGGCTGTTTCGCCCACTTTCAGTTTCTTGGGTACGGGCAGCGTTTCCACCGTGAACGGGTAAGCCTGCTGAATGTCCAAGCTGTCATTACAGGCGGTTACAAGCACGAGGGCGGCCACGATGTAGCAGCCCACGATGATTTTATACATTACATTCTTCATATACATTATTATATAGTGGTCAGTTGATAATGAATTTCAGTCCCATGCCTACCTGCGTGTGGAACTTGCCGATGTCCGAGCCGAACAGCATACGTTCCCTCGCATTGACGAGCAGCACCACTCGGTCGGTCAGGTAGGTTTCCAGTTCCAGCGTGAGCGCACCGCCGTAGATGAAACAGTCCTTGTCCAGCAGCGTAGCCCCGTCCGGCAGCAGCTTGTCGCCCCGGTTGCTGGTTTCATACCCGGCGAGAGCCGACAGCCCCAGCGAGAGGAAAAAGGTCTTTCGCCTGTCCGAAAGGAATTTCAGGTAATAGCCGCCCTCCGCCGTGAACTGTTCTACCGGAATGCGCATATCCTTGTAGTCATACTTCTTATGCAGGTATTCCCCGCCAATCACCCAGCGGTTGGCGTTCTTGGTATAGACGCTGTATGCCGCCCCGAAATGGCAGGCAAAATCCATATCGGAGTTCCAATGTACCCCGTCCGCCATGCCCTCCGTTACCTGCAAGGCTTTCATGCCCGGAAGGTATCTTTGCGCGTGTGCCTGGTTCAAATTCAGGCACAGCGCAAAGAGTGTCATTATAAAGATGTGTTTCTTCATTCCCTACTTTATTTTCAGTTCGTTTATCACTTCGGCGTTCACGATGTCGGCATTCTCCACCCGTATGGTCTGATGCCGACCGCCGTTCTTCTCGTAAAGCTCCACCAGCAGCAGCTTGTCGTCCGGGATGGTGAACTTCGGCAGGGCGTACACCGTCCGGACGGTGCTTTTCCCGGCAATCTCTATCACCTCGTTGTAGCTGCGTACCGCATTCAGTACCGTTTCCTGAATAGCCGTGCGTTTGGGCACTTTCTTATCGACAATCTTAAACTTGATGAAGTCCGTATCGAAAGGCACGTTGGAACTGTTCTTCGTCTGCGTATGCACGTAAAGCATCCCGTTATAGGTGTAAATCCCCTTGATTAAGAACTGTATGCCGAAACGCTTGCTGCCCAAGTGTCGCACTTTACGGTCATTGTTCTTGTAGATGCTCTGCATTATCAGTTTTACCAGCAGCGGGCTTTCATTTCCCAGTTCCCGGAAATAGATGTTCATGCGGGTATGCGAAAAGTCGGACGTATCTTCATTTTCCAAGAAGTCCTTCATTTCGATGTTGAGCATTTCCGGCTCACGGGCATACTTGGCGTTGAATGAATAGAAGCTGCCGTCCTCGCAGATGACGGAGAAGTTCGTTTCTCCCGGAAAGCCCTCTGTCGTGGCTTTCACCCTGATTACGTTTTCCGCACCGTCAGCCTTGCCCGCTATGATGTGGTTGCTCCCCAAATCTACATAGCGGACGGCGGAGGGGAAAATGATATGCACCGTCTTGGCGAAAGTCACTTCCACGCCGTAGGGCGTTACCATTTGTCGGTAAGGCAGCTTTCGGGTGATACCCCGGTACAAGTCGTTGCCTGCCGCATACTTCACCGTGTCGGTTTCCTGTGCGTTTGCCGCACACACGCCCAGCAGGAGGGCGCACATTACAAAAATCTGTTTCATCGTTAATTGGAAATTTTAGTGGTTTGTCAAATGATTATTGCTGTTTGGCGTAAAGCATCACCCTGTACCCGGCTTTCAGCTTCACTTTCACGGTTCGGAACTTCTTGGCAAGGTAGCCGGACGCACCCTGCATCAGCCCCCTTGTAACGTCCATCGCCACCTGTTGCCCGGCGTTCTGCGTAAAGGAAATGCTTGTACCCAGCCCGCTGCCGATATTCGCCATCGCCTCGTTGAACGCTTCCTGCTCCATCGAGGACGGGACGGAAAGCCCCTTTTGCCCGTCCGTGTCGAACACGGCGAGTTCCACCGGGACGATGTTTCCCGCATACTCTATCGAGGACACCAGTATGTCGAGACGTTCGCCCTGTACCTTTGCCGTACCCGCCACAAGGGTATTCTTCGGGATGACGATGCTGCCCGCCTGCATGGGTTCAAGCAGACGGAGTTTTACCGCCTGCCCGTCCGTCAGCGTCTGGTCTTGATGGATGCAGGCGGCTATCGTGTTCCTGCCCATTGCGTAGCCCGTTCCTACCGCCGTGTTGAAGCCGTAGTTGCGTGGCTGGCTGTAAGCACGGATAAAATCGGCATCATTCATGGGCTGTTGCAGCCCTGAAACGGCGTTGTCCCGTACTGCCTGCACGGACACCGCTTCCGGCTTCTTTTCGATGTCGCCCACGACTGGCACTTGTGCAGCCTGCCTGTCGCCGCCTGCATATTTGGCGGCAAGCTCGTATGACTTTTCCAAGAGAGCCATCTGTTCGTCTGCGGTGGGCGTGGCTTCCCGCTGGCGTTCCAGTTTTTCGGTCAGTTCCGCCACCTGCCGTTTCAAGTCCTCTTTTTCCCTGTCCTCCGGGGGCGTTTCATAGAACGTGCTCAACTGGCGGTTGATGTCCCGATAGGCGGTCGCCGAGGAAGAAGCGCCGCCGCCCCGCACGGGCTTCGGATCTTCTTCCGGCATCAGTCCGGCTTCCGCCTGCGGTTCTTCCGTTTCATCGTCCCCTATGAAACCGAAGTCCTGAAGGGATTGTATCCTGTCCTGCCGTTTCCGGCTCATCATCGCCTGCTCGTAGGCGGTCTGCTTGTCCGCTATAATCCCGTCCTCTGCGGGCAGCGGGATGTCGGCATTGAAACCGCCCACGCTTTCCGTTTCCGCTTTCTCCTTGCCGGAGGGGGCGAATATCAGGTACATGCACCCTGCAAAGGCGAGGAACATCAGCGGGAAGACTATCATTTTCCTGCGCCGCTGCACCTCTTTCGGGGAAAGTTCCCGTTTAGGCTTCTTCTCCTTTTCGGGCTGTCTGCCCGGTTCATTTTTCTGTACTTCTTCCATATTCAGGTCTGTTTGTTAAATTGATACTGTCGTTACCATGTAGCGGGAACTGCCGGATGTGTTCGATTTGCAGCCTTTGACCGTCCCGTTTCCCGATGTTGTAAATGGACGAAACGGTGATATAGAGGGACAAGCCGCCGAACAGGGCGGACATCACGAGGATGACCGCCAGCCGCTTGCCCGGCGTGATACGCCCGCACAGGCGGCGCAGGCGTTCATCCGCCCAGTCCCGCACTGTTTCAATGCAATTTCGCTTCCTCTCCATAAGACTATCGTTTAATGGTTTGCAAATCCCTGTTCTCGTCAATCGTGAACGCTTCCATGATGAAGCCGTGCGGGTTGTTGTCGCTCCGTGTGGCGTTCAGGAGCCTGCACGTGGTGACAAGGCTTCTGACCGTCAGGCTGCTTTCCCGGACAATAAGCTGCCGGGCATAGGTTCTCACCTTGTAGGGGTACTGGTTGAAGTCGCATTTCACGCTGTCAATCTCCACCGTCTGGTTGATGTTGCCCGAAATGATACGGTTGTAGTAGCCCTTTTCCGACAAGTCCTTGTAGTAGTTGAACGCACTCCTGTCGGCGAGGAACAGGGAGCGTTTGATGTTTCCCTCGATGGCGTCCTTGTCGGGCGAGAGCGTGAAAAAGAGTTCGTGGAAACGCTTCACGTGCGATTTCGCTTCAATCGGTCTGTTCTGCGCCATGTCCTGCGAGAGAGCCAGCATCAGGCTCTTGCCGTTGTCGAGGACGTATATCTTCTGCCGCTGCTTTTCGGCGAAGCTGTACGAGTTCCACACGGCAAAGCCCGTGACCAGTGCGCACAGGCAGATGAATACCAGCGCAAAGAGCCGGATTTGCCGGAAGCTCGTTTCGATGTTCGTCAATGACTTGAATTCCATATTCTAAAAATTGAAGTTGGTTATTTGAGAAGTTTTCCTGCAATCTTTCCGGTTGCCGCACCCGCCGCCGCACCCGTGAGTGCGCCCGCACGTGTCAGGTTGCGGTTGTATGCGGTTGTACCCCCGGCTGACACAATCCAGCCTGCCACTGTCGGAACGGTGAAGTAGCCCACGATGCCGATAATCATAAAGATTACATACACGGTACTGCTCCCGTCCGGTATGAAGTTCGGGTCGGAAAGCTGCTCGATGTCCTTCTGGAGCATCAGTGTCTGTATGCGTGCCAGCACGCTGCTGAACAAGTCCGACACGGGAAGCCACAGGTAAATCGAGATATAGCGTGAAATCCACTGGGTCAGCGTGCTTTGGAAACCGTCATAGACGGAAAGGGCGAACGCCAGCGGACCCAGTATCGAGAGCACTATCAGGAAGAACGTGCGCAGCGTGTCGATAATCAGCCCCGCCGCCTGAAAGAGTATTTCCAGCAGTTCCCTGAACCAGTCCCGGACGGATTTCTTGATGTTGTATGCCGCCCTGTCCATGTACATGCCCGTCATGGTAACCATGTCGGAGGGCGACCAGCCCAGTTCCTCCAGTTGCCTGTCAAATTCCTCGTCCGAAGCGAGGTATGCCGTTTCCGGGCTTCGCATCAGGGCTTCGTACTCCAGCCTGTCTTTCTGTGCCCGGTACTCGTTCATGTCGAAGGTCTGCGTTTCCATAAGCTGACTGCATCCTTTCACAATCGGCGACAGCACCGTGTTGATAGTCCCCAGCACGAACGTGGGGAAGAACATGATACACAGCCCTAGCGCAAATGGGCGTAGAAGCGGGTAAACGTCTATGGCTTCCGCCCGTGCGAGCGACTGCCATACCTTGGCGGCTACATAGAACAGCGCACCCAGCCCGGCTATCCCTTTGGCTACCCCCGTCATGTTGCCGCACAGGGGCATCATTTCGTCATACAGCACCCGCAGCACTTGGTGCAGGTTGTCAAAATCCACTACTAACAACATAGGCATGTCCGTTTGATGTTACCAGTAGCGTTCATCCGCCGAGCCGTAGAGAGCCAGCACCCGGTCGGTGTCGTTCTTTTTCTTTGCCCGCAGGTAGGACACGGAAATGTTCTTGCGGGTGTAGTAGTTCACGAGATTGCGGTAGTTCATCAGGCTTCGGTAGGCATTGTCGATGATTGCCAGCCGTTCGGCATCCGTCAGCGACATGCCCGTGATGTTCACGACATTTTTCAAGTCCTGAAGCACGTCCGAACTCTCGTCCAGCAGCATGGCATAACCGGAGGATATGGTTGCCAGCTCGTCCGCCGTGAAATACGGGTCGGCGAGCATGATTTGGTAGTTCCTGACGTAGATTTCGGAGATTTCCGCCACCAGTTCGATGCTTTTCTTCACCTTGATACCGCCCTTGACGACATCATGCACGGATTTGAGCGCATCGTAATAAGCTTTCCCCTGCTGGAAAATCTTCTGCGTTTCCAGAAAGCCGTTCAGGGTGTTGGCTTTCGTTCCCGCCGTTTCCACAATCTGTTTGGCGGTGTTGATGATGCCCTGAGCCAAGTTACCGGGGTCTGACACCACCCACTGGGCGGATGCCCTGCCCATGAAGCACAGGCATACCGCCATAAGAAGAATCGTTCTTTTCATCATTTTTTGTTTTTAGGATTTGTAACACGCCTGTATTCGCCGCCGGGCAGGAGCGTTATCCGGTCGTTCTTTTTGTCGTAGGTGAACTGTATGCCGAAGCCTGTTTCAATGAACAGGCAGCCGTTCCGCTCTGTCACCGGATAAGTCGTTTCCAGTACCCTGCCCCTGACATTCGCTTTACGGGTGACGGTGTATCTGCCGTCCGTTTCCGTGAGTGTGAAAGCCGGGTGTCCCCTGACGTGTACCCAGTCGCCCCGCATCCTTTCCAGTTCCTTGCTTTCACTGTCCTTGCAGCCAGCCAGCAGGCAGGCGGACAGCAGCGTGTAAATCAGATTGTCCATTAATTTCATATCGTTTATTTTTAGGTGGTTGATAATACGGGATTTCTTTTGCTCTCCGCAAGCCGTTTGACAGCCAGTTCAAGGTTGCCGCCCAGCTTGTCGGCAAGGGCGAACAGTTCCGTTTTCTCGCTTTCTTCGGTCGTGTACGTGTAATATTCCTCCAGCGAAACTTCCGTTGCGTACACCGCCGACTGCGTGCCGCCCAGCGAGAAGAACACTTCCTTGTACTTCCGTCCGGGATGGTTCGCCATGTTGATGGACAATACTTGCGAACGTTCCTTGTCGGTCAGTCCCAAGAGGTTCTGTATGCTGTCGAACTTGTTGAGATATTTCCTTTGGTCTAACAGAATCTTGCAGTCCGAATTGTTGATGATGCTCTCTTTCACGATAGGCGAGGAAATAATATCCTCCACTTCCTGCGTTACCACAATCGCTTCCCCGAAATACTTTCGGACGGTTTTGTACAAGTATTTTATGTAGTCCGCCATGTTCGCCGACGCTATCGCTTTCCACGCTTCTTCAATCAGGATTAATTTTCTTATTCCCTTCAATTTGCGCATCTTGTTTATAAAGGCTTCCATGATGATGATGGTCGTTATCGGGAACAGTATCTTGTGGTCTTTGATATTGTCCAGCTCGAAGACAATAAAGCGTTTGTGCAGCAAGTCCAGTTCCTTGTCGGAGTTGAGCAGGTAGTCATACTCGCCGCCCTTGTAATAGGGTTCAAGCACGTTCAGGAAGCCGTCAATGTCAAAGTCCTTTTCCCTGACATTCTTCCGTTCAAGCTGTCGGCGGTATTCGTCCCGGACAAACTCGTAGAACGTGTTGAAGCAGGGTGTTACCGACCTGTCGCCCGTGATACGTTCTATATAGGCACTTACCGCATTGGACAACGCCACTTCTTCCGACCGCTTCGGGGCTTCATCGTCCCGCTTCCACAGGGTGAGTATAAGGGTCTTGATACTCTCTTTCTTCTCGATGTCAAATACCCCGTCCTCGACATAGAACGGGTTGAATGCTATCGGGTTCTCGTTGGTGTAGGTGAAATAAATCCCGTCCTCGCCGTGCGTGCGGTTGTGGATAAGCTGGCACAGCCCCAAATAGCTGTTGCCCGTATCTACCAGCAGCACGTGCGCCCCCTGCTCGTAATATTGGCGTACCATGTGGTTGGTGAAGAAAGACTTCCCGCTGCCGCTCGGTCCAAGTATGAACTTGTTGCGGTTGGTCGTGATGCCTTTCTTCATGGGCAGGTCTGATATGTCGATGTGCAGCGGGCGACCGCTCACCCTGTCCACCATTTTGATGCCGAAGGGAGAAAGCGAACTCTTGTAGTTCGTTTCTTCCACGAACAGGCAGAGAGCCTGCCCCAAGAACGTATAGAAACTTTCTTCCGCCGGGAAGTCCCCCTCGTTGCCCGGTATGCCCGCCCAAAAGAGCGTGGGCGTATCGACCGTGTTGTGACGTGGCTTGCATTCCATCAGGGCAAGCTGGCTTCCCACATCGTTGCGTATGCGTTTGAGTTCCTCCCGGTCATCGCTCCAAGCCATGACGTTGCAGTGGCAGCGCACGGAAACAAGCCCCTTGCTGTGCGCTTCGTTCAGGTACTCGTCTATCCATTCCTTGTTTATCTGGTTGGCACGGGAGTAGCGGGAAAGCGACTGCATGTTCCGGGCGGTCTGCTCGAACGTTTTCAGGTTTTCGGCATGGTCGTCTATGAAGATGTATTGGTTATAGACGTGGTTGCACGACAGCAGTACGCCTACCGGGGCGGCGAATGACAGGCGGCAGTCGCTCCGGTCAGTGGACAGCTTTTCAAACCGTGTGTCCGTACCGACCTTTTCCGGCAAATCTTCCACGTCCGAAAGCGTGTGCAGGCACAGTATGTCGTCCCCGACACGTATTTCTTCCGGGTAAAGCCCGATGTCTTTCAGGCAGGTGGTATCTGTCTGCGAGAACGAGAAATATTTCTCGATGATGCCAGCCTTTCCGTCCTGCCCGGTGATTTCCGGTGCCGCCAGCCGGGTAAGCGTGACAAACCCACTGTCGTTCATGATCCTTTCAAACTGTCCGACCGCTTCGATGAATTTCATAGCCGTTTCTCTGTCCGCTATCTCCTGCGGAACAATCCTGCCCCGGCAGAGGGTGGAGAAGTCGCTCTGTCGGCGGCTTCTCTCCCTTGTCGTCTTTGTCAGGAACAGGTAACAGTAATGGTTCAGGAACGGGCGTTCATTGAAGTGCCGCTCAAAACTCCGGGACAGGAAACTGAGTTCGTCCTTTCCGGTGTCGGGCTGGTAGTTCTCCGTGATGAAGAAGTCCTGCTTGTGTACTATGGAATAGTCGGGCAGTACCTTGATTGCCTTGTACCATGCCGAATGTATGGCTTCATATTCGGCACTGGTGACGGTGAACAGTTCGGGCAGTTCCACCCGGAAAGCCACCGTTATGTCGGCATCCTTTGAAATGATGCAGCCGTTCTCCACCGCCAAAAGGGGAAATTTCCTTTCCAGCGTGGTAGCCTTTAACATATTCCTCATGGTCTTTCTTCCTTTCTTTTTTTATAGGTGAATAATCTGGGTATCGCCTTTCGGCTGATGATGAAGCGGGGATGTCTTTTGCGGGCGGCAGCTTTCATCAGTCCGTGCGTGCCGTACTTGGCGTTGAGCCGGAACGTCTGCCATACGAGCAGCAGCGAAGCCGACACGATGAAACCGATACATAGCCACTGGTTCACGCCTGCCATGAACAGGACAATGAACACCACGAACACGGCGAGCAAGCCGCCCGCAAAGATGAAAAGGTACTGGCTTTTCAGCCCCTTGAACTCCACCGGTTTCCCGATCCCCCTGTTTACCGGATATTCAGACATAGTCGCCGTTTTAGAGGAAGAACGAACGCAGGATAGTGGCGGCGACAATCAGGAAGATGCACGCCCCGAACCAGCTTGCGGCGGTCTTGCTGGTATCGGGGTCACCGCTTGAGAACTTGTTATACACTTTTACACCGCCAATCAAGCCGCAGACCGCCCCGATTGCGTACACCAGCTTTGTTCCGGGGTCGAAATAGCTGGTTATCATGTTGGTGGCTTCGGTAATGCCCGCCTGTCCGTTACCTTGTGCGTAGGCACTTACCACAGCGGCAAGGAGAGCCGCCGACAAAAAGATTTTCTTTTTCATTGCGAATTGGATTTTAATGCCGGGACAGCGGGTGGATAGTCCGCTGCCGCACGGCGGATGAATAATTTGAAATTTTAGTGGTTGCGGCACGGATGCCGTCTGTTGGTGTCAGTATTGCCAATCAACCGTAATCACGTTGCTTCATATCGTTACTTGTTATGTTACAGATACTCGTTCATGTCGAACGCTTCGTATTCCCCGCTGGTATTGCCAGTTCCGGCGGGAGCAGCCGCAGCCAGTTCCGCTTCGTTGCGTCCCAGCAGTTCCGCCACCTTTGCCAGCCCGCCGTTGATGTTCTCCACTACCGCATCGTAGAGGTTCGTCCCCTCAATCCGAGCCAGCGTCACGGCGGCTTGCCGCTGTTCCGCTTCGGTGGAGTTGTCGGCGTTCGCCGTGCGTACCGCTTCGCCCAGTTCCTCAAAGCTCACGCCCGCAGCCCTGCCCGTATCATCGTCCCCGTCCATGTACCCGGATATTTCTTCGTCCTCGTAATCGGGTTCGTCATCCCCGTAGTCGGGTGTTTCGTCCGGTTGTCCGGCAGCTTGTGCCGCAAAAATAGTATCATTTTCAGCCGCTTGCAGGAGGTGTCCCGATTTGTCCTGCACTGTCCCGATTAGTCCACCCTTGTAGCGGCTCTCGCCTATCAGCGTGTAGCCGTCCGCCTGACTTTCGGGAACGGTTTTATCATTTGTTCCCTTTTCGGAACACCTGTTGTCCGCATGGCGATACCACAGCCACAGGGCGATATAGTACACCAGAAGCCCGGTAAGTATGCAATAGGTTACCATAGTCAGACAGGCTTTTGGAAGTGGCTTTCGTACAAGGCGTTTATCTCGTCTTGGTACTGTTCGAAGTGCCGCAGCAGAATATTTTCCACGTAGCTGCTTACCGTCACCTTGCGCCCGCCTATCACCGTCACGATACGCATCAGTTTCTCGTGGGTGGCTCGGCTCACGTACAAGGGTTGTCGGTCTGCCAGTTCCACTTTCTGGAAGTAGGTTTCCCGGTAGTCGCCCGTACAACCCTTGCGCCTGCGAGGTGTCGGTTTCTCCATCCGTACCGTTTCCGTTTGTTGTCCCTCTTGGGTGATGCCCGTTTCGCTGCCGGGGTTCGGTATGTTCTCCGGCTGCTTGTCCTGCTTGGCGGGGACACCCTGCGAGATAAGTTCCCGCATGAAATCCTCGTCTATTTTCGGCTGAGTGCCGTTTTGCCATGCCATATCATTGTAATTTAATGTAATACATCATTTCTGTTATCAGTTCTTCCAAGTTGCTGCCCCTTACCAGCGGGCGGCTGGCGGGAAAGAGCGTGGAGCGGAACATCGCCTTCCTGTCCGTCATCAGTTCTTTTTTGTAGCGTTTGGTGTCAGGGATAAAGGTTTTCATCAGCGGCAGTTCCAGTTCCTTTATCGTCTTGTCATAGGCGGCATAGAGGTCGGTTTTCTCCCGACCGTCCACCATGTTCCAGAAGAGGTACAGCCCGGCAAGTCGGCAGGCTTCATTCCTCACCAGCAGCTTTTGGATAGCCACCGCAAACGACAGGCTGCTTTCAAGAACCACCTTATCGGCGGAAATCGGGGTAAAAATATAGTCCATGCCCGCAAGGGAGTTTATTACGCCCTCGCTGTTCACCGTGCCCGGCAGGTCAAAAAACACGATGTCCGGCACGTGTCCGGCTTCTGCCGTATATCCGTCAGCGGTGGCTATCGCCTTTTCGGGCGAACTGCACAGCACCGGGTAGGCTTTCTTCCCCAGACGGGTGAACTGTTCATACGCCATGCGCTTGTAATCCTCGTCCGCCCCGACCTGTTCGGCATCACGCTTGCGCATCCCGGCAATGGAGTGTTGCGGGTAGTCGCAATCGACTACCGCCACATCGTAGCCTTTGAGGTAATAGAGATAACTCGCCGCAAGCACGGTAAATGTGGTTTTACCGCCCCCGCCCTTCTGAGTGGAAAAGGCGACATAAAGGGGTGTTTTCTCGTTTTCCATATTGCTTCCGTTCATTATTGGTTGATATATTTGTTTATTGCTTCCAATCATTCGGGCTTTCCATATTGCAGGCTTGAAATATGGAAAGACTGCTTTATTTCAATCTTGCTTTCCTGCTTTCATTCTTTCTTGAAATCCAGCAATCACGTTTTCTTGAAATCCTGCTTTCAACCGTTCTTGCCTGATTGAAATGTGTCTTTCAATCTTGCTTTCAATCTTGAAATCTTATGCAAATAAAAGGAGAAAAAACGTCCGTTTTTAGATGTGTCCCGATTTGTCCTTTCGTGTCCCATTTTGTCCACCAACTGCCTATTTTACAGCATTATAAATCACCGTTACTTTGCAGCGGAGTAACGAGCCGCAAGGGGTAAAGACGTGTAACGGTGCTGGTGGACGGCAGGGCTTGCCGCCTGATGCAGACCCCAATCCGTCCCGGACGGATTTTCGATTTTCGCCAGAAAATAGCAAGGTGTGTTTCGTGGCACACGAAACCGTTTTCCGTGCCTGAAAACGCCTTGCCCCTTGTGGGGTAAAAACCACTCCGAAGTCGTGATTTTTTAATTCAAGGAAGTATGGAAACAAGGAAAAACAGCAAGGGCGGTCGCCCCGCCCTCCAAGACCCGGCGAAACATCGCCATGTCCTTTACCTGAACGACCGGGAGAACGCCCGCTTCCTCTCGCAGTGGGAGCAGTCGGGCGTTTCGAGCAAGTCCCGTTTCATCGTCGCACGTATCTTCGGCGAGCCGTTCCGGGTGGTGAAAGTGGACAAGTCGGCGGTCGAGTATTGTGCCCGACTGACCGAATTTTATGCACAATTCAGAGCGGTAGCGGTCAATTACAACCAAGTGGTAAAGGCTCTAAATAGTAACTTTTCGGAGAAAAAGGCACTGGCTTTTCTCTATAAACTGGAGAAAGAGACTACCGAACTGGCTATGTTGAACCGTCAGGTTATCGACCTGACAAACGAGTGCAGGGAACTATGGTTGCTAAAATAAGTACGGGAAGTTCCATGTTCGGCGCACTGGCATACAATCAGGAAAAGGTGGACAACGGGGAAGCAAAGGTGCTTTTCTCCAATAAAATGCTGTTGGACGAGGACGGGCATTCCAGCATCGGCGGGTGTATGCGCAGCTTTGAAATGCAGATGCCCGTCCATTTGTCCACCAAGAAGCCGATATTGCACATTTCCATAAACCCGCACCCGGAAGACGTGCTTTCGGACAGCCAACTTTCCGACATCGCACAGGAGTATATGCGGAAGTTGGGCTATGGCGACCAGCCTTATTTGGTCTATAAACACGAGGGTGCGTCCGTAAAGGTCGCATGATAAATATCTCTTTGGCAAGAGATTAGGTTAGTGTTCCGAATAACACAATAAGTTTAACCCCTATAAAGACGCAAAAGCGGATTTATAGACATCAAAAAACGAGTATGTTATACAACCTATTCCCATCCGACTTACCCTGCGGAGAAATCTTTAGGGGGAACATAGCACTTCGGAAAAGCGATAAGTCAGCTAACTGTCATGCTGCTACTGAATTGCAAGGGAAAAAGACAGACATGAGGATGAAGCCTGATTGGTTGAATGATAATCCAATGGTCGAACTTGTGACTATGGCGGAAGACAGCTATTTACGCCATACCATGACACCAAGCCCAGTTCTTCGTATGGGCATGGCAGGAACTTGTCATGGCATAACCGCAATAAGCGGAGATAAGGATGAAAGTCGCATCCGACAGTCTGTTGCGCCAATAGTTATCATGTGTGCTAAACGGAGATTGCCTAAATCGAAATGCCGTAACACGGCTATGAGCAACGGCTCTGAATATTCGACAAGGCAACGGAGTGTCCATAGTAGTCTGAGCAAGGGAAAGCCTTGTACATGGCAAAGGGACACAGTTGGTATCTTCAATATGACTAAAGGATAACGTGAGAGACGTATGAGAAATCCAGAAGTCATATTGAACACTCTATGCTCACACAGTAAGGACAAGGACTACAAGTATGAGCGTATCTACCGTATCCTGTTCAATGAAGAACTGTTTATGCTTGCTTATGAGAAAATAAAGTCCAAACCGGGGAACATGACCGCAGGAACGGACGGGAAAACCATAGACGGCACAACACTCCAACGAATAGGTAAACTGATTGACAGTCTCAAGAATGAGAGCTATCACCCCAAACCTGCAAGGAGGGTATATATACCCAAAAAGAACGGGAAGAAACGTCCTTTGGGCATCCCCTCTTTCGAGGATAAGTTAGTACAGGAAGCCGTAAGAATGATTCTTGAAGCAATCTACGAAGGTCATTTTGAGGATTCATCACACGGCTTCCGACCACGCAGAAGTTGTCACACAGCACTGACAAGCATACAACGGACATTTACGGGCGTAAAATGGTTTATTGAGGGAGACATTAAAGGATTTTTCGACAACATAGACCATCCGACACTCATAGAAGTCTTGCGTAAGCGAATTGCAGATGAACGCTTTCTGCGTCTTGTATGGAAATTCCTAAAGGCAGGTTATGTTGAAAATTGGAAATACAATCGTACTTATTCAGGAACTCCACAAGGTGGCATTGTCAGTCCTATACTGGCAAACATATACCTTGACCAATTCGATAAGTATATGAAAGAGTATGCACAGGCTTTTGACAAGGGAGAAAAACGGAGAACGAGAAAAGAGTACAATAGTCTGAACGCCAGAACTGTAAGTCTGCGCAAAAAATGGAGGGAAGAAACGGACAAATCCGTAAAATCCCAATTGCTGGACAAATTAAAGAGAATGCAGGAAGAAAAGTTAGCGATGTCATGCAGTGACGAAATGGATGAGAATTTTCGTCGCCTTAAATACATTAGGTATGCTGACGACTTCCTTGTAGGGGTAATTGGCTCAAAATCAGAAAGTGAAAATATTAAAACGGACATTGCCGCATTCATGCGTGAACGCCTAAAACTTGAACTTTCAACCGAAAAGACATTGATTACCCATGCACAGGAAGAGGCTAAATTCCTCGGATTTCGTATTACCGTCCGCTCATTGAATGTACGCAAGCGTAACCGAAAAGGTGCGCTGAAGAGAGACTTCAAAGGAAAGGTAATGCTGAATTTATCATCCGAAACGGTTAAAGAAAAACTTCAAAATCTTGGAACTATTCGTTTTACACAAAAGGATGGTAAAGTTATTTGGAGACCTAAGATAAGAACGGCACTGACAGGAATGGATGCCGACAAAATGGTAGCCAAATACAACCTTGAAATCAGAGGATTCTATAATTACTACTGCATAGCCAATAATGTCTCGGCAACATGCGCAGACTTTGGTTACATCATGAAGTATAGCCTTTATAAGACTTTGGCGCGAAAGTACAACAGTTCGCTCCGAAAGATAATAAGGAAATACACTAAGGACAAAGTGTTCTCTATTCCCTATAAAGACTCTAAAGGGAACGAGAAGCAAAGAATCCTTTACCATGATGGCTTTAAACGCAAAACAGTAGGATTCCATGAAACCTGCGATAACATTCTATTCACCCATTATCCCAAACGCTCTCTCGCAGAACGCTTGAGAAATAATGTATGTGAAGTGTGTGGAGGAAAAGGTCCTTTGGTAATGCACCATATCAGAACACTCAAATCCGCCAATAAGAATACACCGTGGGGAAAACAGATGCTACTTATGAATCGTAAAACCATTGCTGTATGCGAAGAATGTTTTGCAAAAATCAAAGAAGCAGAGCAATAGAGTGCTTACTAACGGAGAGCCATATACATGGGAACATGTACGTATGGTTCGGGGGCAGACATGGGGAAACCAGCCATAGGAATATGGTATGGCGCCCTGTGTCGAGCCTACACATCGACCGCCACCATATCCACATCGTGGGCTTACGGGTGGACGAAAACGGCAAGCCGCTGAATGACAGGTTCGAGCACCGGAGAAGCAAGCAGATTACCCGTGAACTAGAACGGAAATACAACCTGCATCCGGCGGAGAGAAAGGAGCGTGCCGAACGCCCCGAACTTAAAAAGGTCGATTACGCAGCCGGGGACGTGAAGCACCAGATTGGCAATACCGTGAAAGCGGCTTGTTACGGCTACCGCTTCCAGTCGTTCGGGGAGTACAGGGTGTTGCTTGCTACCTGCAACGTGTGCGCCGAGGAAGTCAAGGGGGAAATAAACGGCAGACCCTATCAGGGCATTGTCTATTCCGCCACGGACGATAAGGGCGAAAAGGTGGGTAACCCGGTAAAGGCATCCCGCATCGGCAAGTCGGTAGGCTACGAAGCGGTGCTGTGCAGGATGGAAAAGTCTGGCAAAACGATTAAGGACGGGAAGCTGAAAGAGCGTACCCGGAAGATTGTCGCCGCAGCCATGCAGACCGCCCGTAACCGACAAAAGTTTGAACAGGAACTGAAACGGCAGGGCATTGAAGTGGTGTTCCGGCAGAACGACAGCGGGCGCATCTATGGCGTTACGTTCATCGACCACGACAGCCGGGTGGTATTGAACGGTTCACGTTTGGGCAAGGAGTTTTCGGCGAACGTGTTCAATGACCTGTATTCGGATGTCCAAACGGGACAGACCGAAAACGTTGCTCCGCAGCGGGGACAAGGGCAGGACTTCACGCAGCAGCCGCATATGGCGGCACGGCTTCCGGTCAGCGGACTGGTCGGGTTGTTCGGCGGATCTTCCATAGGAGAAGAACCGCCGCAGGACACCGCTGGGCAAAAGAGAAAGAAGAAAAAGAAGCGCACAAAACGCATCGAATAACTTAAAAACATACGACTATGCAACAGGAAGATGATTTGAGGGGGCTTGCAAGGGTCATGGACTTTATGCGGGCAATCAGTATTTTATTCGTGGGAATAAACGTGTACTGGTTCTGTTACTCCAGCCTGAAAGGATGGGGAGTAACCTTTGAGGTGATTGACAAGATTTTGTGGAACTTCCAGCGTACCACCGGGCTGTTCTCGTCCATGCTGTGGACGAAACTTTTTGCGGTGGTGTTTCTCGCCCTGTCGTGCATCGGGACAAAGGGGGTAAAGAACGAGAAGATAACTTGGACGAAAATACATTGCTGCCTTGCGGTGGGCTTCGTCCTGTTTTTCCTGAACTGGTGGCTGCTGGAACTACCCTTGCCGCATACGGCGGACACGGCATTTTACATCGCCACGCTGTCTGCGGGCTATATATGCCTGCTCATGGCGGGTACATGGATGTCCCGCCTGTTGAAGAACAACCTTATGGATGATGTCTTTAACACCGAGAACGAGAGTTTCCAGCAGGAAACCCGGCTTATCGAGAACGAGTATTCGATAAACCTGCCCACACGTTTCTATTATAAGAAGAAATGGAACAACGGGTGGATAAATGTGGTGAACCCGTTCCGTGCCAGCCTTGTGCTGGGTACGCCGGGAAGCGGAAAGTCATACGCAGTGGTAAACAATTACATAAAACAGCAAATTGAGAAGGGTTTTGCACTCTACTGTTATGATTATAAGTTTCCCGACCTGTCGGAAATAGCATATAATCATTTGCTCACGCATTTGGACGGCTATAAGGTCAAGCCCAAGTTTTACATTATCAATTTTGACGACCCACGCAGGAGCCACCGGTGCAACCCGATAAACGCCAGCTTCATGTCGGACATAGCGGACGCTTACGAAGCCAGCTACACGATAATGCTCAACCTCAATCGCAGTTGGATAACCAAGCAGGGCGACTTCTTCGTGGAAAGCCCGATTATCCTTTTGGCGGCTATCATTTGGTATTTGCGCATCTATCAGGGCGGCAGGTATTGCACGTTTCCCCATGCCATTGAACTGTTGAACAAGAAATACGCCGATGTGTTCACGATTTTGCGTAGCTATCCCGAACTGGAAAATTATCTTTCCCCGTTCGTGGACGCTTGGGAATCCGATGCCCAAGAGCAGTTGCAGGGGCAGATAGCGAGTGCCAAAATACCGCTTTCACGTATGATAAGCCCGGCACTTTACTGGGTAATGACGGGCGATGATTTCTCGCTGGATATAAACAACCCGAAAGAGCCTAAAATACTGGTTGTCGGCAACAATCCCGACCGCCAGAACATCTATTCGGCGGCATTGGGACTGTATAACAGTAGAATAGTGAAGCTGATAAACAAGAAAGGTCAGCTTAAAAGTTCGGTGATAATAGATGAATTGCCCACGATTTATTTTCGTGGTCTTGACAACCTGATTGCGACCGCCCGAAGCAACAAGGTGGCGGTTCTGCTGGGCTTTCAGGATTACAGCCAGCTTACCCGTGACTACGGGGACAAGGAAAGCCGTGTGATACAAAATACGGTAGGCAACGTGTTCAGCGGTCAGGTGGTCGGGGAAACGGCAAAAATCCTGTCGGAGCGTTTCGGGAAGGTGTTGCAGAAACGGCAGAGCATGACAATCAACCAGCGGGAGAAGTCCACCTCGATAAGCACCCAGATGGACAGCCTGATACCTGCCAGCAAAATATCCAACCTCACGCAAGGCATGTTCGTGGGGGCGGTGGCGGACAACTTCGATGAACGGATAGAACAGAAGATTTTCCACTGTGAAATCGTGGTGGACAACGAGAAAGTGAAACGGGAAACTGCCCGTTACGTGAAGCTGCCGCAGATTATCGACTTTACCGACAAGGACGGCAACGACCGTATGCAGGAGGAAATACAAGCCAACTACGAACGCATCCGTCAGGAAGTCCGGCAGATTGTCGAGGACGAGATAACCCGTATCAAGAATGACTCAAAACTTCAGTATTTATTACTAAAAAATGATTAGCATATTTGTTTAACTAATCATTTTTCAATGTAGTAATAACTAATAAACAGTTCTTGAATTTAAAGGTTTATTACCAATAACACTATAATAAGATATTGTACCTTTTATTTTATCCTTAATAAAAGGTATATGGACAATTTTAGCTGTATTAAATATTACATATTCTCTTAATTTCTTAGGTAATTTTTGAATAAGTCTATCTGTTAGATAGCTAAATGATGTTTCCCCAGTATATGCAACAATAATAGGTAAATTGTAATCTTTAACAGCAGTTTCTATTTCCCAATTTAATAAACCTCTATCATAATTGGTATCATCCGAAACTATAACCAATATATTTTTTGAGTTACGCATTCTTTCTCTTAATCTACTTTTTAAAGTAGTCTCACTACTAGAATCTCTAACTCCATATGTTTTTTCATGGCTATTAACAAAATTAAAATCTATTCGATTAGAATTTTGCCACATTTTTAATGTGTTAAAATATTTGTAATCACTATTAGCAGGACAAACTTCTCCTTGGCCATCAAATGCAACATAAGTACCATTTCTGTAAGACATAATCTTTTAATTTAAAAGTTTGTTATTATAATAATCTTCTATCAGATTAAGATTTATTTTTTTCATTGTTCCTGAATAGATAATAATATTCAATCCTTTAGGCAGAGCATTTGAGTTCATGAATTCCAAACAAGTCAAAATGAATAACAATACCCTCTGAGCTGGTTTCTTTATTCCACTTTGTCCAGTCCCCATCAATGGCATATAAACAGGTCGACTGTTTGCATGTTTATTAATATAATTACTTAACTCATAAATAACGTCCTTAAATTCATGTGTATCTATATAAGCATGATCTTCTTCATCAAAGTGGGTCATTGCTAATAGTATATAACAATTTTTCCCGTCTCGAATTTTAGCACATGTACCTAATGGATATTTTTTTGTTTTTCCTCCATTCTTTCTATTATTATTTATTGAAAAATTTACACTGTTTAAAGAGTCTTCGATTTTTTGATCCAATTCATTTATTCTATCACTAAAAAATTGATTTATAAATTTCCCATGCACCGTATTCTTGGCAATTATAACATCATCAACAATCGTATCAAAATATTCATTCACAGGAATAACAATAACTCCTTCACATGTTAAAAGGTCACCTTCTTTTATTGTGACTATAAACTGGGGGCCTAATTGTAATTCTATTTTTTTCTTTCTTTTGATTTGGTATAGTCCATATCCTCCACATAAAAGCAGAATAATAATACCACCTATTATAGTTTCACAGATAGTTAAATCATTTTCCCACTTATAAATAAATGCCACTAATGTTGCTACAGACGACAATGCTGCAAGTGCTGCAATAAAATTATTCCAAAAACATTTTATCATCATTTATATTTATTTGAGTAAAACAAAAAAGTTCTTCAATCCTATCTAATTACTAAATATTTTAAAAATTTCAATCCAATTTTAATAATTCATGACTGATATATATAATAAATTTGGATTTATTTAAATTGGCATAATACTACTTATATACCACTGTTTCTTCTTTTTACAAACTGTAACAATATATCCGTTATGTAGACTAACTAATTTTGTCCCATCGTAAAAACTTGATATCTTCTTTTTAAGAAGCTTACTTTGACATTTTCTTTTTAAATAGAATATAAAAATGTCATTACAGTTTTTTGATGTAACCTCTCTGAGAGTCATATCGTCCAAGGCCTTATAATCAAGTCCTTTCTTTGTGATTTCTTGTTGAATTATTTTGATTTCATCGCAGATTTTTGGTAAATCTTTAATGGTTTTGTTTCTTATATCGGGAAACTGTTTTATATCAGGTACTTGTGATTCTGAAATATAAGAAACATAATATTTTACAATCTTATCACCTGATATATATTCATCAATGTTTAATTTAAGAATGCTGTGTGATTTGTATCCTGACTTGAATAATTTTATAGATTTGTTAAAACGTCTTCTCTTAAAATCATTTGATAATGCTTTCCAGGCATCATTATAATTATCCGTAGAAATGCATTTGTAAAACCATTTAACGCAACTATAAGGTTCATTTTGTGGGTTAATAAGGTATTCAAGTTTTAAATTAATTTTTTCTTTAAACTTTTCAATATCGTTATAGCTCAATGTTTCTAACCCATGTATATCAAAAGGAATTTTATGATCTTGTATAGTTTCTTTTAATGTTAAGATAATATTATTCGTAAATTTGTGATATCCATGATAATAACCTAATTCATAAAAGACATTTGGATTATAAGTAGAAATGTCAACAATAATAATATCTGTTTCTTTTAGATTTTCAAATATTTGTTGTATTATATCAGCTTTACCATAGGAATCAATTCGTTTCGCTTCAATTTTTTTTGATTGGCAAATCTCCACATATATATTATATATTTGATCAAATTCCTTTTTAAAAGGCATAATTATAAAACATTGCATAGTATCGATTATTAATTATACAAAACTAATATAATTAATAATTTCTTATGTACATTATCTAGAATTTATTTTAACCATATTTAATAATTTGGCGTTAGAATATTATCTAAACATGATTTTTTTATGCTGTTTAATGATGTAAGTTTACTTGTACTTTACTAATATTTTCATGTGTAATATATTTTAACTGTTATTATTTTGTCTTTGCTGATACGTGGTGAATTTTTTCGCTAAAGATTCGAGTTCTTTAGTTGAAGCAGGTTTATAGTTTTTGAAATATTAGTGTAGATATTTCAGAATAGAAAACATTCTATCTGTTAGTTGAAGTGTTACACCGCCCAGACAAATTCAGACATTATAGGACAAATCGGGACACTCATTGCCGCCTGTCAAAATATAGCATATTTAGTCGTTACCTTTGGACGGGAATAATCCCGTAACTACTAAAATTCCAATTATTTATGGCAAACAGAATGAACCCACCCGCAGAGGGGCAAGAAAAAGACGTGCTGCTGGTCTTGGATAAACAGCAGGGGAAAGTGAGTGCCGTTAAAGGTATCGACAACGAGGGCAATTTGCAGACCGTAGAACCGACCCAATCCCATAGCGGTGAGTTTATGCAGGTGGACAGGAACAGCGATGTGTTCAGCAACTTCATTTCCAATTTCTTCCGCAGGTATCAGGACACGGAAGGACTGGCTTTGTTCCGCAGTAAGGCTACGGAAGCGGAACAGGACGCAAAAACTATCGAGGACAACCACCACAACCCCACGCCGGAGGGCGACAGACGGGCGGAAATATTGCGAGTTCCGAATCCCGACAATAACGGGGGCAGGCAAGACTACCGTTTCGACCCGGCTAAAATCAACTGGGAGGACTTGAAGAAAGTCGGCATTACTGCCGACACGTTGAAAAACACAAAGGATTTCGACAGGGTGATGCATGGCTACAAATCTCGCAACACCTATACCGTTTCGGGGACGATAGGCGGATTTTACCTTAAACCTACCGATGTCAAGCTCTCTTTCTATCAGGCAAAGGACGGGACGGTAGTACCTAAGCTGCACGGCGTGCAAATGGATGAAAAGCTGCTTCAACGCCCGTATAACGGGCACGAATTTTCTAAGCAGGAACAAGGCAACCTGATGGGTACTGGCAATCTGGGCGGTATTATCCCAATCAAAAAACCGAAAAACGGGGAGCAAATCCCCGTGTTCGTCAGCCGGGACAGGTACACCCATGAACTGGAGTACATGCGGGCTGACAAGTGGAAATGTCCCGATACCGTTTGTGGCGTGAAAGTAAGCCCGGAACAGAAAGCCGCTTTTGAAGCCGGGAAACCCGTCAAGATGGAAAATCTGCAATTCAAGGACGGGACGAAACGCAGTGCCTATCTTCAAGTCAGTGCAGTGGAGCGTGGCTTGGAGTTCCTGCCGAGGTCTGCCGTCCAGTTCTTGCAGCAGGGGCAGCAGCCCACACAGCAACAGATCACAGGATTAAAGGACGGCAAGGGTGTGGAGTTCAACGGTCATGTGCAGCCCGGAGTACAGGGCAAATCCTCCGGCAAGGTGCAGCCGAAAGATGTTATCCCCGTTTCCGAGAGCCGGACGCAGGTAGCGGTCAATTCTGGAGGAAAGACCGATGAAGCAACCAAACAGACCAAAGAGCCGCTGAAACAGGGACAACAGAAACCCACCGCCAAGCAGAAAGAGAAACAGGAAAAAGCACAGGACAAGAGCCTGAAAGCGGATAAGCCCAAGAAGTCCAGAGGGATGAAAATGTAGTACCTACCATTAAAAAGTGAAGAATTATGATTGCATTGATAGCGGAAAAGCCCAGCGTGGCAAAAAACATCGCCCGGATTATCGGGGCGACACAAAGGAATGACGGGTATCTGTCTGGCAATGGGTACATGGTGACATGGGCGTTCGGGCACTTGATACAGCTTGCCATGCCCGAAGCCTATGGCGTGACAAATTTTCGTAGGGAGAGCCTGCCCATACTTCCGTCCGATTTCCGGCTAATCCCCCGTCAGGTGAAAGCCGAGAAAGGCTACAAGGCAGACCCCGGCGTGTTGAAACAGTTGAAAGTGATTAAGGAGGTGTTCGACCAGTGTGACAGGATTATTGTCGCCACCGATGCCGGACGTGAGGGGGAATTAATTTTCAGGTATATATTCCATTACCTGAACTGCCGCAAGCCTTTTGTCCGACTGTGGATAAGCAGCCTTACCGACAAGGCTATCCGTGAGGGAATGGACAATTTGCAGCCGGGCGGACGTTACGATAACCTCTATCTCTCCGCCAAGTCCCGCAGTGAAGCCGACTGGCTGATAGGGATAAACGCTACGCAAGCGTTGAGCGTAGCCGCCGGACAGGGCGTGTTCTCGTTGGGCAGGGTGCAGACACCCACGCTCGTGATGATATGCAGCCGTTTTTTGGAGAACAGGAATTTTGTCCCGACCAAGTTCTGGCAGCTCAAAGCGGCGACCACCAGCGGGGGATAGGTTTCACCGCCCAATCGACCGACAAGTGGGAACAGCAGTCCGATGCCATAGCCGCCCTGCAACGGGTAAAGGATGCTGGGCAGCTTGTGGTGAAGTCTGTTGAGAGGAAAGAAACCAGCCAAGAACCGCCCCTTTTGTACGACCTTACCACGCTGCAAAAGGAAGCGAACACAAAGCTGAATTTTTCAGCGGACAAGACGCTTTCGATAGCGCAAAGCCTGTATGAAAAGAAAGTGATGTCCTATCCGAGAACCGGAAGCCGTTATATTTCGGAGGATGTTTTCGAGGAAATGCCGGAGCGCATCGCACTGTTGGAAAAATACCCCCGCTTTGCCGAATATGCCGCCAGCTTGAACAGCAACACACTGAACCGCCGCAGCGTGAATGACGGCAAGGTAACCGACCACCATGCCTTAATCGTTACCGAGAACCTGCCCGATGAACTTTCCGAAGATGAAAGGGCGGTCTATGAACTGGTCGCCGGGCGTATGCTGGAAGCCTTTTCGGACAAATGCGTGAAAGACGTTACCACCGCTGTATTGTCCGCCAGAAATACCGATTTCACCGTAAAAGGGGCGATAATGAAAGAAGCCGGATGGCGGGCTGTGTTCAACGAACAGGAAGCAGGCGAGGACGGAGAAGCTGCCGGACTGCCACAGCTTCAGGAGGGAGAAACCTTGTCGCTCTCCGGCGTGGATCTGCTCGAAAAGCAGACCAAGCCGAAGCCGCTGCATACGGAAAGCAGCCTGCTTGCCGCAATGGAAAATGCGGGCAGGGAACTGGAGGATGCCGAGTTGAAAGCCAGCCTGAAAGATGCCGGGATAGGTACACCAGCCACCCGTGCGGCGATTATAGAAACACTGTTCGCACGCCAGTACATTGTACGCGAGAAAAGGAATATTATACCCACAGAAAAGGGACTTGCCGTTTACAGGATTGTCAAGGACAAGAAGATTGCCGATGTCGAGATGACGGGTATGTGGGAAACCGCCCTTGCCAAGATAGAAGCGGGCTGCATGGATGCCGACACATTCAGGAAAGGCATCGAGGTCTATGCCGCCCAAATCACGGTGGAACTGCTTTCCGTACAACTGTCCATTGCCGTAGGTGAAACCTGTCCCTGTCCGAAATGTGGCAGCGGACGCATCCTGTTCTACCCGAAAGTGGCGAAATGTTCCAACGTGGACTGTACGCTTACCATATTCCGTAACAAGTGCGACAAGCAACTGACCGACAAGCAGGTTGTCGAACTGGTGACAAAGCGGAAGACCGGGTTAATCAAGGGCTTCAAGGGAAAGAGCGGCAAGGTTTTCGATGCTTCGCTAGTACTGGACGAACAGTTCAATGTCGCTTTTTCATTCCCTGAAAAGAAAGGAAAGCCGAAGAAATGACTTATCTTTACCGCTGAAATTTCATTGTGATGGGTTTTAAGGCTTATGATAATTGAAATTTTAGTGGTTGCGCCCAGAGGAAAACCGGGCGCATTTTTTATTGCTGCTGTAAGTATAGAATCAGTTCATTCGCATAATCTTTAATGAAAGACACTTGATTATCACTAACCTTTTCTCCATGTATTGCATAATTACAGATAGCCAAAATTTCTCTTAATGGATTATATATATTAGTATTTAATATATTGTCTTTTAATAAAGTCCTGATAATTTCCATTAAAGGAATAGGTTTATTTGATTTGGGGTAATACTTCTCCCAAATACGTCGAAGTTCAATTTCTATATTATATCGAACCTTAAATAATAAAAGATTTGCATCAGGAATATCAAGATCTATTTTTGAATTATGTTTTAATTCAGGAGTTATTTCTTGTTTGATTTTTTCTTCTATATCTCGTAATTTACTTTCTGGAGAAGGCTTTTCATAATTTTGTATATATACAGACTGAACGTGATTTGAATGTATTTCAGTCTTAATGTCACCAACTTTTACATTTATGTATTCTTTCAAATCATCTAAGCTTTGTTTTAGTTTTATTCCTAATAAATCTACTTCTGGAAATATAGGGACTAACATCAAAGCTATGAAAATAAGAAATATTACAGTATCAGTTTGATTAGAGTTTCCATTAATAATCTCATTGATTCTATGACATAAAATATATCCTGATACTAAAATAAGTATTAACCACCAAGTAACCTTAAACCAATTAGGAAATTTCATAACTTACTATTTTTTTTGCAAAAATACGATAATCGATTAAACCCTTAAAAATGATGAGTATAAAAAATCATCCATAATACAGAATTTATCCAATTTCCATTTGGAATCTAAGGTTTCACACATAAATCTGACTCCTTCTCCAAGTATAATAGGTACAGTATAAACGGTTAAACAATCTAATAAATTAGTTTTTATCAAAGACGTGAGTAATTTACTACTGCCTATAACTAATAAATCATTTTCTTGTTTTAATTTATATACCTGATTTAGCGGTTTATTTGTCAGAAAATCCACACCACAATTTGGTGTAACATTAATATCATTGCTGGACACAACAAAAGAACGCTTTCCTTTATATGGCCATCCTCCCCAATGTTCGAAAATGTAGGTGTAAGTATTTGTTCCTATCAAAAGTGTATCAGCAGCTGCAATTTCTTTTCCAATCTGTGATTTTACTGACTGTGGTATCCAGTCCAATTCATGGTCTGGGGTTGCAATAAATCCGTCAAGAGATACGGCGATGTGCGCTTTTATTTGTTTCATACTATCAGGTATTTAACAGTTTAATATTCGTATTCAACTGTCCGCCTGTACCCAAAAAAGAAGCGTGGCTCTTACACTGCTTCGATACGTGGTACTGGCAATACCTTTGAGGAAACAGGCAAGACCACGCTATGCGATTGCATAACGTATCCTGCACTGAATATCCCCTCAATTTGAAAATTTGCCAGTTTTCGTATCAGGACGTTCAGCGGAACGCTAATTTTCAATATTATATATAAAGACGAAATCACAGTCAAAGCTGTTCAATCGCCGCTATTCTCTTGTACTACTTTTGCAAATGTAGTGAAAATCATTTAGAAATCATGGCATATAATAAAAAATTCCACCGTGTTATCACAACAAGGCAGGACAAGGTTAATTGAATGATGACAAAAAACACTGTCTAATCCGTGCGCTTACGAATAAGTCTGTGTATGTCGCTTGCCCGATAGTAATATTTTCCGTCCAACAGGAGATAGGGCAATATGCCTTTCTTCCGGTAACGCTGCAAGGTCTTGACGCTCACTTTGAGCATAAAGCATAAGTCCTGATTGTCGAGCAGCTTTTCACCGTTCAGGCAGTTATGGCTGTTCATTAGACGGTCTATCTTTTTATCCTGCATGTCGAGCCTGTCCATGATACGCTCCATCCATGCCACGAAGTTGTCATTGTCTATATACATAAGCTACCCCGATTGAAATTAAATGAGACCTATCATAAAATAACTCTGGTTTGCCGGGTCTTTCAGGATAATTTCTTTCTCCCGCATGAAACGGATATAGTTCTTGGCTGTCCGTTCCTTGATGTCCAGCACCTGCTGTAATTGTTCGCAAAGGTCTATGTAAGTTATGTGTGTCTGCCGCCCGAAAATATCACGGGCTACACCCACCAGTTCCCTTTCCTTGCGCTTCTCTTTTTCTTCACGTGGCTTTTCGCCCCGGTACGTGTGCATCCCGGTTTTCTTGTCCCATGCGAAAAGCATCAGCGGCACATCCAGCGGACTTCCGTCCCTTACTTTCAGGGCTTTCACTACCGATTGCGTGGGTTCATCGTCTTTTTCGATTGACAGGATGGTAGCTGCCTTCCTTTGCAGTTCGCTTCCCAGATGTCCACGCAGCTTTAGTCCGTTTGGGACAAAATGAAGTACACAAAGTATGCAGGTGTTGTAGATACCCGCCAATCGATACAGTTCATCTATCACCGCCACGCTTTCCGCTTCATCGTTGGCACTCTTTACGAGGTCGGCGATGCCGTCAATGACAACCAACTGGATGCCGCCATACTGGTAGTAAAACTTATCCATGCTTTGTATTATGGCGTTTAACCGCTCCTTTCGGGACATTCCCGTAAGGCAGAACGCTTTCAGTTCTTCTGGTTTTTCTTTTTGCCCCGCTCGTACCAGCAGGTTACTTACGTTCTTGAAAAGCTGTACTTCCGACTGTTCGGTATCATAGAGCAAAACCGCCTTGTGCCTGTCGTTAGCGGTTATCCGTATGCCCAGCGTGTCTGTTTCCGTATCTGGCGGGCAGATACAGCCTGCCACGATTGCGGCCACATAATTACTCTTACCCGTTCCCTCGCCCCCGGTGATGCCGAACAGGTTGCCTTGTGTTCCCAGTGGAACATCGCCCGCCGATATAATGACCTGTGCTTTGACTGGCGGATTGTTGAAGTCTATCTCGCATGATTTAAGCATAATCAGTGTGTCGCTATATAGGTCGTCTAAAAATCTGATAAACAGTTTCAGGAAATCTTCACGGGTGTTTCCTGCCTTGAAATAATCCGATATGTCCTTTTCCTCTTTTGTGCCCGGAAGTGGGAGCGAAAGGCGTTTCACGCCAAATTCCCCCAGCAGTCTTTCCTGTTTGCTTGAACTCTCCCTGCCTGTCTTGTCCATGTCGAAAAGCAGGACAATATGTTTGAAGCGGAACGTCAGTCGATAAACCAGTGTGGACGGTATCATTACCGTTTCACTGTTGAAACAGATGGCATGAAAACCATGTGCTGCCAGTGAGAGCACGTCCTTCTCACCACTCGTAATAAACAATGTGTCACCTTTGGCGGGCAGTTGCTCCAACCCGAAACAGTAGTTTTCCCCGAAGCTACCGCCATATAAGAAACGGGGTGTGGAAAAGGGACGGTACAGCTTGATATACTGTTTGCCCTTGTAGCAGTACATCGGTTCTGCCGCCGATGAAATGTAGGTGTATGGCTTTCCCTCTGCCGTTTCGCTACTGTATTCCCGGAGTGAGCAGACCTTGTAATGCTCCAGTATTTCGGGAGTGATGCCGTACTGCCGCCAGTATTCTATTTCTGCGGTGGAAAATTTCTGTTCCCTGAACTGGTAAGGCTTGACAGGCTTTTCGGACGGTTCAACAGGTGTGTTCGTCGCAAGACGTTTGTCGGTAGTCTGGGATATAGGAACTGGTGTCCCGGAAGATAAGCCCAACCCCAAGTCCCGGTCGATGGTTTCCAGTATCTCGATGAAGTCCAAAGCCCGGTTACAGTCCAGCCCTTTCAGTTGTCCCACGAGGAAAAAGCAGTCACCGCTGTAATTATCGTTGCCGAAGTCTTTCATCTTGTACATACCGCTATGGCGGTCGAAGTAGATGTTGCAGGATGCTTTTCTATCTTCGTATAAGGGATTAAGGAAATGCCTGCCTATTCGCCATTCACCCGGTAAATAATGCTTAAAAACGGATAAGCCGTTATTTGTTAGGCTTAGTATTTCTTCTTTCTTTAACATATTGATGATGGTTGGTTATCAGGTCATTTATATATTCCTTGTCCCGTTTGATCAGGCGTTCTTCCAGCAGACGTTTTATTTCCTTGATTTTGTAGAAATAATGCCCTTTTATATCGGAATAGGAAACCAGTCCTGCTGCTCGCAGGCGTTGCAGTGTACGGTCGCTGATTTTCAGGAATGTGCATACTTCGTAACTGTCCACCCAGATTTCATCCTCGTTTTTCGTGTCCTCCTGTGAAAACACATAATTGGCTATCACATCTATCTTAGCCACTATCTCCTTATAGGCTTTTGATTCAATCGTAATCACATCCATATTGCTAACTAATTGATTTTGATGCAAAGTTCGGGATATGAAAATGATTAAAAGTCATGGTTCATGCCGTCATGGTAAAAATATTTTTCGGTGGTTTTCGGATATTTTTCAGATAGTTTTATTATGTGTTGAGAATAAAAAAGGTCCTTTTTGAGACTGTTTCAGTAAAAATAAAAAATACCGTGTCGGTATAAACACGGTATTTTACTTTACTGATTAAAAAGCACTTATTTATTTTGCATCATCTTCATTCATTCTCTTTGTCAGATTCTCAATCAGCTTGCTCAAATAAGAAGTTCTGTTTTTTCGTTCTTTCATAGCAATATATGCATCATAATAATCGCCCAAATCAATGTTGAACACGAAACTAAGGTATTCCATAAATTCCTTTATTTCTATGTTGCCATGATTTATATCACCGGAAGAAACAAGCGCATAGCCCAATTCTATCAAGGTATTTTTTTTCCCGGTAAAACACACAGAGTTAAATTTAGAACTTCTTTCAGTTTTGTATTCAGCATTGTTTAATTTAACCATCCTGCTTTCTAAATAAACTTTCAAATACTTGTTGCAAAGTATTTTTGCGGTTTTATAGTCATATCCGGTTGAAAATAATGGGTCTGCATCATATTGGAAACTTTCAAAACTTGGCATTATTGAAGTTCCTATTGGTTTTCGAGTAAAATAAAAATTATCCAAATGGGTTGATTGGGAACGTATATACTGATAAAACTCTATATTGTTGCGGAAGAAATACGTTAGCTTATCCAATTCTGCACTCAAATATTCCCGGATGCAGTCATTACTACCATCTGGGCATTTCAACTCTATATTGTACACCTTATTGAAATAGATATACTTGCTAAGAATTTCCGGTTTCAATTCTTTGAAAAAATATATTTCATCTTCTACACTCGGAAATGAATAGCTAATAATCATTTCTCTTAGTTGTTCGTACATAGGTGCAATGAACCTTACCATATACAAGGCATTATCCATTGCAGAATCAACACCACAATCCCTTAATTGGATTTCAGCGTCAATCTTAGCCAGTATTTCTTCCGCAAATCTTTTCATGCTACATACTATCAACCATTTGTAACACCCCGTTTATATCACCTTTCCCAATATAATGCAAGCATTGCTGTATCTTCTCAGCAGACCAATCCCACCATTTCAGCGTTTCGAGCTTCTGTATCACTTCTTCATCGAAACGCTTTCTTATCGGTCTGGCAGGAACACCGCCAACTATCGTATAAGGCGGTACATCTTTCGTAACAACGGCACGGGCGGCTATGATCGCCCCGTTACCGATGTGAACGCCAGACATAATCAATGCTTCATAGCCTATCCATACATCGTTGCCTATCACGATGTCGCCTTTGTTATCCCAAGCCGTTATCACATCCGATTTCTCCAAATCCCAATCCTCATAAAAAAGCGGAAAAGTATAGGTGGATAAGGATTTCAAGGTATGGTTGGCACAGTTGAACAGAAATTTCACACCGCAGGCAATGGAACAAAACTTGCCAATTATCAGTCGCTCATGGTTAATAGGATAATGATAAAGCACATTGTTCCGCTCGAAAAGTAACGGGTCGGATACGAAATCATTGTAGATGGTGTAGTCGCCCACTTCGATAGACGGGTCTTTTACAACCGCATTCAGGTACACAGTCTGTGTGTCGCCTGTGCGTGGATATATCTTTTTCATCATAACATTCAGTTTTTAATAGTGTTTATATTTAAGAT
>NZ_JAMBLM010000013.1:0-82443 GCF_023337095.1 Bacteroides caecicola
TTATCTTTTACAAACCACTTATCCGAAAATGAAATTATTAAAGAAAAAAGTATTCTCAAGTTAAATTACCCACCCCCGTTTTCAGCAAAAACGCTTTTCAGGAGAAGAAGAAACAGTGAGGCCAAGCCGTTTACGCAATCAACTGTTTTACAAGCATTTGATTTACCGAAAAACGCTACCCATAGTTTGCCTTAAAACATGCGGAAGAAATGGAAGATTCTTCCCAATGCGTTCCGTTACACTAAGGCTTGCGTTAATCAAGAGATACAGCCATCATTTTAACCGATGAAATGGCACAGATTTCACATCGGCTTTATCCACAAAGAAAAAAACGTCATCTATTGCTTTATATATAAAGGAATTATTACATTTGCAGAAACCTTACAGCAGATAAAAAAGGGGTTGGGCATGGAAGAAACGTTTGAAACGACATTTAAGAATTTATTCCGCAAATATTACTTCGGACTTCTGTTTTACGCAGAACGCATCGTTGGAGAAGAGGAAGCAGAAGACATCGTTCAAGATGTTTTCGCTGAATTATGGCGTCGGAGAAACGACATCCAGATAGGCGACCAAATTCAGTCTTTTCTCTATCGTTCTGTATATACAAAGGCGCTCAACTGTTTAAAACATCGTGCGATTGTTGAAAACCATAATGCAGAAGAAGAAGCCTTTTATCAAAAAAGGCTGGAGTTTTATCAACCCGACCATTCGGACATCATCCGCCGCATAGAAGACCGCGAATTACACCATGCCATTCATAATGCCATCAACGAACTGCCAGACAAATGTAAAGAAGTATTTAAGCTCAGCTATCTGCACAACATGAAAAACAAGGAGATAGCCGAGATTATGAATATATCTCTGCGTACGGTGGAAGCGCACATGTATAAGGCGTTGAAGTTCCTCCGCAGCAGGCTTGGACATCTTTCGCTCTGATAAAGTTCATATTTTATCAAAAAAATCTCTTTTTTATTTGGTATTTCAAAAATAAGCTCTACCTTTGCATCCGCAATTCGGGGTGTAGCTCAGCCCGGTTAGAGTACGCGTCTGGGGGGCGTGTGGTCGCTGGTTCGAATCCAGTCACCCCGACTGGTGAAAATAAAGGAGTTAAGCGGTTGCTTAGCTCCTTTTTATTTTCCCCCTACAACAAATCTACAACATTTCTATCTCTACAACGCTTCTACAACAAACAAAAACAAAATGGATAGGGAGATATTTCTTTCTTTTTATATCCATTTACTGTAACTCTTTTCATTAGCGTATGTAAAAACTTTCATGTTTTATTGGACAAAACAATAGTTTATTATGATATACGGATACATTAGAGTTAGCAGTGATAAACAGACTGTAGAAAACCAACGTTTCGAAATTAATAATTTCTGTGAACGTGAAAGTTTAAAAATTGATGGTTGGATAGAAGAAACCATCAGTGGTACTAAATCCTATAATAAAAGAGAATTAGGTAAACTACTCAAACAAATCAAAAAGGACGACCTTATAATTTGCGCAGAACTCTCACGCTTAGGAAGGAATCTTTTTATGATAATGGAAATTCTGAACCTTTGCATGAGTAAAGAATGCAGGGTTTGGACAATCAAAGACAATTATCGTTTAGGGGAGGACATCCAAAGTAAAGTATTAGCTTTTGCCTTTGGCTTATCAGCAGAAATTGAACGTAATCTCATTAGCCAACGTACCAAAGAAGCATTATCACGAAAAAAAGCAGAAGGTGTAATTTTAGGTCGCCCCAAAGGGAAGAAAAGTTCTCCTGAAAAATACAAATTATATAAAAAAAGGAACTTGATTCAGGAACTTTTAAATGCAAATATATCTAAACGGAAAATTGCTGTAATATGTAAAGTTGATAGAAATACATTAGCACGCTATATCAAAACCTTTTTGGTAGAAACATAACGAGCATTTTAGTGCAGCAACAGGCTGTGGAGTGTAAATTCGCTTCTTCTGATTCATGGGTGATACTTTCACCTATTGAGCAAAGTATCAAACAAAAAATAGATACTATAGGTACTCCACTCAAAAACTGGAATATTAACATATATCGTGGAGTCCTTACTGGATATAATGACGCTTTCATTATATCTACAGAGAAGAGAAATGAGATATTGGCAAATTGTCAAACAGAAGACGAACGTACCAGAACAGCTGAATTAATACGACCGATTTTAAGAGGACGTGATATAAAGCGATATAGTTACGGCTGGGCGAATTTGTGGCTAATTAATACTCATAACGGCATAAAAGGTAAAATACCTCGCATTCAAATAGAGAATTATCCAGCTATAAAGGCTCATTTAGACCAATATTGGGAGAAAATCTCTACAAGAGCTGATAAAGGTGATACTCCTTACAATCTGCGTAATTGCGCATATATGGAGGATTTTTCTAAGCCAAAAATCGTATGGGGTGAAATCTCCGATAAATCAAAATTTGCTTTTGACTTTTCAGGTGAATATATACCAGAAGCTACTACATTTTATCTTAATGGAGAATATATAGAATATTTATTAACAGCCTTAAACTCATCTGTTTCAGAATGGTTGTTCTCTAAAACAGGAACAACTACAGGTGTTGGTACAATTCGATGGAAAAAATACACAATAGAACAATTAATTGTAGCAAAACCCAACTATGAGCAACAGAAAGAACACCTTGCCGCCTTTGAAAATTTAAAGGCTGGCAAGATGTCTGTCTCTGATTTTAAAGATTTTAGCAATAAATTGATGTACAAGATTTATGAATTAACTAATGAAGAAATACGTGCTATAGAGAATTTATATAATTAATTTCGTCTTGTGTTAAGCCATATAAATTATATACGATATATTCAATTTCCGTATAATTATTATTATCGATTAACCGTTCAATTTGAGCCAGCTCCTTATTTTCGATTTTTAATTGTGGAATAGGAAGCTGCTCAATAAACATTGGTTTATATTCAAAATATCCCCCATTACGAGTGACTCCAAGTAGCTTAATATAAAAATCTGCTATTTTAGAATTAAGAATAGCTAATAAATATTTACTTGCTGGAACAATCATGGAAGATGGTGCGTTAATAAAACTATTATTTTCTACTAAAGCATAATTAGGAGTCAAGTTCAGATTTCCCCATACGATTTTTGGCTTAGAAAAATCCTCCCAATAGCTGATACTATCTTGAATTTCAAACCACTTGTTATTAGTCTTTTTACGAGCCTTAATTTTTTCACCATTAACGATATAGGTCTTTCCAGTCTGTTCAAGCTTTTCAATACCAAATGTCAAAAGATACTGTTTAACCGCTGGATACATTTCTATGTCATAGTGGCGGGAAGGAAAAGTCGCAATAAGATATAAACCAGCCCAATTATAAGCATAACGTTTAATATCACGTCCTCTTAAAATCGGTCGTATTAATTCAGCTGTTCTGGTACGTTCGTCTTCTGTTTGACAATTTGCCAATATTTCATTACGCTTGTCGGTAGTGATAACAAACGCTTCATTAAAGCCTGTTTTTATTCCGTAGTTAATTCGAATATCCCAATCTTTAAGTGGAGTGCCAACTGCTTCTATTTTACGCTTAATACTTTGTTCAATCGCAGATAATATAATCCAGCTATCATTCTCAGCGAAGTTACACTCCACAGCCTGTTGCTGCACTAAAACGCTCAATTTATTTAAGTCATCTGTATTAGAAATAATACAAGCTAATGTATTTTGAGTATAACTTTCCTTCTTTGCTATCAAAATATTAGTTTCAACAGTTGCTGCATCAAATATCTTTATCCCTGCAAAATCAATTAACAAAACAGGATTTGTTTTTGCAATAAAATATTGGCGTAATTCTTTTCCATATCCGGCTCTCATCCACTTATTGGAAGTAATGTAGCATAGGCAACCATTGGGCTTAAGCAAATTCATCCCTTGCTCGTAGAATAAACAATAAATATCTCCAGTACGAACATAAGTTTTATACTTCATTCGTTCTAGGACATCAGCATCTGTACCCATAGATTGCAGTTGAATATAAGGAGGGTTGCCAATAACACAATCAAATCCTATAAAATTTCCATCTGCATCCAATACTTCCGGAAACTCTATACGCCATTCAAAAGCTCCCAAATAAATCTTATTGGAATTGATTTCCTCGAAATAACTTTCCAGTTCTGCTATTTCCTTTTTAACAGTGTCCACTCGTTTCTGCCAATCCTTTTGTTCTTTTTTACTCATTTCAAACAATTGCGGTGCAAGCAAGTTCATCAGCTCCGCCTTACGCTTGTTTAATTTGAGTTTCTTCGGGTCTTTTGCTCCAATTTCAGTAGTAAGTTTGGATTTAATTTCAGCTATCATTGAATCTAACTCCCACTTCTCAGCCTTATCTTGAGCATTCTTGTACTTACTCACCGCATTTCTATACTGGCTGATAGAGATACCCGTTTCTTTTAGTACAGATTTAATGCTATCCGTCAAATCAAAACGATGTACCAGAGAATTACCGCACTTGATATTTATATCAATATTAGGTAAGGTTTCCAGTTCTTTATAATCGCTTTCTGCTGTATAGTAGGCGTTCTTCAATAATTCAATCCACAAACGCAATCTGCATATTTTCACAGAGTTTGGGTTAAGGTCTACCCCAAATAAACAATTCTCGATAATTGTCTTTTTCTCTTTGAACAATGTTTCTTGAATGCGCCGACTTTCCTCGTTCAATGGATTGTATGAAAACAAATTATTGTCTGCATCTGTTACAATCAGCTCATCGTTTTCGATGCAAAATGTATAATCAGATTTTTTGATGCGTTTGCCTTCAGAATCCACTAAAATTCCAAGTTCATATTTCAAACGTATCAACTCATTTAAAGCGGATACGAGGAAGTGCCCTGAACCAACAGCTGGGTCACAAATAGTAATGCTATTTATTAATTGGTTAGCTTGTGGTATATCATCTATTTGATTGTACAAATCAGCAATAGACTTACAATGCCAGTTATAAAAATTATTAAATTTAGTCAGAACGGTATTAACAACAGCTTCACGACACATATACATAGTAATAAAACCGGGAGTAAATACCGAACCATCCTTATGTCCATTGATTTTTTCAAATATAAGTCCCAAGACAGAAGCGTTAATCAAAGTCTTGGCTTCTTCTTGCACTTCCTCACTGCCTTCGCTTGCAAAATTATATGCATCCAAAAAAGCAAACAAATAATTCAAAGTAGGAAGGCTACTGAACTGTTGTTTTTCCTTGTGGTTGATTAATACACTGTTCGTGAATAACGGCAATTCTGTCCGCTGCGACAAGCTGTTTATCTTTATCGTGTTACTTTCAAGTTCGGAGACTTCAAAAAGCGAGCTATTCAAATAAGGGACATATTCGAAATCCTTTAATATGGAAGCCGTCCGTTGATGAACATTCCGTGCCAAAACTTGAAAAAACAAAGTGTTCAAATCATCGAAGTCACGTATCTTCTTTATAGAAAGGAATTTATAGCATTGCTCTCCATTGTGGTATTTCAGCATTTGAGCTTCTAGCAATTTCAAGAACAAGATTCGATTAATCCAAGTAATGCACAGTTCCATAGCGACATTAAACAGGCGTTCTTCTTGCGTGCTTCCATAGGCAACTACATTTGGAACTTTCCGCAAACAATCTTCTGCATCAAGCTGATTGATTGTATTTTCCAACAAAGAAGCTTCATTACGCTGCCCAACAGCTTTACGTACAATGACAATCTTATTGTTTTCTTTTTTCTCTTCAATACCTAGAATATGCAACAATTCTGCATAAAACTTCTTGTTCAAGGAGTTACTGTCATTCTGAAAAGGCAGTTTCAGCAAATGTACATCACTGAATACCTTATACAATTCGATAAGTTTTCTTGAAGCAGTATCATCGCCTAAATATTTAGCGTAAGAACGGATGTCAAAATAAGTATAGTTAAGACTATCTGCAACTTCTTCGATAAATGAAGATGCTATTTCAGAATAAAAGAAGTCTGTTTTACGACTTGTTTTTCTACCATCCTCGAAATCCTGAAATTCTTTCTTCAGCTTTTTATTCTGATAGAACTTTTGTTCAAACTCTTGGGCATCAAAGATAAAATATTCATATACATTGGTTGCTATCAGATATTTAATATCTGTATTTTTCTTGGATATCCTTTCTCTTAAATAATAGAGTAACAATTCTTGAAAAGCTTTCCTATTTAAATTACCAACGGAAATCATTTCGTTTTTGTTGGTTGTACTCTTAACTTCGATTAATAAACCAATATTTGACTTGCTTGTTTTATCTAATCTTACAGCCAAATCTATATCCTCCTCCGGAGCCATATAGTATGGTTTATAAAAAGTATCACTCAAGAAGTTTCTCAAATGTTCTTTTTGAGTTTCTTCTCTTTGACCATCTGATATGGTAGACAATAAAATGTGGAGAGCTTCTTTAAAATGATTGAAATCTTCTGTTTCTATTGCTACTTGTCTGTACGCTTTATTCAGTATCTGATTAGGCTTTAATTGTCCCATAATGTTCTTTTTTAATAAACCGTAAGCAAAGGTAATCTAATTTGTTGATATATACCTCATAACACAAAAAAAGGAAGTATAACTCTATATTACTGATTATACTTCCTTTCTGATAAAAAAATTTCTTTACTTAAGTTTTTCCGCCTCCTGCTGCAACAACCTTGCTTTTTCTAACTTTTCAGCCCTTACCCGTGTACGGCATTCAAAATCCTCCACCTCATTACGGATATTCCTGACGACAGCTTTATTCCTGTCACGATGGAATACCACTTCCAGCGTATCCAATTGATTACCTGAGATGCCACCGTACATTTTGATAAAGCGGTACTTCAAATCATTGTCCGACAAGTCCATGTTCCGCTTGAACTGATAGACATTGCCGACTAAAAGAAGCAAAATTTTCCCAAACAGGACAACCTGCCACAAGAATGTCCGTGAGGCTTTGACCCCCCAAATATGATTGTTGGTATGATGAACCTCTAACTACTGCATTCTCTGTAACTCGTTAGCAATGCGTTCCTGCTCTGAAAATATATCCTTGTTGGTAGCACACAGGTTGGCATATAGATTGTGCATCTCCTTGACACGCACCAGTGTCAGTTCACAGAATTGTAAACATTCAGTAATATATCTCTTACAAGAATGGCTCAAGAGGTCAACAACGTAAAAACATTCTCACTTATTCCTGAAAAAAGAGAAGTCCACCAATCCAATATGGATTAGCAGATTTCTCCCAAAGTGACAACTAAAAATAATGCGTTTTTTGTTTATTTCTTCATATTGGCATCTTCCAGACCATAGTGCTTTTTGGCATCATCTACGCGCAACATCAAAGATATTACTACTGCACATACGCCGAAAATAGCAAAGATGGTCATCGGGATGCTGTAGTTATAGCCGGTTATTGCACCGGAAGTATCGCGAAGGGTGGCAAAATCATCAATCACCCAACCTATCAGCACCGGAACCATTGCAAGTCCGATATTCTGGATATAGAAAATGATAGCGTATGCCGATCCTAACTGTTTCATCGGAATGATTTTGGGCACAGAAGGCCACATGGCACTGGGCACCAACGAGAAGGCGATACCTAATACAATCATAACGACTACCGCAAACCACCAGTAGTTCATCAACGGCAGGGCAAATAAGACATGCACTACTGTCAGCATTACCGAGCCGATAATCATCAGTGTAGCTCCGCGTCCGATACGGTCGTATAACGAGCCGAACACCGGAGTCAGCAAAATAGTACCGAAAGGTAATAAAGCCGGAATCATACCTGCAAACGATTCGGGGACGTCGTATTTATAAATCATCAATTTTGTAGCAAACTTCAAGAAGGGGAATACGCCGGCGTAAAACATCAGACACAGAAGCGTGATCAGCCAAAAACCCTTGCTGCAAAAAATCAGTTTCAAGTCTGCCAAACGGAAACCTTCTTCTTCCGACTGTCCTTCTTCTTGACGCACCGCCAATGCCGAAGCGTCTTCTTTCTTGTCCATCACACAATAAACGAGGAACGAAACGAAGCCGATACACAAGGCTATAGCGCCGAATAATACCGGATAAGAGACATTACCCATCATTCTCGCTACCGAAAGGCTGGCTCCCAAAGCGATTGCCGTACCTATACGTGCCATAGCCACCTGAAGCCCTAATGCAAGCGCCAATTCTTTCCCGGCAAACCATTTTACAATAATCTTCGACACAGTGATACCGGTAATTTCCGCTCCCATGCCGAAGATGGCAAATCCAAGCGCAGCAAGTATTACCTGCATGTTCATGCCGAAAAGCATCGTATCACCAAAGTCGGTCGACAGGGCATACCATTTTATTAACGCTCCGGCAAACATGAAGCCGCACGACATAATACCCGTAAAGCGGATTCCCATTTTATCAAGAATAATACCTCCAAAGAACAGCATCAATAAAAAGACATTGATGTATCCGTAAGCTCCCGAAAAGAAACCATACTCTGTACTCGACCATCCCTCGCCTGAAGCAACCGAACTGATGGTTTTCTGAACCGTTTGCTGCTGGCCGTCTACCGTCTCCATATACTGCAACTCAGCACCTTCTTCCAGCTTTTCAACAGTCAGTTCGGGCGAAGAAAGCGCATTTGCCGCAGCAAAAAGTTCAACTTTACTGATCAAACTATCTGCCGAAATCGATGTATCATCCGTAAAATATACCACCTTACCTTTCGTTGTAAGCAAATTTTCAAGCGGAGACATAACGTCGGTCAGGAAATAACCGCACATCATAGTAAACGAGACAATCATGAGGGCTGTCCACCGCGCTACCCTCGAATCGCTCAGTTTTTGTTGAATCTGTTCTTTCATTCTTTTCTACATTTAATCAATTAAGAAACATTTTTGCTAAAGTTGTTTATCGAAATCTCTTTTTTGTTTAAAAAATCGAGACAAAGATAATGTTTTTTCACCTTTTTTCTTTCAGATTACAAAATAAGTTCTAACTTTGTCCGAAAAGTAAACACGAATCAGAGAACCAAAACTATAAAATTATGAAAAAGACTAAGAGATTGGCGGTATGTGCCGTATTAGGTGGAAGTGTATTGTTTTCATCTTGTATTGGCTCGTTCGGATTATGGGGCAGCCTGAAAGATTGGAATCAAAACATCGGAAACAAATTCGTAAATGAAATCGTATTCCTTGCGTTCCACATCATTCCGGTTTATGAAGTGGCTTACTTGGCCGACATCATCGTTCTTAATTCCATCGAATTCTGGTCGGGTTCTAACCCGTTGGCAGAAGTAGGTACGACGCGAACCATCGAAGGCGAAAACGGTGAATACTTAGTACGTACAAACGAAGACGGTTACACCATTACGAAAAAAGGTGAAGAAGGAAAACAGCTTGATTTGGTATACAATCAAGAAAAACGTACATGGAATGCGGTTTCTGAAGGTCAAAGCTTCGAACTGATTACAATGAACGAAGACGGTACGATTACCTATAAACAGCAAGACGGTACACCGGTAACTGTTACTCCCGATGCATTCGGATTATCAACCATGCGTTGCGCTACCGGAAACTCTTTGTTTTTCGCTGCAAGATAAACTATTTTTCATCATAATAAAGGCACGGGGCTATCAAGAACTCCGTGCCTTTATCTTTTACTCAACGCTGAGGTATATCTACAAATGATTCTTTACGACCTTTCAAATGTTCTGAAAAGAAATCAACCATCCTCCAGTAAAAATACTCGTCCATATCACCAAAGCCGTGACGCTGTCCGGGCAGAATCAACATTTCAAAACGCTTGTTGGCACGAATCAGGGCATTTACCACACGAATCGTATTGCCCGGATGTACATTGTTGTCTATATCGCCGTGTACCAGCATCAGGTGGCCTTTCAATTGTTTCACGATTTCCGGATTAGTGGCAATCTTATAAGCAAACGTCGTGTCTCCCTTTTCTGAAATTTCTTCTTTTACTCCGTGATGGGTTTCGCTCCACCAGCGGTTATAGATACGGTTATCGTGATTTCCGGCACACGAAACTGCGGCTTTATAGAAATCGGGATACTGACAGATGGCTGCCGTTGACATAAATCCTCCGCCCGAATGTCCGTGGATTCCTACTTTATTGACATCGATAAACTTATAACGCGCCGCAAGCTGTTCTACTGCCGCTTTGTGATCGGCAAGCGGATAGTCGCGCATGTTTCCATAACCATAATTGTGATACCATTTGGAACGGCTGGGATGTCCGCCGCGTTGACCTACCGATATCACGATGAAACCAGCCTGAGCCAAGCGGTCGGTACGAACGCTCATGCGGGTAAACGGATAGTACACAGCCTCAACCTGCGGGCCCGGATAAACGTAATCGATGATGGGATATACTTTGGTAGAATCGAAGTTATAAGGTTTATACATTACTCCGTAAAGGTCGGTCACACCGTCGGCAGCTTTTACCGTAAACAGTTCGGGGAACTGATAACCGGCTGCCTGTAACTGTGAGAAGTCGCTTTCTTGAATCGTCATTACTTTGTTGCCGTTTCGGTCTATCAAATCGGCACGGGGGATGGTATTTACCCGCGAATAGTTATCCACGATGAAACGCGCCTCATCGTCTACCTCTACCTGATGGAAGAAATCTCCCTCCGTCAGCCGCTTCAGTCCGCTCCCGTCAGCATTTACTTTATATAAATGTTCATAGTAAGGATTCTCCCCTTTCTCGCGGCCGTTTGCCGTAAAATAAATGGTACGTGCAGATTCATCCACCTTTACCACACGCTCTACATGCCATGCACCTTTCGTAATGCGGTTTTTCAGGTTTCCTCTGTCGTCATACAGATACAAGTGCGCCCATCCGTCACGTTCACTCCACTGAATAAATTCTTTTCCACCGTTGAAAATATAAACAGGTCTCGTTTCCTGATAGGTGTTCATTCGCTCTTTCACCACGGGAACAATCGAATCTTGCCCGATGGTGTAGGTACAAACATCAATGCGGTGCAAGTCACGGCTGCTGCGGGTCAGGAAGAAACGGTTATTATCTCCTTGCCAAACAGACGGAATGAACTCCATGTCGCGCTGCCGCTGCTCATACGGCTTATACTCCAAGCCTAAGGTTTGGTTTTTCCATGCCGAAACCTTAATCTCCTTACGGCTGTTGTCTGTCATGTCAAACAAATACAGATGTTCTTCAGGAGCCTCCATTTCGCCCGGCATCTGATATTTATACGTTTCCAGCGTAGGACGAGGTTCTGCCACGGAGTTAATCACCCACAACGGTTTCACTGCCCGGTCGTCAGACACAATGGTTACGAAATGCTTTGAGTCGGGCGACCAGCATCCCCATACGCCTCTCCGTTTGCCGTTACACAGCGTATCAGTGTTTAACATGCTATACGGAATGCCGTACCCGAAATCCGGAGTACCGTCGGTAGTCAGTTGCACCTCCACTATCGTGCTATCCTTTTCATCCTTCTGCGCCTTGCGATAATCATCAATGCTCATACGATACAGGTTACAGTCTTTCGCATACACCACCGTCTGTCCGTCGGGCGAAACCGAAGCCCATCCCAAACGTTTGGGTTCTTCCTCGCCGTTTTCCAGCCATGTCAATTTACGTGTCGGATAATCGTAAGAGAAATAAAAGACCTCCTTCTTGTTCTTATCCTTCGCCTTTTCATCTTTCTTCGGTTTCGCATCGCGCGAAGACTCCACCTCGAAAGTAAACGTCCGTCCGTCTTCCTTCGCTTTCAGGTTACGAATCGGCAAATGACGCGCCTCGAACGGGTCTTTTACAATCTCGGTCAGTTGTGCCGCCATTTCATCACGGTCGAACAACGACTCTTTGCTTCGCGAAGCCGGGTTAACCACATACCAGAAAGTTCCTTCGCTCGTTTTATACTCAAACCAAAAGCAATTTCCTTTCTGAAACCAATGCGGGTCTACGGTAGTAGAAAACAACATGGTCTTCAGTTTTGCTCCCGTAAATTTTTCCGCCTGCAAATATTCAGGCAAACGCTCTTGCGCTATCAAAGGCGTATACAGTATTCCGCCTGCAATCAAAACAGTAAAAAATAGTTTTTTTAGATTCATTAATTCATACTTTAAAATCCGATGCACAAAGATACACAAATCTTCACACATAGTCTGTCCTTACTCCTGTCGAAACAAGGTTTTCTGTTATTTATATCCTTATTTTCAGCAAATTCGGTTTACCCATCCAGACTGCTGAAAACATCCGCTTGTTTTACTTAACGCAAGCGGATGTTTTCAGTGACACAAGCGCATGTGTATGACAACACAAGCGGTTGCATTTTTGGTAACAAATAGCTGGATAAAATAATCATCTTAAATGCAGTTACTTTCTTCATTCTTTTATGAAAAAAATTTAAAAAAAATCGGGCGACCTGATATACAGACCGCCCGAACAATAAAAAACCACCTACTTAATTAATACCCCGGATTCTGCTGATCGGCTATTACTGCATTACCCTGCAATTCAGACAACGGAATAGGCATCAGCCAACGGAAGTTGCCTACATCAAGAGTTTTCTTGATAACCGGTTTATACAGCGATTTGCCGAAACGACGCATATCAAAGAAACGGTGTCCTTCATAACATAATTCCCGGCGACGCTCTAACAGCAATTCTTCCATAAACTCATCAAGTGTACCGTAGTTAGCGTCTGTCCAACCCTCGATACGCTCTTTACGCAACTCGTTTAACAAAGTATTCGCCTCGCTCAAATCTGTATGTGCAATGGCTTCCGCTTTAATCAACTGCATTTCAGAAGAACGAAGTATTTTTTCGTCTGCCAGCCCTACGTTCGATTCAGTTCCTTTATATTTATTTACACGCTTGACAGGAACTCCGTCACGATCCACCCCGTCGCCAATAAAAATGCCCAAACGGATATCTTCCGGAGTGTAATCGGCTATCAGTTCCGGTGAAGGTTCGAACGCACTACTGTTATCTGCACTCCAGAAAATCGTACCGATGGTTTCTTCGCCCACCATTCGTTTTAACTTCCAGATTACATCCGCATCACTGTCGTCACTCCAAATAGCAGCATATTCATTCATCGTTGCCAAAGGTTTTTGTTTTAACGCATCATCGGCATATTTATACGCTTGCTGGTAATCTTTTTTATACAAATAAATCCGAGCCAGTAAAGCATCGACAGCCGCTTGTGACACGTACGACGGGTCATCAGGAGCAACCTGTTCTAATAACGGTCGAGCCTCTGTCAAGTCTTGAATCATATACTCAAAACATTCATCTACCGTGTTACGTCCCGGAGTTTCTAACACAACAGGTGTTTTCACATACGGAATACCATAAGAACTGCCATTTTCGATATCAGAGAAAAACAGCAACAACTGCAAACTGTTATAAGCCCTCAACACCTTAGCCGTAGCTATGCTGTTGTTCTTAGAGGCTATTTCTTCGTCAGTCTCGGCCGGTACATTTTCTGCACCTTGCAAAATGCGGTTTACAAGGTTTATAACACTATACTCTTTCGACCAAATATCATTATGCTCACCCGTAGAAGCCGTATAAGTCCATTGATATGTATCATCTCCTGCACCACCATTCTGTCCGCCTTTAATGACATCATCCGACAAAACAGCTGTTACACGGACAATCTGTTTCATTGACATCTGTCCATACGCTCCTGTTACAGTTTGTTCCAAAGAAGAAACCGAACTGTAAATTGCGCCATCGTCAATCTGATCTGTGGGAGTCAAATCCGTATAATTACAAGATGAAACCCCTGCCATCATGCCTGCAATAACAAGACTTTTATATAATGCTTTCATAATAATCGTATTTTAACAAGTTTAGAAATTAATGTTTACTCCAAAAGTTACAGATATCGGAGTAGGATAAGACATATAATCTGTATCACCGCTAACTTCAGGGTCCATTCCCGAATATCCGGTCACAGTAAACAAGTTTTCTCCCTGACAGAACAAGCTAATAGACTGGAATAATTTCTGCTTCTCTAACAGTTTATGCGAAGGTGTCCATGACAAACGTAATGTTTTCAAGCGCAAGAATGAGGCATCTTCCAAGAACTGAGAAGCCCACGGACTCGGATTGTTCTGGGTGTCGAACCGGGGTACTGTAGTTATATCACCCGGTTTGCGCCACATATTCAGCATGTATGCAGGCTTATTACCATTGAAATTATGATTATCCACATACCAGCGGGTAGCATTCATAATATAGTAGTTCAAGGCATAAGTGAAACTTGCCGAAAGCGAAATACCTTTATAGGTAAGATTGGTATCAAAACCGCCGAATACAGGAACTTCTGATGATTTAAACTTATCAACAAAGGGTGCTTGTGAAATATCTTCGGTTTTTCCGCCTTTTTGATCATAGAACCATACTTCACCCGTTTCCGGATTTACTCCTGCCCATTCTACCATGTACCATGTACCCAAAGGTTTGCCAACTTCATACAAATAATCTCCATTCACAAATTTGTTGTCTTCATTAGCCCATGTACCCAAGTCGGTAATCTGATTCTTATTATACGTAATATTAGCTCCGATATTCCATTCAAAGTCTGCCGTACGGATAGGTGTTCCGCTTATTGACAATTCAATACCTGTATTGCGAATAGAACCGGCATTTGTTTTTATTTCACTAAAACCGGATGTCTGCGAAATTTTCTTATCCATCAACAAATCTCTTGTATTCTTTATATAGAAATCTGCCGAAACATTCAAACGGCTATCAAACATGCGTAAATCGGCTCCCAGATCAAATTGCTCAGAGGTTTCCCATTTCAAGTCGGCATTACCCAAAACGCTGTGATAATATCCCGAAATTCCATTATACGAAGTTTTAGAATATCCGTTAAATGTCCCGAAATCACTGATACCATCCTGATTACCGGTTGTACCATAACTGGCACGCACTTTCAACTGATTGATTTTCTCAAAACGGCTCATGAAATCTTCTTTACTGATATCCCAAGCAGCTCCGACAGACCAGAATGCTGCACCTTTATTGCTTCCTATAAATTTAGAAGACTCATCGTAACGCACACTTGCAGAGAAATTATATCGGTCTTTCAAAGTATAATTCCATTGAGTGAAGAATGACATCAAGTTACTATGCGTTTTACTTCCTCCGATAGTAGGCGGATTATCCGATGCTCCAGTCTTATCTCCAATACCAGCCGGCGAATCCATCATAAATGGGTCTAAATCATATCCTGTTTGATTAAAAGCAGAATACACACCATCATATAATTCGAATCCTGCGACACCAGACAAAGAGTGAATATCGTTAAATGTCTGTACAAAATTCAAGGTATTAGTCCAAGTATAGCGGCGCATATCTGAAGTAGCTTGTGACATATATCCATGATTAGAAACAGCTTTCGGGTGCTCACGGTCTAATGTACTTGTTGTTTTCCGTCCATAGTAATCCATACCGAAATTAGTTTTAAACCGTAACCAATCCGTTATATGAATATTCAGATAAGCAGAACCAACCAAACGCAACAAACCTTTTTTACGGTGATAATACTTAGTTATCAGCGTCGGATTATCTCCATTAAACCAATTATCGGGATCTTCATACGGATAAGCCAGATAGGTAGTAAACCACGGATTCATCCAGCTCTGTCTATTACCACTTTCATCATAATCAGGGTCGGATAACTTGGTATCTGAATAACCGATGTTGGCACTTACACCGAAATCGAAAACCCGACTAATCTTATGGTCTAAATTAAAACGTCCGGAATAACGGGTCAGACCCGATTCTTTTAAGATACCATCTTGCTTCAAGAAAGAACCGGATACATAAAATTTAGTTTTTTCATTACCTCCGTTAACCGACACATTATGTTCCATAGAGAAACCGTTTTGTGTCATCAGGTCCAAATAATCAGTATCCGTAGCACGAGCCGTAGCCAAACGGTCACGTCCGGCATCCAATTCTGCCAACTCACTTGCGGTAATCGTACCTTGCTGTTCTTTCATTTCAAGACTAAGCAAATGCATTAACGGATATTGATTGGAGTCCGGATTCTGTTCTGCGCAATAAGTTTGATACAATATATTTTCAGCCCCTGTCATCATCCGATTCTTTAACCCGCGCATGATAGAAGTCCCTAATTTCAGATTATAGTTTACTTGTGTACGTCCTTCCTTTCCTCTTTTACTGGTTATCACAATCACACCATTAGAGCCGCGCGAACCGTAAATGGCCGTCGCCGAAGCATCTTTCAGCACTTGAATATCAGCGATATCATCAGCATTCAACGAAGCAAACTGAGCCGCTTCAATCATCACTCCGTCTAAAATATAAAGAGGTGTATTGGAGCCATTGATTGAACCTGTACCACGAATACGAATCTTAACATCGGCTGTTCCCGGCTGTCCAGATCCGGTAGAAATCATCAAGCCGGCAACTTTTCCCTGCAAACGGTCTTCCAATGTTGCAGAAGTTTGATCGGCTATTTTTTCACTTTTTACCATATCTACCGCACCGGTCAGCTGACTTCTTTTTACCGTATTATAACCAACCACAACAACTTCTTGCATATTAATAGCTTCTTCAAACAGCGTAACATTGACCGTTGAGCGAGAACTGACGTCTACACTTACAGTTGAATAGCCGATATAAGAAACTTGCAATTTATTCTTACCTGCCGGTACATCTATCGAATACTTTCCATCCAAATCAGTTATCACTCCTGTTGATGTACCTTCCACAACAACCGTAGCTCCAATAATCGGAACGTTTTCCTTATCCAGTACCACACCTGTTACAGTACGAGCCTGCTGAACAATTTTTGTTGCCGGTAAAGACATTTCAGCAGGAGAACTCCATCCGGCAGCAAAAGATGTTCCTAAACTGCCACAAACCAACATAGCCGCTAAGGATTTGTAGTGCATCCCCTTCATGGAATGCACCAAGAGTTTTGTTTTCATATTTTTATTACATTAAAGGTTAATAACTAAAGGGTTAACGATTAACACTCTGTTTCTTATATAAAGCTGTTTTTCCCGGCAAAGAAATAGACTGAGGAATATCTTCTTTCGAAATGCCACGTTTGTAATTGGGCTTTTCGCTCATTACGAAATGTAATTCAACCCCGTTTTTTATGTCATCGTACGTCAGATAAGATTTGCTGTATTTCTTTCCGTTTACCAACAATTCTTTGACATAAACGTTGGTTGCCGACCAGTTTTCGGTGGTCATCCTGATTTGCTTACCGTTACTTAGGGTTAAGGTCAAACCTGCGGCACACGGCGAACCGATGTTATACACATTCGAAGAGGGGGCTACCGGATAAAAACCAAGACAGTTGAACATATACCATGCCGACATCTGTCCACAGTCGTCGTTTCCGCTCAAAGACCCCGGTTCGTTTCCGTAAAAACGGGATGCGATTTCGCGTATCCACTTCTGGCATTTCCACGGCTGCCCTAAATAGTTGTAAAGATAGGCTATGTGGTGACAGGGCTCGTTGCCGTGCCAGTAACCTCCAATACGTCCTTGAATATCGTGAGCACCGGGGATGTCATCGGGTAATTCTACCGTAAAGAGTTCATCCAACCGTTTCTGAAAGAGCTTCTTCCCAGCCAGATTGATGTATCCCTGTACATCGTGAGGCACGTACCATGTATACTGCATCGTAAAACCTTCGGTTATGTCGCCCCATCCGTTTACCGAGCCCGGTCCCTGATAAGCTATCGGACTGAAGGGCGTACGCCAGTTACCTTGCGTGTCCCTACCCCGCATGTACTTTGTTTCCGGGTCAATCAACGTCTGGTATGAAAGCGAACGGTTCAGGAAGTAGTGGTAATCGTCCGTTTTTCCCAACGCTTTTGCCGCTTGTGCGATGCAATAATCATCGTAAGCATATTCCAAAGTCTTAGAGACAGATTCGGCTTCTTTATCGAAAGGTACGTAACCGTTTGCACGGTATTCAGGCAGACAATCGAAATGTTCGTTCATTGCCGTGGTTTTCATTGCTTCGTAAGCCCGTTCGTAATCAAAGCCTTTCACTCCTTTTACTATCATATCTGCCAATACCGACACGGCGTGATAACCTATCATACACCATGTTTCGTTTCCGTAGAACGACCAAATCGGAAGCATCCGTTCCACACTCTTGTCATAATGTGCCAGCATGGAGTTGGCAATATCCGCATTTACATCCTGATGCACCAAGTTAAACCACGGATGCAGGGCGCGATACGTGTCCCACAACGACAGGGTGGTATAGTTCGTAAAGCCTTCTGCTTTCTCGATATTCTTATCCAGCCCGCGGAATTGCCCGTCTGAATCTTGAAAGACAAACGGATGAAGAGCGGCGTGATAAGCCGATGTATAAAAAGTTTCTTTCGTCTTGCGGTCGCCTGTCAGCTGATATTTTCCTAACTCTTCTTCCCAAAGGGCCACGCCTTTTGCTTTCAAAGCATCAAAGGTCATGCCGTCCAGTTCGCGCAGGTTTCCGCGTGCTCCGGCGGTGCTGACTGCCGAGACAGCTGTTTTCACCGTCACGGTCTCGCCTTCTTGGGTATCAAAAGAGATACATGCCATCAGGTTCTTCCCCCAAGCCTCGTAACTGCTCCGAAAGCGGGAAGTATTATAAATCACCGGCTTCTTGTCTTGCATGAAGCGCAGGTTCTTCAACTTTTTCGAAAATACGGCGGTAAAATAAACATGGCGTTCGGGTCCCCATCCTTTTACCAGTTTATAGCCGGTTATTGTTGAATCATTCTCCATCCGCAGGTTCGCCCATTCGCAACTCTGCCACAGGGTATGATTCATGTCAATCATGATAAACGCTTGTTCCGACTTGGGATAAGTGAAACGGAACATGCCGCTACGCAGCCCGGCGGTCATCTCGGCTTTTACTCCATAATCATCCAATTCTACCGCATAATAGTTGGGCGATGCCCATTCTTTGTCGTGCGAATAACGGGAACGATAGCCTTCATCGGGATTTTCGCGCGTTCCGGGGTCAAGTTTCATTTCACCCGTTCCGGGGATGAAAAGAAAGTCTCCCAAATCCGGAATACCTGTCCCGCTCAAGTGAGTCAGGCTGAAACCCAATATGGAAGTATGGTTATACTTATAACCGGCAGCCGCATCATAAAATTTCGAATCGGTATCCGGACTGATTTGGATTCCCCCGAAAGGAATCTGCGCACCGGGATATACATTGCCGTATCCGTCTGTCCCCACCAATGGCCTGACGTATTGTGTCAGGTTTTCAGCGTTGAGCAGGCAGGGAAACAAAAGCAATCCCACACCTATTTTTATTTTCTTACTCAGTTTCATGGTTACTTGGTTTCTTGGATGTCGCCTACGGCTACTTGGTATTCATGCCATAACTCGTCGATGTCGTATTGGTCGCCCAATGCGTATTTGATTCCGCCGTTAAATGACCACGGCACTACCTCTAAAGTGCTCCGATTGAATTTGCGGAGAAATTCCTTGTCTTTGTTGTCGCGCAGCCAGACAAAGAAGTAGCCTGCCGTGCGATAACCGTCCATGTAGTTTCCGCCTTTCGGACGGGCATCCGCCGTAAATCCACCGTTCGCCACACGCACTGCGTCTGCCATACCTTCGATGAACGCCCAAAACACACGGCTGTTTCCATAATTGCCGATACCTTGCGGCTCCAACTGGTAGGCGTGTGTCAACTCATGGAGCAACACGCCGCGAGTCTCAAAAAACAGCTTAGCCGTATCGTTTTGTGCAAACGATTTTTCAATGTGGCGGGTACTGTAAAAAATGCTCACCACCCCGTTTCCTCCGCCTTTGGCAGAGATTCCGTCGATATCTTCCAATGAATAATGAATCGTATCCACGGGTACGATGCTGTCATTCGGAGAGTCGTATAAGGTAGCCAATACCGCACGGGCTTGTTCGGCTATATAGCTTTGAGGGTCGGTTACGATACGGTGATAGATTTTCGACCCTTCAGTTTGAGGAGCTTGATCATCGAATACAATGTGTCCTACGGGGTAGTTATCCCACGTAGCAACCGCCTCAACCGGGGTTTCTTGTGTTTGTTTCTGGTTTCCACATGCCGACATGCCTATCAGCCCCAATACCATTCCTGCAATAAAATAATGTGTCTTCATCTTCTTATTTAATTCCATTGGTTAATGAATAAGGTTTCTCTTCCGGTTGCTGTCCGCGCTTCTTGTCGGGACGGCTGCTCATCTCGTACTCCCAAACTCCGCCTTTCAACAAATCGGCATGAGTTACGTACAACTTATCGTACCGCTTGCCGTTGATCCGCAATGACTTCACGTAACGTTTGCTGTCGCTCACGCCCGGCGCTTTTATCTCCAGCGTATTTCCGTTGGGCAATTTCAGCTTCAGATACGGGAAATAAGGAGCACCCAATACATATTGGTCGGTTCCCGGACAAACGGGATAAAAGCCCATTACCGTAAACATGTACCAAGCCGACATCTGTCCGCAGTCATCGTTCCCGCTCAGTCCGTTGATGTCATTGCGATACATGCGGTCGATTATTTCGCGTGTCCAGAATTGCGTTTTCCACGGTTCCGAAGTCCATGCGTACAGATAAGGGATGTGATGGCTCGGTTCGTTACCGTGAACGTAGCCTCCTATCAAGCCTTCTTCCGTAATGTCTTCATTCTTTTCGTAATACATCTTGTCGAGGTGCATTTCAAACAAATCATCCAGTCGCTTCACAAATGTCTTTTCACCGCCCATCAGGTCTATCATTCCGTACACATCGTGGGGAACGTGGAAAGAGAAATTCCACGAATTACCTTCTATAAAGCCCTCGCCGTGTGTTTGCAGCGGGTCGAAATCTTTTTTAAAGCTGCCGTCAGCGTAACGGGGGCGGGCAAAACCGGTTTCTGCATCGAACACCGTGCGGTAATTCAACGCACGTTTATAATAACGGTCCGCCACCTCCTTGTTTCCCAAGCGCAAGGCAGTCTGGTAAACCGTCCAGTCGTCATACGAAAACTCCAGCGTTGATGAAACTGCCGTACTGCTTTTTTCAAACGGAACGTAGCCCAAGCGTTTGTAATCGCCTATATGTTCATAATAATCCACATTCGAAGTTTCTACCATCGCTTTCAGGGCTTCGCCTGTCCGTGTGGTATATACGTTTTTCACAATGGCATCCGCCAATACCGAAGTGCCATGATAACCGCCCATACACCAGTTTTCGTTTCCCATCAGGCTCCATACCGGAAGCATCCCGTGAACACTTTGCTGCTGATGGCAAACCATCGATTCTACCATGTCTGCACCCTTGTCCGGAGCTATCAGATTCAGGAAAGGATGTTCGGCACGATACGTGTCCCACAATGAGAATACGGTGTAATTCGTAAAGTCTTTTGCCTGATGGATGTTATGATCCAATCCGCGGTAAGCACCGTCCACATCCATATAAACGGAAGGATTAATCATCGTATGATACAGCGAGGTGTAGAACATGGCTTTCTCGTCCTCAGTACCCTCTACTTCAAACAGGCTGAGCGCACCGTTCCAGCTATCGGCTGCCGAAGCTGCTATCTGCTCAAACGTTTTTCCGCCTGCTTCGGCTGCCAGATTCTTCAGAGCGCCCTCCGTACTGACGGCAGAAAGAGCGACTTTGACAACCAACTCAGGTGAAGCCGAAGTATCGAAATTAAAATAAGATACGATAGAGCGTCCCGTCATTTCAGGGAAGTTTTTCTCCATATTGAAGCGTCGCCAAAAACCAGTGTACATCGGTTTCTTCTTATCCACATAGCCGTACTCTTTTACCGGCTGAGAAAAAGAGATGGCAAAATACGTATAGTTGGTACGTGCCCACCCGTTGGTTATGCGGTATCCCGTAAGCAAGGTATCGTTTTCTACCCGCAGGTTTGCCCAGAGCACTTTTCCGTCGTAATTATAAATGCCATGAGTCAAATCCAGAACAAGATGCCCGTCGGTAGCTGCGGGAAACGTATATTTATGTACACCCACGCGGGGAGTGGCGGTAAGCTGGGCTTTTACCCCGTAATCATCCAACTTGACTTCGTAATATCCTGCCGATACACGCTCGGTAGCATGGCTGTAACGTGAACGGTAACCTTCTTCGGGATGAGAAGCCCGTCCGGGATTCAGTTTCAGTTCGCCCGTGGCAGGCATGATAAGAATGTCTCCCAAATCAGAATGTCCTGTACCGCTCAGGTGGGTATGACTGAAGCCCACAATCGTAGGGTCGGAATACTGATAACCGGCACAATATTTATAAGCATCTTTCTGGTATTCTCCGTTCACATTATGGGGAATCGTATCCGTGTCCGGACTCAACTGCACCAATCCGAACGGAACACAAGCACCGGGAAACGTATGCCCCATTCCATTCGTACCGATAATGGGATTGACATAATCAGACACACGCTCCGATTGCGCTAAAACCGGAAGAGCAACGATACCGGCAGCCAAACAATATACAAGTTTCCGTAGCATATTATAAACAATAAGGTTTTTTAAAAGGTTGTTTTCATTTTCACTTTCACAAAATTAGAAAGCTCTGCTTCTATAAGTTTCCTCAAAAAAGACATTATTCCAATGCTCTCATAAAAAGTCTGACAAAAGAATCCAGTACACGAATACAGAACATTATTATACATTGTATTTCAACTATTTACAAATACAATATACAAATTAGAGAACAATAGAAAATTCAGGTTTATGCAAATAAAGAACATTGAAAGACAATAAGAGAATAAAAAGAGACATACATCCAATAGCTTGCAGTGATGTAATCGCATACGTCCAGAATGCCGCAGGGTTGTTTATATGGATGTTTTCGGGCGTATGCAATACGCCCCTACATTAGTAAACGGCTAAAAATTTCTACCCATAGAACCGGGCAACACTATGGGAAGAACAGGGCAACGCTACCGCATGGAATGACCAACGCTAACGGTAGCGTTTTGGAGGGGTATGCCGACAGAAAATTTCTCTTTATGAAATGGGAATCAACGGGCGTTCTTATATTGCTCACGATAGAGTTTCGGAGTGGTTCCGTAACGGCGGGAAAACTCTTTGTAGAAATAAGGGCGGCTGGAGATGCCGATACTTTCTATTACTTCTTGGATAGTAAGGTCGGTTTCTAACAGCAGTTGGGAGGCGCGTTCCAAACGGTATTTCTTGATGAAATCGCTGGGAGGAAGTCCGGACAGCTCTTTTACTTTCCGGTAAAACTGGCGGGTGCTCATGTTCATCTTTTCTGCCATGAAGGTAGAGCCTAAGTCTTCACGGCTGATGTTCTCGTCTAATGTTTCGATGAAGCGTTCTACGAAACGTATCTGTTCAGGCTGACGGCAGTTCGGGAAATCGGCTGCCCATTTTCCCAAAGCCGACTCAACCAATCCGGCTTCCGCCTGACGTTTTGCCTGAAGTTCCTCGCGCGAGGCTGCCCATGCCAATGCCAGACGGTCGAAAAAGCCTTTCCGGTGAAGCCGATACATCCAAAGCGTCAGCAGCAACACGACAATTACCACCAGTATGGTGTAGGTTATCTGAGAATGGTACCAATAGGGAACGATTTTCACTGCCACGGAATATTCTTCGTAAACCGTATCGAGCACGTCTTTTTTATAACGCACGCGGAACAGGTACTCACCCGGCGGAACGCGGTGGAATACGGCCTCGTTTTCTTTCGAGAAAAAGCTCCATTTGTCACTGTAACCTTCAAGTATATAGGCATACTCAATGTCGGGGTTCAGGTAATCCAACGCCACAAACTGTAAAGAGAATGTATTTTGCCCTTCCGACAAGACGATTGCCTTACGGTCGGGCGAATAAAAATCGTCTAAAGAAGCCTCTTTACGGTCGACCACCAACCGGCGCAATACCAACGGCGGATAATATTCCAACGCCGAAGAGCGCGAGCTGTCTAACCACAACAGCCCGTTTACCCCTCCCAAAAAGATATTTCCCGTATAGGGACAACGATAGTAACTGTCATCGCTAAACTCACCGATTTCAATGCCTTTGCTATAATAATACGTATAAGAACCTCCGCTTACGGGGTCGTATTTAATCATTCCTCGGTTCGTACCCAACCATAACATCCCTGTACCGTCTTTTACGATACCGTGAATCATTTCGTTGAACAAACCTTGTTCACGCCCGATGTAAACGGGCTGTACGCAAGAGTCTTTCACTGAAACCGATACCAATCCCGCGGTAGTCCCCACAAAAAAACGGTCGGCATCGTAAGCACACAGGCACAGAATGTCGTCGACTGCCTTGCCTAACATGTCGCAAAGTGAGTAAACCTGAAACTTTTCTTGCCTCAAAGCATATTTTACCAATCCTTTTCCCCGGCTTCCGAACCATAAAACGGAATCGCCCTGCACCAGTACGGAAGAAAATTCCAGCACTTCTTCCTGACCGGAAAAGCAGCGCACAGGTTCGGTCTTTTTAGCACGGGAATACCCGCTTTTCCCGTCCAGCGAAACTTTGATTATTCCGCTCCCCAACGTGGCAAGCCAAAGTGTAGAGTCGTTTTCCTCGTAAACCCCGTGGATTTCGGCAACACGATTTCCCATCGAACCTCTTACGGGCAACAGCTTATCGTGTTCATACGAATAGTAATAGAGTACCGAATCGGCCATACCTACCCAAAAATCATCACTTCTGCGCTTCTTTTTCAGCGAAAACACCGGATAAAAATCTGCCTTACGCGCATAAGCAGAAAAAGAGTATTTCCCTTTGGGCGAATAAACGTCTCCTTCAAAATTCGTATCATCCTGATAATGAGGTATACGCAACAAGCCGTCTCCTTTAGTTCCTATCCAAAGCGTTCCTTCCTTGTCGGTCATAATCCCTCTAACCTGTCCGTTTATAGCCGGCGACAGCTTCTCTAAAATCAAATTCGTAACCAGCGTATTTTTTTGCGTCAGCTTCACAACACCTGCCCCGTCTGTACCCAACCATAAAATACCCTGAGAAGAATCTACATAGACAGAAAAGATACGCAAATCTTCCCTGAACCTTTCTTCAGAATATTGATTAGAGGCGGTTAAGCGCAACAACCCTCCGGTATGAAGCGTAATCAGAATATCGTCATGAAACGACAGGATATTAACAAACGAACCATACTTTTCAACCAAGCTGCGCACGTTACGGATATAAACTTTCGATTTATGGGCGACATCGTAAAAATACAAATCGTCTGTGGAATCTATAAAACAAATTATCCCATTCTGTGAATAGGTCTTTACGATGGGTACGGCATGTAAAGACGAAGAAGATACTTGGAGCTTGGTTTGAGCAGAATCATTTGAAAACGAGTTCAGGGCAAAATGAAACATCTGTGTTCCCCGGTCGGGAATGACATGCAGCACTCCTTTTGAATCGATAAAGGCACTGTTTCGCAAATTGCCCGTCCGGAAATTCAACTCAAGGATTTTGATGAACCGCTTGTGGTAGGTATTATAATAATATAAATGCTTATTGCCCAATACCCAACTGTTTCCTTGCCTATTGGAGTGAATCAGCGTTTCCTCATCCGAAAAGTGATAATTGTCGATGACTGACAATGAATCGGTGGAAAACAAGTTGATGCCCGAAAAACTCTGTACCCAGATATTACGGTTTCCGGCATCTTGGATACGGGAGATGATGTTGTTATCCAGCGTTCTCTCTTTAGAGAAGTCGGTACGGTAGACGGTGATTTCTCTGCTGTCGTAACAGTTCAGGCCGTCGTACGTACCCAGCCACATCAGTCCCAGACTGTCTTTAAACACGTCTAAAACCGCGCTGTTCGACAGTCCCTGTAAATGGTTAATGGTAAAAGAAGTATAAGTACCGGAGGCAAAAAGAGCCATCCGGAAACAAATTCCCATAAGGATGAAACACAGCCTGCGTGTACTTATACTTCTCATTCAATCAGATTAAAACAAAAACCTCAGCACATCATTAAAGTTTGCCCAGATAAGAAGCCCAAAAAGCAGGAACATTCCCACCATTTGCGCATATTCCAAGAATTTATCGCTTGGTTTCCGACGGGCGATAATCTCATAAAGCAAGAAAAGCACATGTCCGCCGTCTAAAGCCGGAATGGGCAGGATATTCATGAATGCCAATATGATAGAAAGGAATGCCGTCATAGACCAGAACCGTTCCCAATCCCATACTTTCGGGAAGATGCTTCCTATCGTTCCGAAACCTCCCACGCTTTTCGCTCCTTCTTTCGTAAAGACATACTTCATGTCGCTTACGTATCCGTTCAGCGTATTGACACCCAAAGTAATTCCGGCCGGGAAGGATTCGAAGAAACCATAACTTAAGACGGTAGGCTTATAATCGAGCAATCCGCCCGTAGCTTCTACTTTAAACTGCTTGTTGGTCTGCACCTCCACGGTATCGCGCATCCCATTACGCGAATAAACTAACGAAAATGAGGCTGTTTCTTTCTTTTCTAATTCTGCCTGTGTCTGCAATTTGCCCATCTCGTCTTGAAACTCATTCCATGAATGAATGGACGTTTCATTTACAGCCAGCAAAGAATCGCCCGACTGTATGCCTGCTTTAGCAAAACCTCCCCCGGCTATAACCGAATCGACTACGTTAGGATAAAATACGTCAACAAACATAGGGTCTTCTTTTGCCACATCTAACAAACTGAGTTCAGGCATGAGAATTTTTTTCTCTTCTCCCTCACGCAATACGGTAACTTCGCGAGCCTCAACGATGCTGCGAACCATATCCATATCGAACCGTTCAAGTTCTTTACCGTCTGCCGATTTCAAGATATCGCCATCACGGAAACCGATATTTTGAGCGGTTTCATTGAATTTCATGCCGTGGGTCATATCTTTCAAAGCAATATACTGGTCGCCCCACGTAAACAAAATCATGGAATAAATAATCAATGCCAATATGAAGTTCATCATTACACCTCCAATCATGACCAGCAGACGCTGCCACGCCGGTTTTGAACGGAACTCCCACGGCTGGGCCGGCTTTTTCATCTGTTCCGTATCCATTGATTCGTCAATCATTCCGGAGATTTTACAATATCCTCCTAACGGAAGCCAACCTATACCGTATTCTGTGTCGCTGTTTTTGGGCTTAAACTTAAATAATGAAAACCACGGATCGAAAAAAATATAAAACTTCTCCACACGAATCTTGAAGAGACGCGCAAAGAAAAAGTGTCCTCCCTCATGGACAATTACCAACAACGATAAGCTGAGTATTAACTGAAGGGCACGAATTAAAAATGTTTCCATTCTACGTTATTCTTTATTATCTGTTTTGTTACTATTACTTATTCATCCCGTTAATCACTAATTCGGCTGCAATACGCCGTGTTTCCGCATCGGTTTCCACATAATCGTTATACGTGGGAACTTTGATAAAAGGAACCATCGACATGGCTTTTTCTATCACTTCGCTCATCTTCAGGAAAGATAGCTGGTCTTTCAAGAAAGCCGAAACGACTACTTCGTTTGCCGCATTGACAATGCAAGGCATATTTCCACCCTGATGTAAAGCTTCGTATGCCAAAGCCAGATTACGGAAGCGCGTAGTATCGGGGGCTTCGAATGTCAGCGTACTATATTTGGCAAAATCCAGCCGTTCGCCCGACAAATGTTCGCGCCGAGGATAAGAAAAAGCGTACTGGATAGGCAAACGCATATCGGGTACTCCCAACTGTGCCTTCACCGCTCCGTCTTCAAATTCTACCATCGAATGAATGACCGACTGAGGATGTACCACAACCTCGATTTGGTCGGGACGTACGCCAAATAGCCATTTAGCTTCTATCACTTCAAATCCTTTGTTCATCATCGAAGCCGAATCAATCGTGATTTTTGCTCCCATGTGCCAATTCGGATGTTTCAAGGCTTGTTCTTTTGTAACCGAACGGAGCTGTTCCATTGTCAGTGTCCGGAAAGGTCCTCCCGATGCCGTCAGGATTATCTTATGTACCGGATTCTCACGCTCCAAACATTGGAATATAGCCGAGTGCTCCGAATCGACAGGAAGTATCGGTGTATGGTATTGCGAAGCCAAATCATTAATCAATTCACCGGCAACAACCAGTGTTTCTTTATTTGCCAACGCAATGGTCTTTCCAGCCTTAATGGCATTTATAGTAGGACGCAGTCCGGCATAACCTACCATTGCCGTAAGCACAATATGAATAGGCCCCGACTCTACAATCTGACACAAGGCATCAGTCCCGGCATAAACCTTTATCGGCAAATCAGACAGCGCCTCTTTTAACTGGATGTATTTATCTTCATTGGCTATAACTACGGCTTCGGGCATGAACTTCCGGGCTTGCTCTGCCAGCAGTTCCACCTTATTATTTGCGGTCAGTGCGTAAACTTCATACAAGTCGGGATGTTCTTCCACCACCTGCAAGGCCTGTGTACCAATAGAACCTGTTGAACCTAATATCGCTATTTGTTTTTTCATACTATCAAAAGACTATATATTTTTCCGGGTTAATCGGATTTCCTTTATGCCACAATTCAAAATGAATATAAGGTTTACCATTCTCTGTGTCGCCTTTGGTCCCCACTAAAGCGATAACTTCACCTCCTTTTACCCGGTCGCCCTCTCGCTTTATCAACGAACCACAGTGCTTATAAACCGTAATGAAATTCTGTGTATGCTGTATCTGTATCACATAACCGGCTTCCGCCGTATAAGCTGCCAATATAACCGTGCCATCGAGTGCAGAAAGAATACTCCCATTAGGACTTGCGGTAAAGTCGATGCCGAAATGTTTCTTTTCAGGATTAAAAGCTGTTGTTGCCACTCCCCGAAGAGGACGGTAAAATATCAATCCCGCCGCGTCGCTGACATCTCTTACCGCAGTAAGATTATAACGTTCTTTTTCTTCATACTGCTTACGGAAATCTTCTTCTTCCTTAGTCCGTTCCATCAAATTCTCGGCGCGCACGTTTGTAAGAGAGTCTATCGAAAGAACGGTATCGGCTTTCACCCTGCCGCTGATAATATCCTGAACATTCATGATATAATGGTTCTGGCGTTCTAACGCCAACCGGAGTGAATCGGCACGCAACGCATTCGATACAACCTGTTTACGCACCTCGCTGTTCATATAACCGGGCAAGTAATTGCGCAACGGAGTGAAAGTTATTATCAGTGCCGCAATCACAAAAATAGCCGTACATACGCAAAGCAAAACCGAAAGCCCGTTCAGTTTAGACACATGGATGCCTACTACTTCTTCCAAAGTATTTTCATTGATAATCGTCAGCTTATATTTAAACTTAACGTTATGCCAAAACGCTTTACGGTTTCTTTTCCCCATGTCTGTCAATCCAATAACCCTTCAGGTATGTCTACGGTCAGAATCTTTTTCTTTTTATCCAATCCTACAATAAATTCTTCATGCGCCGGAAGCAATAGTTCTTTGCCTTCTTTCTCGATAACAAACAATACGTTTATAGTAGCATCATCCACATCTACAATAGACCCTAAATCACCGTGACGGACATCTTTTACCTGAAAGCCAACAAAGAAGTTCCACGAAGTGATTTCGTCTTGTTCATCCATGTATTTCTTAGGAAAATACACTTCGACATTGGTGAATCTCCGTGCCGCTTCTGCCGAATCAATTCCCTCAAACTTCACCAAAGCCATATTGTCAGAACGGAAACGGTATTCCTCGAGAAAGAAAGGAACCAAAATACCGTCTAACAGCAAAATCAAATAATCGCAATCGTCTACACGGTCGAATATATCATCAGTAAAGGTAAACGACAGTTCACCCTTGATTCCGTGCGGCTTATTGAGAATTCCGATTTTAAAAACTTCGTCTTTCTTTATCATAATGAGTCTTTATTCTATACGGGTGATACGTGCGCCAAGCGCCGTCAGTCGTTGTTCGATGTTTTGATATCCGCGGTCTATCTGCTCAATGTTATGGATACGGCTGATTCCTTCAGCGCTCAAGGCAGCAATCAACAAAGCAATACCGGCACGAATATCAGGCGATGACATGTTTCCGCCACGTAAATTGAAGTTCCGGTCATGACCGATAACTACCGCCCGATGAGGGTCGCACAAAATAATCTGTGCCCCCATATCAATCAGTTTATCAACAAAAAACAAGCGACTTTCAAACATCTTTTGATGAATCAACACGCTACCTTTCGCCTGCGTAGCCACAACAAGCATTACGCTCAGCAAGTCGGGGGTAAGTCCGGGCCACGGAGCATCCGCTATAGTCATGATAGAACCGTCAATGAATGATTCTATCTGATAATGGTCTTGTTGCGGAACCAAGATATCATCCCCCCGCTGTTCGATTTGAATACCTAAACGACGGAAACTGTTGGGTATGATACCGAGGTTATCATGCGAGACGTTCTTTATGAGTATTTCGCTACCTGTCATTGCAGCCATGCCGATAAAGCTCCCCACTTCAATCATATCGGGCAAAGCAGTATGCGTGCATCCTTTCAGTGATTCAACCCCCTCAATAGTCAACAGATTTGAAGCGATACCGGATATACGGGCTCCCATGCGGTTCAGCATCCGGCAAAGTTGCTGAATATAGGGTTCGCAGGCTGCGTTATAAATAGTGGTAGTTCCTTCTGCTAACACGGCTGCCATGATGATATTGGCTGTTCCGGTTATCGAGGCCTCATCAAGCAACATGAACGTACCCTTCAATCGATCGGCATAGATTTTAAAAACGCCTCTCGAAGCATCGTAATCAAAAGAAGCGCCTAACTTTTGAATACCCAAGAAATGCGTATCCAAACGGCGACGACCTATTTTATCTCCTCCCGGTTTGGCTATCAAAGCCTTGCCGAAACGGGCTAACAGCGGTCCCACAAGCATCACAGAGCCGCGCAACTTCGAACAACGGGTAAGGAATTCTTCGCTTTCCAAATATTCCCTATCTATTGTTGCTGCTTTAAACGTATAAGTATCTCCCGACTTTTTCGAGACTTCAACCCCCATGTCGCGCAACATCTGAATCAGATTGTTAACATCCAAGATGTTAGGCACATTACTAATGGTTACTTCTTCTTCGGTAAGCAACGTGGCGCAAAGCAGTTGCAAGACCTCATTCTTAGCCCCTTGCGGAATAATCTCTCCGTGTAGCTTATGTCCTCCTTCAATTACAAACGAAGCCATAATACGTCCGTTTTTATTGGTTTTGGTTATTATATTTTTTCTTCGACTGATTATTGTTTGCCGGACGACGACGCGAATTAAACGTGCGTTGCTCGAAAAAGCGTACGTCTTCGATAGAACATTTTATCTTTCCATCCGACAGTTCATAAAGATCTTCCAATATCTTCATATCTTCCACTCCATCTTTATTCCATGCCACATAATCTTTTTTCATGTGGTTGACTATCAGATTTACCAGTTGCTTTTTCTCGTCGCCTTCTTCAAAATCAGATGCTATTTTTATCAAATCCTGAACAAACCGCCCGTAATGACGATAACGAATATTATGCTGTAAATAAGGGATTCGCTCAGGCTTAACTTCCAGTTCTTCCTTTTTCACTATTTCTACGGGATAGTCGATATCCAACTTAAAATCGGACATTATGGCCAAATGATCCCACAACTTGCGATTAAAATCAGAAGCATCGCGCAAAAGTGGAAACATATTTCCCATTATATTAATTATTGTATTGGCACAACGCTGACGTTCTTCACGGTCTTCGATAGTCAGCGCATAATCTACCATGTTTTGCACGCTACGTCCATATTCCGGCAACGGCAATTTACGTTTCTGCGTATTGTATTCCATTCTAATTTATAACTAAATAGAAACCATCAGACAGAGATGAAAGGTTTTCTCACCTGTTTCCGGCTTCATGGTTCGACGTATGACATTAAATGTAAAAACTTCCGGCAGGTATCTTATTTCTATCAAAAAAACATTGGGACAAATTCATGAAGACCACGCAGCGAAGTTCATCAACCAAGCGTATGTTTTACATCAAATATCCCAATATCTTTTTAAAGGTTTCAGAACCGGATTTCAATGCGCCTATAACCGCTTAAAGAAGTTTTTTAGGCACAGAGGTGACAAACTCTTTCAGATAGAACGGTTCAAAATATGCCACATCTTTAAAGTTTTCGCGTGCCATCTCTTTTTCTGCAAGCGGAAACATCCACTTAGCCAGCGGATTTATATTTTCAATAAAATGGGCATTCGGATGCGTCAGCTTCGAGCGACACTTCTCCGCACCGTTTCCAAAGAAGTAAACAGGATGTTCTGCCAAAAAACCGGCGTATGAATTTTCATCGATAATATCAGCCGAAATAGCCCGTTGTGCTTTCAGAGAGCGGTCGTAAACGACTGCATAGACTTCCATACGCCGTGCATCTATCATCGGACAAAGCAATGCATCTTCCGGCAAGTCATGAAAAAGCAAGATGGGAACACACATTACTTCCGGTGTAGGCAGTCCGATAAGCGGAATATTACGTCCGTAACAGATACCTTTCGCCATCGATACCCCGATACGCAGTCCGGTGTACGACCCCGGACCACAGCTTACTGCCACTGCATCGACCGGAATCGCATGACTATCGGCAAACGATAGCGCTTCGTCTACAAAGACGCCTAACGTTACAGCATGAGAAGGCCCGTTGAAGTCTTCTTTCGAAAAAATAGAAGCTCCGTCCTGACTCACTGCTACGGAACATACATCCGTTGATGTTTCAATATGTAAAATACACGACATAATACAATCTTAAATTATTAGCAATCTGCAAATATACATTTTTATTTGCACTCCGTTCTCTTCTTCGGACGATTTTAAAGCCCGTTAATAAATATATTCTTAACAAAAGAGATTCACAACCAAATAAATTCCGGCGGCAAGCAGCGCGCTGACAGGTATTGTTAATACCCAAGCAGTCATCAGGCTACGGGTAACTCCCCAGCGAACGGCCGACAAGCGTTTGGTGGCTCCCACACCGATAATGGCTCCCGTGATAGTATGCGTTGTACTGACAGGTATCTTCAAATACTCAGTGAGATACAACGTAAAAGCACCGGCTGTTTCCGCTACTACGCCTTCGAGCGGAGTAACGCGCGTAATCTTGTTTCCCATCGTCTTTACAATTTTCCATCCTCCGGACATGGTTCCGAGCGAGATAGCTGTAAAGCAAGAAAAGGCAACCCAGTCGGGCAAATCGGCTATGCTGTTTATTCCCATACCTAACCCTTGTGAATGGGCTGCTATCATCGCTGCAGCAATGATACCCATCACTTTCTGAGAATCATTCAGTCCGTGACCGATACTGAACAAGGCGGAAGAAACCAGCTGAAGTTTCTTAAACCACATTTCGGCTGTATGCGGGCGCGATTTCTTACACAGATTCAGGACAATCAGCGTAAATCCGAATGCCACAATCATACCAATAAAAGGTGCAAGAAAAATAAAGGCTGCTATTTTCAGAATGATATTAAGCTGTATGGCTTCAAAACCGTGTGCCATGATTGCCGCACCGGCAAATCCGCCAATCAAAGTATGAGACGAAGAAGAAGGAATTCCTTTCCACCAAGTAAACAAATTCCAGATAATGGCGGCAATTACTCCTGACAAGATAATAGGTAAGGTGATGTAATCTTCGAAAACCGTTTTCGATACGGTATTGGCGATACCGAAATCGCCAATAATATACTTGGCTATGAAAAAAGCCACGAAATTAAAACATGCCGCCCACACCACAGCTTGAAAAGGTGTAAGGACTTTAGTAGAAACGATTGTCGCTATTGAGTTCGCAGCATCATGAAATCCGTTAATGTAATCGAATATCAGTGCTAAAACGATGATGGTTATTAATAGTTCCATATACTTATGTTATCCGCTTCTGTTGTTTTAATTAAGCATACTTCACTATCAGGCTCTTCAACACTTTTCCTACATGCTCGGCAGCATCGGTTGTCTTCTCTAAGCACTGCATGATTTCTTTTGTTTTAAGAATCTCGATGCAATCTTTCTCTTCGCGGAAAAGTCGGGTGATAAACAGTTCATAAACATCGTCGGCATGATTCTCTATCTGATGGAGCTGTAAGCAACACTCGCGCAACGAAGCGGGTTTCTTCGAGAATGTTTCCAGCTCATCCATCGCTTTACATATATGTACAGCGCCTTCGTGAATCAATACAGCCAACTCTTTGCCACTATCCGAAATAGAACGGGGATTATAGATGGCGATACGCTTCGCTGCGCTGTTTATACAGTCTATAATATCATCGGTCGATGATGCCAAATCGTGGATGTCTTCTCTGTCGAATGGGGTGATAAACGTTTTCCCCAGTTCTTCAAAAATACGATTTGTCAACTGGTCTCCCTGTCGTTCCACGTCTTTAATCTTCTTGTAGTATTCGCTTCTCTCTTCCGGAGATTCGTGTTTCAAACTCTCCATTAACAGCTCAGAAGCTGACAACACGATTTCAGACAATTGTTTCAATAACGGAAAAAACTTAGTTTCCTTAGGGGCAAAACGGCTAAAGAATGAATTTTTCATTTGCAGTAGTTTTTAATTATAGTTTATCTCTTATTTGCTTTCAGTTTAGCGCGCAATGTCTCGATTACGGCAGGAAGTATAGATATCACAATAATGGCAACCAGCACCAGCTTTAAGTTTTCTTGCACAAAGGGAATGTCGCCAAAGAAATAACCGGCATAACAGAATATGCCAACCCAAGCTGCCGCGCCGAGCAGGTTATATACAATAAAATAATAATAGTGCATTTTCCCCATTCCGGCTACAAAAGGCGCCAGCGTGCGCACGATGGGAACAAAACGGGCGATAACGATGGTCTTTCCTCCGTATTTCCGATAAAAGTCGTGGGTTTTCTCCAGATATTCTTGCTTGAATATGCGGGAGTGGGGATTCCTGAACAGCTTGTGCCCGAAGAAACGCCCTATCTCGTAGTTGCAACTGTCTCCGAGGGCGGCAGCGGCAAACAAAATCAAAGCTAAAAGATTCACGCTGAGTGGAACATCGGGCTGAGCGGCAATCGCTCCCGAAACGAAGAGCAGCGAATCGCCCGGAAGAAAGGGCGTGACAACCAGTCCGGTTTCGCAGAAAATGATTAAGAACAAAATTGCATACGTCCACAAATGATAATCCTGTACTATTTCAATCATGTACCGGTCGATATGCAAAATAAAGTCAATGATAAATTCCATATAGAGTTCAAATTAAGAGTTGTCCGGATAAAGAAAAGTAAGCGTACAGATTCCCGAGGCAGATATACTCATATCCTCCGACAAGAAGCCTCGGCATGATGTCATGAACAGACTTAATCGTATGTTGCACATCCATTGTGTCATAACGGGCGCAAAGTTATCAAAATAATCTGTTATTTCGATGCTATCAAACACAAAATTTATATGCCTTCTTGCCGTGTCTCACAGAAAATCTGTACTTTTACCTGACATTTTAAATAAACAAGAGCCATGCAAAATTTTGAATGTGATTATTTGGAAGGCGCACATCCGCTGATTATGGAGCGTCTTGCCGCTACCAATATGGAAAAAACTCCGGGTTATACGGAAGACTGTTACTGTGAGGAAGCGCGCCGCAAGATACGCCAAGCCTGCGGATGTCCCGACGCCGAAGTTTATTTTTTAGTAGGAGGAACCCAAACAAACGCCACGGTGATAGCTGCTTTGCTCCGGCCTTACGAGGGGGTGGTTGCCACCGAAACCGGACACATCAACCAGCATGAGGCGGGAGCGATTGAGGCGGGCGGACACAAGGTTTTACCCGTTCCGCACCGGGAGGGCAAGATGGAAGCCGGGATGTTAAGCCGGTATCTGAAAAACTTTTTTGCCGATGAAGCGTATGCCCACATGGTGAATCCCGGAATGGTTTATCTTTCTCATCCCACGGAGTACGGAACACTTTATACGCGGAGTGAGCTGGAAGCCATTGCTGCCGTATGCAAGGAATACCGCTTGCCGCTCTTCTTAGACGGGGCGCGTTTGGGATACGGTCTGGCTGCCGAAGAGACGGATGTGACGCTCGAAACCATCGCATCGGTATGCGACGTGTTTTACATCGGAGGCACGAAAGTGGGAGCATTGTTCGGCGAGGCAGTCGTTTTCCCGCGTCCGGGCATTGTAAAGCAATTCTTTACCATCGTGAAGCGTCACGGGGCATTATTGGCAAAGGGACGCTTGTTGGGCATACAGTTTGATACATTGTTTACCGACGGGCTGTATCTGGATATTTCACGCCATGCCATCAAAATGGCTGCACGGCTGCGTCAGGCACTGACCGAGCGGGGATATACGTTTTTTATCCGTCCGCAAACCAACCAGCTTTTTGTTTCTCTCCCGATGGAAAAGGTCGACGAGCTGAGCCGGAAGGTACGCTTCAGTGTATGGGAGAAGCATGAAAATCATACGGCAGTGGTCCGTTTCGCCACCAGTTGGGCTACCAGACCCGAAGACATCGACGAGCTGATCAGCCTGCTTTAGGAGAAAGCGTAACACTCTCTGTTTCAACAAGGAACAAAACCTGAAAATTCTACCCATAGGACGAGTATATTCTATGGGTAGAACAAGGCAACGCAACCGCTTGGACGAAGCAACGCTACCCATAGGTTTTCAGGAGCAAACAGCCAACCCGATTTCCTCCTTCACCGAATACCTTATCGGAAAATTTAAACAGGCTCTTAAACAGTCACTCAATAAAAATTCCTACCTTTGCAGCAACTAAAAAAATTGAGAAATTATGATACAATCAATGACCGGATATGGCAAATCGACAACCGTATTCGGAGGCAAAAAGATTCATGTTGAAATAAAATCGCTAAATAGCAAGGCGATGGACTTATCTACGCGCATCGCTCCTCTTTATCGAGAAAAAGAAATGGAAATCCGTAACTTGGTATCACAGACATTGGAACGTGGAAAAGTGGATTTCAGCTTATGGGTGGAAAAAGACACCGCCGAAATCGCCACCCCGATAAACGTCGCCTTAATAGAGAATTATTACAATCAGATAAAGACAATCTCCGATAGTTGTAACATTCCGCTTCCCGCCGACTGGTTTGCAACGTTGCTTCGTATGCCCGATGTACTGACGCGGGTAGATGTGCAAGAATTGGAAGAAGAAGAATGGGTGGTAGTACGCAAGGTAATCGAAGATGCTCTAACCAACCTTACCGATTTCAGAAAGCAGGAAGGCAAAGCCTTAGAGAAAAAATTCACTGAAAAAATTGACAACATCGAACGTCTTCTGAAATCCATCGAGCCGTTTGAAAAAGAACGGGTAAGCAAAGTTCGCGAACGCATTACCGAAGCATTGGAAAAAACGCTGAATACTGATTATGACAAAAACCGCTTGGAGCAGGAATTGATTTATTACATCGAGAAGCTGGATATCAATGAAGAAAAACAGCGCTTGACGAATCACCTGAAGTATTTCCGCGAAACAATGGCGGGCGGACACGGACAGGGTAAAAAACTGGGATTCATCGCCCAAGAAATGGGACGTGAAATCAATACCACGGGCAGCAAATCAAATCATGCCGAAATGCAGAATATCGTGGTGCAGATGAAGGATGAACTGGAACAAATAAAAGAACAAGTTTTAAACGTTTTATAAGTATGGGAAAACTAATCATCTTCTCCGCCCCGTCGGGTTCAGGAAAATCGACCATCATCAACTACCTGCTAACTCAAAATTTAAACCTTGCTTTTTCTATCTCGGCAACCAGCCGTCCGCCCCGCGGTACGGAACAAAACGGGGTTGAATATTTTTTCCTCACTCCGGAAGAGTTCAGGCAACGCATTGCCAACGGCGAATTTCTGGAATACGAAGAGGTTTACAAAGACCGCTTTTACGGCACGCTGAAAGCACAGGTGGAAAAACAGTTAGAAGCAGGACAGAATGTGATTTTCGATGTAGACGTGGTAGGCGGATGTAACATCAAACAATATTATGGCGACCGCGCCTTGTCGGTTTTCATTCAGCCGCCTTCGGTAGAGGAACTGCGCAAACGCCTCAACGGACGCGGAACGGATGCGCCTGAAGTAATAGAGAGCCGCATTGCCAAAGCCGAATTTGAATTGAGCTACGCCGACAAGTTTGATGTAAGAATTATAAATGACAAACTTGAAGCGGCTGAAGCCGAAGCGTTAAAAATAATCAGTAACTTCATCAAACAATAAAGAAAGGATATGATAAAAAACCCAAGAAAGATGCTGCAGTTCATGCTGATTGTGTGTATCCTCATCGGACTGGCTGCACTGGCGGTAGGAATCGTGGCACTTGCCAAACAAGAATATATCATCGCCGTAGCCATGATACTCGTTGCGGCATGGCAAATCGTGAATTACCGGAAATGGAAAAAAAGCCTATAAGAACAGGGGTATTCAGCGGTTCGTTCAATCCGATCCACATCGGACATCTGGCTTTGGCGAATTATTTATGCGAATATGGGGAAGTGGACGAGGTATGGTTTCTCGTCACTCCTCAGAATCCGTTCAAGCAAAAAGCGGAATTGCTGGGCGACGACCTGCGGCTGGAAATGGTGCGCAGAGCCGTGGCAGGCTATCCGCGTTTCGTGGCTTCCGATTTCGAGTTCCGTCTCCCCCGCCCTTCTTATACGGTCAATACGCTTCATCATCTGGCAGAAGCCTATCCCGACCGCGAGTTTTATCTTATCATCGGGGCAGATAATTGGGCCTCTTTTGCGCAATGGAAGTCGCCGGAAGAAATCTTGGCGCATCATCACCTGCTGATTTATCCGCGCCGTCCGTATGAGGTTGCTCCCGAATCGCTTCCTGCCCGTGCCAAAGCGGTCGATACTCCTTTGCTGGAAATCAGTGCTACATTCATCCGACGTAGCATCGAGGCAGGGAAAGACATCCGATACTTCCTGCATCCGGAGGTTTGGAAAATGATTGAAGAACAAAAACTTTACCGCAAATCTTGACATTTTTGCTCCTCTGAATCCCTCTTATTCTTCTTCGTACAACAAATACTTGCCGCGCATTTCACGGTAACGGTTCAGGTCTTCCTGCCAAGCCGCGCGGATTTCTTCCTCCGTCTTTCCTTTCAATATATCGAGGCGTACCTGATTGGTTCCCATCAGTAAGTCGAACCAACGGGGGCGGGTGAAGAATGATTTCTCCGGATTATCGGTAAAGCTCCGGTAATGCCGATAAGCATCTAACACATATCGCAACGAAAAACCCTTCGGAGCGGATACACCTCGCAGGTCTCGCCCGTAGCAATACGTGTTTTTATGGAGCGGATTCATGTCCGAGCCTTTCGTGGGGCGGGGCATGAAACGGAAACTGAACACTTTCATCTGCGGACTTCCGTACACTTGGAAAGGATAAGGCGTTCCGCGACCGATACTGACCGAAGTTCCCTCGAAGGGACACAGCGAGGGATAAAGGGCTATGGCTTGGTCGTTGGGCAAATTGGGCGACGGTTTTACCGGAAGCGAATAGGGCTGTCCGTGCTTCCACCCTTCCACGCTTACCACTGTCAGCGGGCAGGTAAGCCCTGCGCCTAACCATCCTTCCCCGTTTATCATCTGAGCCATCTCGCCTACGGTACAACCGTGAACCACGGGGATAGGCAACATTCCTACGAAACTTTTATACGCAGGCTTCAGCACCGGACCGTCCACGTAGTCACACGGGTTCGGGCGATCGAGCACCACCACCTCTTTGCCCTGTTCGGCACAAGCCTGCATCACGTAATAAAGGGTACTGATATAGGTATAGAAGCGCGCTCCCACGTCCTGAATATCGAAAACCACCGCATCGGTTTCCGCAAGCTGGGCAGGCTGCGGCTTTTTATTTTTCCCGTAAAGTGAGGTTATCGGAATGCCTGTCTTACCGTCTCTACCGTTTTTCACCGTTGCGCCTGCGTCGGCATCTCCCCGAAAACCATGCTCAGGAGCAAATATCTGCACGATTTTCACTCCACGACTGTACAGCGTATCAAGCAAATGCGCACCGCCACACAGCGATGTCTGATTTACTACCAGCGACACGCGCTTCCCTTCAATCAGAGGCAGCAAAACATCCAAACGTTCGGCACCGGTACGAAGAGCGGCTGACTGAATCGCCGTAACCAACCAAATACATGAGAACAGAAAGATTTTAAGTTTCATATCCAACATAAAATAAATAGCATATCTTTGCACAAAGATACATTTTTATTTTTCACAGCAATGGAAGAAAACTACAAAACAAGAGAACAGCAATATAGCATCTCATTTATACACTCTGCAGGGACAACAAAAACATAACGAATAAATCATTTTATATAAATCCAATAAAAACCGAACATCTCCAATCTATGAAAAAAGCACTTCTATCGTTAATATTTTTACTCCCCAGCATTAGCTTGTTTGCACAGCATCTGGTAAAAGGCACAATCACCGACTCAATCGGTTCTCCGCTTGATGCAGCCGTAGTAGTATTGATGAATCCCGAAAACGGAAATGCCATCCGGCAAGGTATCACTTCGCCCGACGGAACATACACCCTGAATGCCACAGGAAATATGCAAATCTACATAAGCAGTCTTGGTTTCCAATCTTATATAAGCCAACCTTTTTATGTAGCATCAGATACCGTTATCCCAACTATCCGGTTACATTCCGAAAATTTCAAATTAGACGAAGTGGTAGTAGTGGGTGAAAAGCAGTCGCCTTCCATTAAAATCGAAAAGGGGAAAATGATTTTCATTCCAAAAAACAGCAGCATTGTTGCAGGAAGTACGGCACTTGAGGTACTGAAAAAAACACCGGGCGTTTTCGTAGACGGAGAAAACAATATCAGCATCGGCGGGAAAAACAACGTACTGGTCATTCTTAACGGAAAACAAACATACATGCAAAAAGACGAACTAGTTACGTTGTTGAAAGCTACGCCGTCGGCAGAAGTCGCATCGGTGGAGGTAATACATAACCCTTCGGCACAATACGATGCGGAAGGTTCGGGAGGAATTATTAATATCAATATGAACCGGAAGAAATCAGAAGGTTTTTTCTTTTCCATCAATAATGGTGTGTCTTATTGGAAAAATTTAAGAGAAAATACTGAACTTTCGTTTAGCTACACCCAAAACAAAATCAGTCTATCGGGTAGTTACAATCATGCTTTCGGTTATTACGACATGGATTACGGGATGCAACGCGTCCAAAACGGGAAAGATTATTACAGTCCTACCCAAGACACAGACAAACGCAAAACCATATCCGGTAGCTTGAATCTGGAATATGCTCTGACTGACAAACAGACCATCGGCGGACACATAGACATAAACACCCTGTTCGGACCGGGACAGACCCATACCATAACTAAAATCAGAGATGCTGAAACCCATACGCTGGAGCAGACGCTTTACGCCGGAAATGATTATTACAAGCAGAAAGGAAACCGATACGGAGGGAATCTTTACTACACGGCTATTCCGAAAGAGGGTGTGAGCTACACTGCAGATTTCAATTATGCGTGGTTCGACGGCGGTTCGGGCAACCTGCAACCGAACACGTACGTATTGCCGAACGGAACAGTGGCACAAGATAACCTCTACAAATCGGTCAATAGCCGGAATATACACATCTACGCTCTGTCGTACGACCAACAGCATCCGCTGTGGAACGGCGAAGTAAAATCGGGAATTAAATTCTCGTCTGTCAATGCCGACAACGGATATCAGTTTTACAATGTGGCAGATGGAGCGGAAATCATTGATGCCTCCCAGTCGAACGACTTCCGATATAAAGAGCAAATATTGGCAGCCTATATTTTATACACTCATTCCATCGGAGAAAAGTTTAGTCTGGAGGCAGGACTACGAGGTGAATATACCTTCTCTGACGGCAAACTTCACGCCGTAAGCGGCAAAAGAGATGAAGAAAACGAGCGTGATTACTTTAATCTTTTTCCAACGTTCAATCTTAATTATCAGATTAATGATCATCATGCGCTGACTCTGAGTTACGCCAGTCGCATTGATCGCCCGGCTTATCAGGATTTAAATCCATTCGAATACCTGCTGGATGAACTCTCATATTGGAAAGGGAATCCGTTTCTCACGCCTCAGAAAACACATCGGGTCGCTGTTACATACTCGCATAAACGCACGGCGCTGACGGCATCGTACTCGTACATGAAAGACTACAAAGCTCAGATAACTGATACACTGTCGGTGAATAAAGTGATTATGACGCCGCGCAACATCGGTAAGCAACAACGTATATCGCTTACGCTATTTCAGGGAATTACCCCGACACAATGGTGGGAAATGAATCTGAACTTGATAGGATATTACGTGAAAAACGACATTGCGTTCGACCGATTCCGTCTATTTAATCTGGACGGTTTTGCCGGCATCTTCTCAATACAGAATACCATCCGCCTGCCGTGGCAAATCCAAATGGAACTGAACGGTTCGTACAGCACAAAACGATTAGGAGCATCGAATGAATACATCGAACCATCGGGATATGTAGACATTGGATTCAGTAAGAGTTTTGCTAACCGGAAATGGACGATAAACCTCGCCATGAGTGATATTTTCTGGACCAATCGTTGGGATAATTACAGTTCGTTCAGCGGTTTCAAGTTATGGAACTGGGGCAAGAGCGAGTCAAGACAAGTCAAACTGAACATTACTTACAGATTCGGTCGTGAAAAAAACAGCAAGCATAGCAGCCATTTCAATGAAATAGATAGATTATAGTAACGAAAAAAAGATTGTATGGCAACGGAATCAATTAAAACATTACCTTTGCCAACAAAATACCAAAAGTAAAAACCATGAATCCGATTGACTTGATAAACAAATATTACCCGGAAGACAGCGAACTAAAGCATATTCTGATTACTCATAGCCGCTCGGTAACCGATAAGGCACTGGATATGGCTCGCAGGCATCCCGAACTGGAGCTGGACTTGCAGTTTATTGAAGAAGCTGCCATGCTGCACGACATCGGAATCTTCCAGACCGACGCGAAAGAAATATACTGCTTCGGTACACACCCTTACATCTGTCATGGCTATTTAGGTTCGGAACTCCTGAAAGCCGAAGGATATCCGCGACACGCTTTGGTTTGCGAACGACATACGGGCGCAGGTATTTCACTACAACGTATTGAAGAACAAAATCTTCCCATTCCTCACCGCGAAATGATTCCGCTCAGCTTGGAAGAACAGATTATCTGCTTCGCCGACAAGTTTTTCTCGAAAACGCACCTTGACCGTGAAAAAAGCATCGAAAAGGCACGCAAAAGCATCGAAAAACATGGCGAAGAAGGGGTGATACGCTTCGATACATGGTGTAAGTTGTTCTTATAGAATAAAAAAATACATTAAAAACCGGAGCTTTCGCTTTTATTTGGGGCAGAATGCTTACTTTTGCAGGCATTATGTTCTGTAAATAATTAGTGATGACATCATTTAGAAGAACTACATACATTCTGATATCCTTATTTTTCGTGGGCTTTTTCTTTTCGTTCTACGCCGAAGCCCAGCGTGTAAGGGGAAAGAGGGCACGACAAAACAAAGTGGTTGCCACCGACTCCTTACAGAGAGATTCGCTTGTGTCAGACTCGCTGATGCTCGACTCGCTGGCTTTAGATTCTACGGACAATGAAAAGAAAGAACCGCTCGACGCGCCGGTAGTATACGAAGCTGCCGACTCCATCGTATTCACAAAAGAAGGATATGCCCATCTGTATGGTGAGGGAAAAGTAACATACCAAAATATCGAACTTACTTCGGCTATCATATCTATGAATATGGATAGCAGTACGGTATATGCCCGAGGCGTGGCAGACACTGCCGGGGTAGAAACAGGATTGCCGATTTTCAAAGATGGCGAAACGCCTTACGAATCGAAAATCATGCGTTACAACTTCAAAACCAAAAAAGGATTTATCAACAACATTGTAACACAGCAGGGCGAAGGATATGTTACCAGTGAGGAAGGTAAAAAAGGTGCAGATGATGAAATCTACATGCGTCACGGAAAATATACCACCTGCGATAACCATGACCATCCTCACTTCTACCTGAAACTCGCCATGGCGAAAGTACGCCCAAAGAAAAACGTGGTTTTCGGTCCGGCGCAGTTAGTAGTAGAAGATGTTCCACTGCCCATCGCCGTCCCGTTTGGTTTCTTCCCGTTCAACAGCAGTTATTCTTCAGGATTCATTATGCCTACGTACGGAGATGAAATGAACCGAGGATTTTACCTGCGCGACGGAGGATATTATTTTGCCATTAGCGACCAGATGGACTTAAAGGTATTGGGAGAAATCTTTACCAAAGGGTCGTGGGGACTCTCGGCTGCTTCGAATTACAACAAGCGTTATAAGTTCAGCGGATCATTCAATGCCAGCTATCTGGTAACCAAAACCGGTGAAAAGGGTATGCCCGACTATTCAGTATCGAAAGACTTCCGCATTCAGTGGAGCCACCGTCAGGATGCCAAAGCCAATCCGAACAGCTCATTCTCGGCAAGTGTCAATTTTGCTACCAGCAGTTATGACCGTTCAAGTTTGAGTACATTGTATAATCCGCAGGCATATTCACAAAACACTAAAGCATCCAGTGTAAGTTATTCGCGTACTTTTCCGGAAATAGGTTTGAATATTTCAGGAACATTTAACATTACTCAGAATACCAGAGACTCCTCTATCAACATGACTTTGCCGGACGTAAACATTTCGTTAAACCGTATTTATCCGTTCAAACGTAAAAAGGCGGTAGGCGACGAACGTTGGTATGAAAAGATTTCGTTCCAGTATACCGGTACGATGACCAACTCGATTAACACGAAAGATAACCTCTTGTTTAAGACCCCTCTTACACAATGGGAAAATGGTATGCAGCATAAAATACCCGTCTCTGCTACGTTCAACCTGTTTAAGTATATCAATGTAGTTCCTTCGTTCAACTACACCGAACGGTGGTACTTGCGTAAGGTAAAACAAAGTTATGACCCAAGCCCCACATCGAGCGACCATGTACGCCGTGATACCATCAACGGGTTTAACCGCGTGTACGACTACAATCTCTCGCTCCAGATGAACACGAAACTTTACGGTATGTATAAACCGCTGTTCATGAAGAGCAAAGAGCTTCAGATACGTCACGTATTTACGCCTACCATCAGCTATACGTATACTCCCGACTTCAGCAAGAAGCGTTACGGCTATTTCGACACGTACACATATACCGATGAAGACGGCGAAGTGCGCACCGTGGAGTATTCTCCTTACGAGGGGGCTGTATACGGATATCCTTCCACAAAAGGATCTTCGCAGAGCATCAACTTCTCGGTTGACAACAACATCGAGATGAAGATGAAATCTGATAAAGACTCTACGGGATACAAGAAAATAAGTTTGATTGACCAATTAGGCGCAACGCTTTCTTACGACGTAGCCAACAAGCGGTGGAGTGACTTGAGCATGAACCTCCGCCTGAAGCTGACAAAGAGCTATACGTTTAACATGAACGCATCGTTTGCTACGTATGCTTATCAGTTTGACGAAGACGGAAACATCGTGGAAGGCGACCGCACGGAATGGTCATACGGACGCTTCGGACGTTTTCAGGGATATAGCGGTTCGTTCTCATATACGCTGAATAACGATACGTTTAAGAAACTGTTCGGCAAAAAAGATAAAACCGAAGAAAAAACAGACACCGATAAAGAGAATACCGAAGAAGAAACAGACGAGGAAAATACTGAAGAAGAAACAAACAAAGGAAACATGCGTAAAACCGAAAAGGCTTCTGTCGATACCGACGGCTATTTGGCTTTCAAGTTTCCGTGGAGCATCAGTTTGAGTTACAGTTACAGCATCCGCGAAAACCGCGACCGGGAGAAATTCAATATCAAGAAGATGCGTTACCCGTATTCGCTCACTCACTCGCTCAACGTTTCGGGTAACTTCAAGATAGGAAGCCGCTGGAATATGAATTACTCTACGGGATATGACTTTACCTCGAAAGAAATGTCAATGACAACCCTTAACATTACCCGCGACCTCCACTGTTTTAACATGAGTTGCGGTTTGGTGTTCGGTCCGTTTACCTCTTACAACTTCTCTATCCGCGCCAACTCAAGTATGCTGACCGATGCCCTGAAGTGGGACCAACGAAGCAATACGGGTAGTGCAGTGACATGGTACTAATCATCATACAATAAAACGGCGAATGGGAAATCGAGTCAAACACGTGTCTCCGATTTCCCATTCGCCGTTTTTACCTATGCGCCATCAAATTAACTGCATCTCTAATTTGGCGCATTCTTCACGCATGTCTTCCGGCCAAATACTAGCTTGAATTTCTCCGATATGCGCTTTCTTCAGATAAAGCATACACAAGCGTGACTGACCGATACCGCCACCGATGCTGAGCGGAAGCGAACCTTCCATCAAGCGTTTATGGAAGTACAGTTTCAAACGTTCTTCTTTGCCCGACAGCTCCAACTGTTTCAGCAGTGCCGCCTTATCCACACGGATACCCATCGATGACAATTCAAGCGCACGCCCCAACACATCGTTCCATACCAAAAGGTCGCCATTCAATCCGGGCAATCCTGTTTTCGGGTCAACTGTCGTATAGTCATCATAATCCGGGGCACGCAAGTCGTGAGGCTTTCCGTCGCTCAACTTACATCCGATACCGATGATAAACACACTGCCGTAGCGTTCCGTAATCAAGTTTTCACGTTCTTTCGGTGTCTTATCGGGATACATCCGAAGCAACTCTTCGGCATGGATAAAATGAATGTCATGCGCAAGAAACGATTTGATTTGCGGATACATTTCACAAATCATGTACTCCGTGCGACGCATGGCAGAATAAATGCGCGTAACGATATTTTTCAAGAAATCAATGCTACGTTGCTCCGGCGTAATAACACGCTCCCAGTCCCATTGGTCGACATAGAGCGAATGCAGGTTGCCCAACTCTTCATCCGCACGGATGGCGTTCATGTCTGTATAAATGCCATACCCCGGCTCAATGTGATAATCTGCCAGCGTAACCCGCTTCCATTTGGCAAGCGAATGAACCACTTCCGCCTGACGGTCGCCCAAGTCTTTGATAGGGAAAGTAACCGGACGCTCTGTTCCACTCAAGTCATCGTTTATACCCATTCCCTTCAATACGAACAGCGGAGCGGTAACCCGGCGCAAGCGTAATTCCGACGAAAGGTTTTGCTGAAAAAACTCTTTTATCTGTTTAATGCCCAGCTCGGTTTGTTTCATATCGAGCAAAGGATGATAATTTACAGGCTTTATAAGGTAACTCATATCAGTTTGTTTATTAATTATAATGTTTGGCAAAGATAGATATATTTTACAAAATTGCAATATATTTTACAGAAAACTAATCAAAATGTATATCCATGCTTTACTATACATAAAATTTTGTAACCAACCTTTTTCTGTTGCCCGCTCAATAAAGAACAGAAAAAAAATAAGCGAAATATTAGGAAGAAACACTAATAAATTGTACTTTTGCCCAGCAAATTCAAAATTGCACCCGTAGTTCAATGGATAGAATAATGGATTCCGGTTCCATCGATTGGGGTTCGACTCCCCACGGGTGTACTTACTTATTTTCATTTTTTCGCACGGATTGCGCGGATTACACGGACAACGATTCCGTGCCTACGCGCAATCCGTGTTTTATTTTATACATAGTTATCATGAAGAATTACACGTTTGAAATCTGTGCAAACTCGGCAGAAAGCTGCATCGCCGCTCAAGAAGGCGGGGCACACCGCGTAGAATTATGTGCGTCAATGCCCGAAGGCGGGACTACCCCCTCGTTGGGAGAAATCAAACTTGCCCGCAAACTTATCGACATCCGTTTACATGTTATCATCCGCCCGCGGGGAGGCGATTTTCTTTACACGCCGCTGGAACTGGATATCATGGAAGAAGACATCCGCGCAGCGCGTGAGGCAGGAGCCGACGGCGTAGTGTTTGGCTGCCTTACTCCGGAAGGCGAATTGGATATGCCTGCCATGAAACGCCTGATGAAGGCTTCGGAAGGAATGTCGGTCACTTTCCACCGCGCGTTTGATTACGTAAAAGACCCGAAACAGACGCTTGAACAGCTAATCGACTTGGGTGTGAACCGTATCCTGACTTCCGGACAGCAACCTACTGCCCTGCAAGGTGCCGGCCTGCTTGCCGAATTGGTAAAACAGGCAGACGGCAGAATCATCATCATGCCGGGATGCGGTGTCAATGAGTCGAACATCGCCGAACTTGCCAAACGCACGCAAGCCTCCGAATTTCATTTCTCGGCACGCGAAAACAAAGAAAGCCTCATGAAGGTGCGCAACCCGGCGCTTTCGATGGGCGGCACGGATGCCGACGAGTACATGCACCCTGTAACTACCTCACGCCGTGTGCGTAACACGATTGATGCACTGCGCATAGACTGACGCCGTTTTTCCCTCCGAAACACAAGCGGTAGCGTAAGGCAACATTAGCGGTAGAAATGACAAGTCTTACCGTATGCGTTACCTTACGCTACCGCTTGCGTTTTTTAGTCACCCGAAACGGGTTTTCAACCCTGTTCCAATGTCTTTTTCGACGTAAATTCTTTCAGATATTTATTGATACATTTGCGGTCCCAGTTTATGCCGCGTTTCACAATCCGCGCCGGGTTTCCCGCCAGAATTACATTCGGTTCGTCAAACTGTTTGGTCACGATGCTTCCCCAGCCTACGATGCTGTTATCGGCTATGCGCACGTTCTTGCCTATCTTTACATCTTTTCCTATCCAAACGTGGTTTCCTATCTCGATGCTTTCGGCATAATTAACCGGCTCACCCTCAAGGTTCGTTATCGTATGCGCATCTGTACACCACACGTCCACTCCCCAGCTCAACTGACTGTCATCGCCGATACTGACCTGCGAGCCGTCTTCCTGAAGGTAAAGCGTAACACCATTGATAACCACCCGGTTCCCTATCGTGACGCTACATCCGTCAGCCGTACGCGAAACACCCGCTCCCAACCCCGGCAACTGTCCGATGATAAGTTTCAGTCCCGTCATCCCCAATATGGAGGAACAGCGCACGATAACCGTCCCCATGTCCACACGGTTTCCATTCCCTTTAACGATGAGCAGAAACCCTCCGCCCGTCAACAGTTCTTCGGCACTTTCTTCCGAATCGAAGTGCATCAGTACACGGTTGTCATTCCCGATAATGGAGAACCTGTCGCTTAAATTTATCTGCCCGATTCTGCAAATTCCTGCATTTATCTCACTTTTTTTTCTTATTTTTGCCCAAATAACTAATTTGGAATAAGAATATATATTTGATACGATGAGAGTAATCGACTTAATAAAATCTACTGAAAAGACCGCGTTCTCATTCGAAATCCTGCCCCCGCTAAAGGGTACAGGTATCGAAAAAGTATATGCCGACATCGACTCATTGCGCGAATTCGACCCGAAATACATCAATATCACTACTCACCGTAGCGAATACGTTTACCGCGAACTGGGCGACGGACTGTTCCGACGCGACCGCTTGCGCCGACGTCCGGGGACGGTTGCCGTGGCTGCCGCCATACAAAACCGTTATAACATCACCGTTGTCCCTCACATGTTGTGCAGCGGATTTACCCGCGAAGATACGGAATACATGTTGCTCGACTTGCAGTTTTTGGGAATCACCGACTTGCTGGTATTGCGCGGCGACAAGGCGAAACATGAATCGTCATTCACTCCCGAACCGGGCGGAAACAGCCATGCTATTGAACTGGAAGAACAAATCAACGATTTCAACCGGGGAGTGTTTGTCGACGGCTCACCTATCAAAGCTCCGCTGCAACCGTTCAGCTACGGGGTGGCATGTTATCCGGAGAAACACGAAGAATCGCCTAACCCTGAACAAGACCTGTATTGGCTCTCCCGAAAAATAGAGGCAGGAGCGGAATATGCCGTAACTCAGCTTTTTTACGACAACCGCCGTTATTTCGACTTCGTGGAACGGGCACGCAAAGCTGGCATCAACGTTCCCATCATTCCGGGTATCAAGCCGTTTACCAAATTGTCTCAAATATCCATGATTCCGAAAACCTTCAAGGTAGACCTTCCGGAAGAGCTTGCCTCGGAAGCCATCAAGTGCCGCACCGACCAAGAGGCGCGTATATTGGGGACGGAATGGTGTATTTACCAATGCCGTGAACTGATAGAACAAGGTGTGCCCAGCATCCACTTCTACACGGTAGGAGCTGTAGAAAGCGTAAGAGACATTGCGCGTGAAATTTATTGATTAAGACATTACCGCTATATGCCATTCTTCAGAGATGTACTCGGACAAGAAACCGTGAAGCAACAGTTGATACATGACATACGTCACGGAAAGTTGGCTCATGCCTTGCTGCTGACAGGAACAGCAGGCTGTGGCAAACTTCCACTCGCACTGGCTGTATCCCGCTATTTGCTCTGCAATCATCCTCAAGCCGACGATGCGTGTGGAGAATGTCCGTCGTGCGTCATGATGAATAAGCTGACTCATCCTGATTTGCATTTCGTGTTCCCGATTATCAAACGAAAAGCGGGACGTGACTCTGTATGCGATGACTTCCTCCCGCAATGGCGCGAAATGCTTCACCGCCAGCTTTATACCGACTTAAGTGTCTGGATGAACATGATTGAGGCGGGCAACCAGCAGCCTCAGATTTACGTCCGCGAAAGCGACGAGATACAGCGCAAGCTGTCGCTGAAATCCAGCCTCGGCGGTTACAAGATAATGCTTATCTGGCTGCCCGAAAAGATGAATGCCGAATGTGCCAACAAGCTGTTAAAGCTGTTGGAAGAGCCTCCACAGCACACTGTATTCTTATTGGTAAGCGAAGACCCGTCGCAGTTACTGCCTACCATCGTCAGCCGCACCCAGCGCATTAACCTCCGTCCGCTTGATGAAAGCACGCTTGCCGGGTATCTGGAACAGCGCTACATGCTCCCCCAAACAGATGCTCAAGACATCGCACGCCGCTCTGCCGGAAGTCTGCTAAGGGCTATGGAAAACATTCGGCTGAGCGAAGAGCAGCGGAACTATTTCGAGCTATTTATCACACTGATGCGTACAGCTTACCGCCGTGACGTACGCAACCTGAAAGCATGGAGCGAACAGGTAGCAGCCATAGGGCGCGAACGACAGAAATCATTCTTGGAGTATTGCCAACGGATGTTACGCGAAAACTTTATGTACAACTTCCGCCTTCCGCAAATGGTTTATCTCAACGCCGATGAAAGCCAGTTTGCCTCCCGCTTTGCGCCGTATATTAACGAACGAAATATATTATCCATATCCGCACTGATGGAAGAAGCCCAGATTCATGTAGAACAAAACGTGAATCCAAAAATGATATTCTTCGACTTGGCACTGCGGATTATAGTGGAACTAAAACAATAAGAGAAACAATGAACAACGAATTTAAACTAAAAAACGGAAGCGGCCGTTTATGTTGCGGCGGCTGCGGACGACAGAATAACAAGCTGAACACTTACGACTGGCTTGCAGACATCCCCGGAAATGCGGAAGAGCAAGACATGGTGGAAGTTCAGTTCAAAAATACCCGCAAGGGATACTATAAAAACAGCAACCGTCTTCATCTGGAAAAAGGAGACATCGTGGCGGTGGAAGCAAGTCCGGGACACGACATCGGTACGGTTACGCTAACCGGTCGCCTCGTTCCCCTGCAAATGCGGAAGGCAAATATCAAGCCGGATGCCGAAATACGCCGCGTGTACCGTAAAGCCAAACCGGTAGACATGGAGAAATACGAGGAAGCAAAATCGCGCGAACACGATACGATGATACGTTCACGCAAAATAGCCGAAAACCTCGGACTGCAAATGAAGATTGGCGATGTGGAATATCAAGGCGACGGAAACAAAGCTATCTTTTATTACATAGCCGATGAGCGCGTAGACTTCCGCCAACTGATAAAAGTATTGGCAGAGACATTCCGCGTACGTATTGAGATGAAGCAAATCGGAGCCCGCCAAGAAGCTGGACGCATCGGAGGAATAGGCCCTTGCGGACGCGAACTGTGTTGCGCCACATGGATGACCAACTTCGTTTCTGTATCTACCGGAGCAGCCCGCTTTCAAGATATTTCTTTGAATCCTCAGAAGCTGGCAGGACAGTGTGCCAAACTGAAATGTTGTCTGAACTACGAAGTAGATGCTTATGTAGAGTGCCTGAAGCGTCTGCCAAGCAAAGAAATCACCCTTGAGACAGCAGATGCTACTTATTATTATTTCAAAGCTGACATTTTAAAAGGTACAGTAACTTACAGTACCGACAAGAGTTTCTTAGCTAATGAAGCTACGATTTCGGCAAGACGTGCATTTGAAATAATCAATATGAATAAACGGGGAGAGAAGCCGGCGAAATTGCTCGAAGAGAAGTTTACCGCAGAGCCCAAACAGTCTAAAGACTTACTGGAACAGGAAAGTCTGACCCGCTTTGACAAGAGCAAAAACGGGAAAAACCGAAAGAAAAAGAACAAATCGGCAACACCCAATCCTCCTTCCGTCTCCACAAAACAGGAGGCTGCTCCGAAGGCTAAGCCACAAGCAGACAACCATCCGCCCAAAGACAAAAATCGGCAACCGCGTCAAAACCAAGCTCAACAACCCGCAGCTGCAACAAGTAACGAAACACCGCGCGCTAACCGAAATAACCGGAATAACAACAAACGTAACGGTGGAAACAAACGGGCAAATAACAACGATGGAAACAAAAAGCCGAATAATGAAACAAAAACAGTGCCGGATGTTCAGGCGTAAACTCATTAATAAACAGACAGGCAAATTATTATTATACGCTTTACTATTTGCCTGCCTGTTAACGGCTTGTCAAAACAACAGAGTATATTGTTCATACCATTCAGTCTCTTTTGAGAAAGGATGGTATAAACAAGATACGTTAAGCTATGAACTCCCTCAGCATTTGCATCCTGAAACTTATCGGTTAGAAATAAACATAAGAAATTTCGGGAATTATCCCTATCGGGATATCTGGTTAAGCGTCAGCCAAAACTGGAAAGACAGCCTGACGTATGAAACAGATACGATACATTTATATCTTGCAGATGAAGAAGGAAGACAGCTCGACGGCGGAACAACGGGGAATTTACACCAGCATACCTATGTCTACGACAAACCGTTTGAAATCCTTCACCCATCATCCGCTCGTCTACACATTGTCCACTTAATGAGAACCCCTTCATTAATGGGGATAAGCGATGTTGGAATTTGCTTAATCAAGCCATAAGAAAATATTTTTCACCCAATATTTTGCCAATTAAAAAAATATACATATCTTTGCACCCGCAATCAGGAAATGACTGCAATACGGATTGATTCAGTAGCTCAGCAGGTAGAGCACAACACTTTTAATGTTGGGGTCCTGGGTTCGAGCCCCAGCTGGATCACCAAAGAAAAGGTCTTCAGAGGTGAAGACCTTTTCTTTTTAATTCGTATAATACTGCTGGCGTTCAATTAGTTACATCTTCTTTTGAGGCAGCATAAAAGGTGGTGACACCATCAAAAAAAACGAGAAAAAGCGACACACTTGGACGTAAAAAGCCCCTTTTGGACGGGTTTTGTGTTACCATAGCTGTGTTACCAATCTCACAAATGTGTTACCATTATGAGTAAGTACGTAAGATTGTTCTTCAACCGGAAGAAGAAAGCCACGGCAACAGTGGCGGGAGCTATCGAAATTGTGGTCTGTCTCCAGCGTGAACGCTGTTATTTCCATTCAGGGCATAGCGTTACCCTTGACCAATGGGAGAATGGGGTGGTGGTGAATCATCCGCGTGCCGTTGTCATCAACGAGGAAATCCAGAAAAAAGTAACCGAATTCGAGCATATCCTTATCGCCATGCAGGTGAACAAGGACGATATGACTATCGCTCAATTCAAGACCTACTTGAGTGCGGACGGCGGCAACCGCCGTAACTTTATGGCGTGGCTTAGGGAGCGTATTAATAATCGTCCGCTCCGTGAAGGTACTCGAAAGGGACATCTGACCACCTACAAAGCACTTGAACGTTTCGGCAAGTTCAAGACTTTTGATGATGTAACCCTGCAACATATCTATCAGTTTGATCTTTTCATCAGGGAAGAACAGACCTATACCACCAAAGGCAAACCAATCGTCAGAAGTCAGGCAGCCATCCACAACTACCACAAGCGGTTCAAGTCGTATGTGTCCGAAGCTTTCCGCCTTGGGCTCATCAAAGAGAACCCATACGAGCGGTTCCAAGACAAGCGTGGGGAGAAAAGTGACCGTCCTCACCTTACCGAAGCTCAACTGAAAAAGCTAATCCGTATGCGAGAGGAGAGCACGGATGCAGTAATGAACAAGTATCTTGATTTCTTCCTCTTCCAGACTTTTACAGGCATGGCATACAGCGATGCCAAATCATTTGACTACGAGCAGCACGTTGTTTCCATTGACGGTAAGGACTACATTGACGGTCACCGCATAAAGACAGGAAATGAGTTTGTCACACCTATCCTGCCCATCACACGGAAAATCTTGGAGCGTAACAACTTCAATATGGAGATAACCTCCAATCAGAAGTACAATCAATTCCTTAAAGGCATAGGCTTGGCTCTCGGCTGTCCTTTTCCTTTAACCACACATATTGCCCGCCATACATTCGCCTGTACGGTGGCTCTTGGGCAAGGAATATCCAAAGAGGTGCTGCAAATTATGATGGGGCATACCTCTATAAGGACAACCGAAATCTATGCGAAACTGCCCATGCAATATGTGTCGCAGAACATTGGAGATAGGATGTTCAGGGTTTGGAAATAAAAAATTACCGCAAGTAAGAGCTAAGGTGCTTATATCGAGAGGGGGTCGTTAAAATGACGACCCCTCTATACACTCTAAATGTTATATGGATAGTGGGCCAAAAATGGTACAAATAAACTATAAATCAAGTATATCATCAGTTCTTTGTGAGAACTTTGCTATACTCCCCAGCATTTCGCGAATGTCTGCTTGCCTTGACATTCAAAGTAGAGTCTTGATTGGCAAAAGTCAATCACTTTATGCAAGCAAGGAAACATCTCGCCCCGATATGGAAGTCTGTGGTGTTGTTCAAGTCTTAAATACCGCAATTATAAGTAATAGCAGACAAAGGTAGTATGGCTGATGAATTGAATTTGTTAATGTTTGAGTTAGCCAGCCAAACACGAAGAAGAATTATTATTGAAAGAAACGCCTGACCATGGCTATATAGCCGTACGGTCAAGCGTTACTGAAAAAAGATTTTGTTTATAGGGTTCCGGCATTTTCCCGATATTCTTTCGGGGCGCATCCGGCTGTACTCTTGAACAGCCTGGTCAGGTGCTGGGGATATTTGAAGCCGGTTTCGTAGGCTATCTCGCTGATTGTCTTGTCTGTTTCAAGAAGAAGGTCTTTTACTTTGTCAATGACTGCTTGATGGATGCATTCAATGGCGGATTTCCCAGTCTGCATCTTTACCATGTCTCCGAAATAGTTGGCGGAGAAATGTAGCTGGTCGGCACACCATGCCACCGAAGGCAATCCCTGCTCCTCAGGTCTGTCGGAATTGAAATAATCGTTCAGCAGCGTACGGAAGCGGGTCAGCACATCACTGTTAATGACGGAACGGGTGGCGAACTGGCGGTCGTAGAAACGGAGGCAGTTGTTGAGCAGCACCTCAATATTGGAAACGATGATACTCCTGCTGTGCTTGTCAATGTCGTGCCTGAGTTCCTCTTCTATCTCACCGAAACAGTTGAATACGGTCTGCCGTTCGCGTTCTGACATGTGCAGAGCCTCATTCACTTCGTATGAGAAGAATGTATAGTCCTTCATCTTGTGGGCGAGCGATGTGCCACGTGTCAGATCAGGATGGAAAAACAAACCATAGCCCTGCGGGTGCGGCGTATATCCGCCGTCATCAATTCCTATCACCTGACCGGGTGCAATAAAGACCAGCGTGCCTGCCTCATAGTCATACTTGTTGCGTCCGTAAGTCAGCGGTCCGTATATTTCGTCTTTCAGCAGAATGGCATAAAAGCCTAAACGCATTCGGCGGTGGGGGCACTTCTCCATTTTTGAGAAATCGGCTAAACTTACCAGCGGATGCTGCGTTTCAAGTCCATGAAACTGGTTGTAATCGTCTATTGTTCTCAAGTCTAAAATGTCACTCATGATTCTTTCCTTTCAATGAACGCAAAGATACTGAAAATATTGATTATTACTGCCGAATAATTGATTATTATGCGGTAAAAGAAGCATTTCTGTAAAACATCTATTCCTTTCTGTAATCCGTATAAGGATGAATTTCTGTGTTTGGCGTACCTTTGCACCAGCAATAGAATAAAGAAATTATATTTTAAATAAACGCAGATAAAATGGAAGAAAAAGTAATTGACATCAGAATTCCCGATAAGGAACGTGATGACGACGGTCAGCGCACCGCCCGCCTGGTATTCAAACTGAACCATACGATGCCCGGCACCGACGAGTACAATGCCGTGCTTCACGAACTGTTTCAGGACAACATTGGCGAAGGCAGCATGGTGACGGCACCGCTCACACTCGTGCTTGCGCGCCCCGTGAAGATAGGCAAAGGCGTAATGGTAATGAGCAACTGCCTGATGATGTCCGCCGGAGGCATCACTATCGACGATGACGCCATGATAGCCGCCAACACACAGCTCATCACCAACAATCACGACCCTTACGACCGTCCACTGTTGCTCTGCAAGCCCATTCATATCTGCTGCGGCGCATGGATTGGGGCAGGCAGTACCATTTTGCCGGGCATTACGGTGGGCGAATATGCCATAGTAGGTGCAGCCAGCGTCGTAACAAAGGACGTGCCGCCTTACGCCGTTGTGGTAGGAAATCCGGCCAAAGTGGTCAAGTATTTGGACAAGGAAAAGTTTGAGAAATAAAACAGTAATAAATCGTTGGCGTGATTATTTGTGCCCGTTGCGGCAGACACTTCCGGTTTGTTACATTAAGACGGCTTATACTTACGGTTTTCACTTGCTTCCGGCAGGCTTGCAAGAGACGACCTTTTAAACTGCAAAAGACCGTCTATTAAAAGGTAAAAGACCATGTCTCGAAGACAGAAAGACCACCTTTTGAAACCGTAACCGTCGGCGTGCAGCTGACAATAATATCGCCAACTGATGAAGTAATATTAAAATAAAGAAAGGATCTTGTATGAGTTTTAAGGTTTTTATGCCCACCTTGTGGTACTTCGGACAAGGGGCATTGAATGAATTGGGCAAACAGCAGCTGCCCGGAAAGAAAGCGCTGCTGGTCATATCAAACGGAAAGTCAATGCGTGCCAACGGTTATCTGGAGCGCACGGAAAACCAACTGAAATCGGCAGGTGCTGATTATGTGGTGTTCGACAAAATCGGCGCCAACCCGCTGAAGCCCGTAATCATGGAGGGTGCAGCAACGGCGCGTGAGGCACAGTGTGATTTCGTGGTAGCGTTGGGCGGAGGCAGCGTGATGGATGCGTCAAAGGCCATAGCCTTGATGGCAACCAACGACGGAGACCTGTGGGACTATGTGCAAGGCGGTACGGGTAAAGGGAAACCTATTGAAAACCATCCTCTGCCCATCGTTGCCATTACCACGACAGCCGGTACGGGTTCGGAAGTGGATTGCGGCGGTGTGGTCAACAATCCCGACACCAACGAGAAAATGGGCATTGTGTACCCTGTTCTCTTCCCGACATTGTCCATCGTCGACCCGGAACTGATGGCAACTGTTCCGCCGACATTCACGGCTTACCAGGGCTTTGACACATTGCTGCAAGCCACTGAATGCTACATTAGCCGCGCGTCCAACCTGATGTGCGACATGGTGGCCCGTGCAACCATTGAAAACGTAGGCAAATACCTCGCCCGTGCCGTAAAAGACGGGCACGACATGGAAGCCCGTGAACACGTGGCTTTTGCCAACACCATGTCAGGGTATGCCATGATGACTGGCTCATGCACCAGCGAGCATGCCATGGAACATGCGATGAGCGCCTATCATCCGGCTCTGCCGCATGGCGCCGGACTGATTATGATTTCGCGCGAATATTATACCTATTTCATCAACCACAACGTCCGTGGCGAACGGTTCATTGACATGGCGAAGATGCTTGGTAAAGAGGACGCCGGAGAACCTATGGACTTCGTGAAGGCACTCGTCGATTTGCAACGTGCCTGCGATGTGGACGGACTGAAGATGTCAGACTATGGCATACGTCCAGATGAATTTGAACAGTTTGCCAAGAACGCCCGTGAAACTACCGCCGGACTCTTCATGGCAGACCCAGTGGAAATGTCGCACGAGGACTGTGTGGAAATATACCGTAAGTCTTATAGATAAACCGTCTTCAGACAGAAATCAAAAGCATTATCCATCGTAATGCTTACGCTGTGGCACATACTTTCTTTTCCCACAGCTAAGGCGCAAAATAACAGTTTGGGCAAAATGGGAAAGGATTGCCATTTCCATTTTGCCCTATTTCTTTAAGCGACAAGACACAGCCTCCGCAAAGTAACCACATAATAAGACTGTTGTACTTCACAGTCTTAATTGTTTTCGTTCTATTTTCCAATCATACTTCCCCTTCGCCACATCGCCAACCTCTTTGAGTGTATGGCGATGTTTAATTTCGTCAAAAGGCTGTCGGCTCTCCGCATAACCACAAAGCCATGCTCCGACCGCATTTTGCTGTTCGGTTGTTTCTCCGTACTCCTGCATCACGCTTTTGATGTCGGCTGCTTCGGACGGGGCAAAGAAAGACTTGTGGCACTCCGTGCCGAAATGGATAATCGCATCAATGGCTTGCTTAAAGACTTCACTTGCCTTGTAGAGAATGCCGGCAAGCAAATTAAGAATATCCCGACTCGCTTTCAGCGCATCCTGTAACAGGCGGATTGTCTTGTCTTTCTCCGCCGTGGCACGGCTTACGGTAAAGTCAATGCGCTGCCGCTCGCCGTCCTTTTGCTCCTGAAGCTGCCGTACCGCCTTGTCCCTTTCAATGGCAAGTGAACGGCTCTGCATCAAAGCCCTGTCCCGTTCGGTTTCTGCATTCTGTTTCTCCGTTGCAAGTACTTTTGTCCTCTTCTCAACTTCCTTGTTGACGGCATCGGGAAAGGCTTTTCTGATGCGCTCGTTCTCGGCTTTCAGCTTGGCGTTTTCCTTTTCGATTGCTGCGAATTTGCCCACCCCGACAAGGCTACTTACACTGTCCAATATGCTGTCCATTTTCGCCTTGCGCTCGTCTTTTAACTGACGTTCCTTTTCGGCAATGTCTTTGTCAAGGGATTGGCGGTATTTCTCTTTCGCCTTGTTCTCACCCTCAATGAACTGCCGTTCCGTCTCGGCTTTCTCCTTTGCGGCGAGGGCGGCTCTCTTCTTGGCTTCGGCCTGCTCCGCTTCCTGCTTCTGCTTGGCAAGAATGAAATCCGTGCGCTCCAAATGTTCCTTTTCCGTCACCTCCTTTGAGATGCCCCTTTCCATATCCAAGCACTCAGCCAAAATGGTCTGCATCTCGCTCATGGCTTTCTCGTCCAGCTTGCAGACGGAAATACTCAGCATCCCTCAAATGGTCAAACAAAGCAGGTATTATTTCGAAGCCGACGAAATCGGGGTTGTTTATCCCATCTATGGGCACATGCCTCCCAATATGGTACGGAACTTCATCAAGCAGGCGAAGCTGAAGGCATCTTATAAGTTTGCCATCTTAACGTACGGCAACCGCAAATGCGACGCTGCAGAGATTTGGCAGCGGATTTCGCAGGAGGCAGGCAATCCGTTCGATTATATCACCACGATGATAATGGTGGACAACTGGCTGCCCAATTTCGACATGAATGAACAGATAAAGATAGATAAGGGAATCCCTGCAAACCTCCGGCGCATATCGGAAGACCTTTCGCATAAACGGAAGTGGCACGAACCGGTGACGGAAGAAGAACGGATGCAGCATCAGGAGTTTCTGCAACGGACCGGACTTGACCCGGCAAAAGGTTTTCAACTGCTTTGTCAGGATTATTTCGTTGTAACCGACCGCTGTATCGGTTGTGCCGCTTGCGTAGAGGTATGTCCGAGGGGCAACTACAAAATGACTTCACAGGGTGTAAAAATGGAAGGCGATTGCGAATTCTGTTTCGCCTGCATACAGAACTGCCCGCAAAAAGCTATCGGGTTTTCAAAAGGCGAACGCAATCTGCTTGTAAGAAACGGTGAGAAGAATCCGGAGGCGCGATACCGTAACGAGCATGTTTCACTGTGGGACATCAAGGCATCGAACCGTCAGTAGCACTGAAAACAGATTGTCTCACCCCGGATTTGCAGATATATTTCATCCGGGGTGAGACTTGCCAAGCCGAGTTACTATTGGCCGAAGCCCATTTTCTGCAACCAATTTTGTACAGATGTTTCGGATGCACCCACGTTGTTGCGTGAGATGGCAAGTCCTTTCCGCATTTTAGCACCTTTCTCCAACGAAGCAATGGTTTTCTCTGTCTGTGAGAAGCGGCTGCCTCCATGCGTACAGAAAGGTATCAGTGTTTTGCCCGTAAAATCGTATTCATCGAAAAACGAATAAAGAGGCATCGGCATGTCATACCACCAGTTAGGGAAACCGACGAATATCACATCGTAATCCTTCAGATTCCTGATATGGGTAGCCAGTTTCGGGCGTACCTTTCCGTCGGCTTCTTTTTTGGCTGCGTCAATCAGTTCTTTATGCGTACCGGGATAGGTTTGTTCGGTTTTTATCTGAAACAAATCCCCACCCGTTTTTTGGCTGATAAGGGTTGCCACATATTCCGTATTACCATAGAGTTTGCCGTTTACCAAGACACGGCTTGCAATTATAATTCGAACAGGTCATTCCGCGCCAGCAAGCAAGCGCCTACCATTCCTGCTTTATTTTGCAATTTCGATAAAATAATCGCCGAATCACGGTTTACAAGGTTCAATGAGTATTTACGCACTGCTGTCTTTACGGGTTGCAATATATAATCTTCCGTCTGGGCCAAACTTCCTCCAATGACAACCAGTTCGGGATTAAACAGATTAATCAATCCTGCCAAATACCGTCCGAGTTTTCGCCCAATCTCTTCCACCAGCTCGATGCACAACATGTCCTCCTTATTGGTGGCTTCTACGATTTCTTCCAACGTCACTTCATCGGTAGCCGAAAGAATCTTTTGCGCAAGAATGGAGTTTTGCCCATCTCTTACTTTCTCGCAAAGCAGACGGTGAAGCGCCTGCCCGGAAACCTCAGTCTCCAAGCATCCCTTTTTGCCGCATCGACAGATAATCTCATTATCGAATACGCTGAAATGTCCGAACTCACCTGAAAATCCGGAACGTCCTTCGTACATTTTCCCATCAATAATAAAAGCAGCTCCAAGTCCCCAACTGATATTGATGAAGACAATGTTCTTTTCTCCCTGAACCGCACCTTTCAAAAGCTCTCCATACGCCATGGCACGGGTGTCGTTATCGATTCTGACAGGAATGCCGATTCTGTCGCTCAGCACCTCACACAGCGGACGTTCTTCGAAATTGAACATACTGTAACTGTATCCCTGCTCAGGGTTGACACGACCGGATATATTCACACCGATCTGGAGAATCTTGTCTCTCACGCTGTTATGCCTGTCAAGAAAGTCGGTTATATGGCGAACCAGCGTTTCCAGCCCGTTCTGGTTATTCTCAAGCTGGCAGTCCACCCCTATCTGACAGTCCACCATATCGCCTGTAAAGTTCATCAAACCGATGTTCAAACAAAACGTTTTGATGTCTACCCCCACGGTATAGGCAGCATCGGGATTCAAGCCATACACATTAGGCGGTCGTCCTTCACTGGTTTCCTGTTTCCCGTAGTTGACAATGTACCCCGATTCAACCATTTCCATCACGAACTTGGTTACCGTAGGTACACTCAAATCAATTTCTTTCGCTAAGTCAGGAATCGTAGAAAAATGGTTATGCATCAGATAAGAAATAATCCGCTTATGGGTCATCATACCTTTCGTTCCGCTTCCTAACTCCTCTATCAACTTATGTACCATAAAAATGTTATTTTGCAGTTAGAGGAGGCTAAAATACACAATTATCTTAAACGAACCAACCGGATTTAAACATTAATTGAACTTATTTAGATTTTCCCACGCGGCGAAAGCACACGTAAAAATCAGAGACCGCCATCCCCCAAAAAAACGCAACCGTTAGTGTTATTCATTTCATGCGGTAGTGTTGACCGGTTCTCCGAATAGAGTTAGCCGGTTCTCCGAATAGCGTTTCAAGCCGGGTCAGTCCGGATAAAACAATTATTTTAGAGCCAGCAGAACAACCTCATTATCAAGCATAAAATAGAAAAACATCTCTTTTATGAGCGCCCGACAGATTTTTTTCATTACTTTAGAGCAACCAAATCACAAAAATCATCTAACAGTATGAAAAAATTAATGCTATTTCTTACCCTTGTTATCTTATCGAAAGCATACGCTTACGCCGACAACTTCAACTCTTTCCAACTCCCCAACTACCCCATAGAGAAAGGTGTTTCAGCTCCTTTCGCCGGATTCATTGGAGATTGGCTGATAGTAGGCGGAGGATGTAATTTCCCCACCAAGCCGGCCGCCGACGGAGGAAGTAAAGTGTATTATAAGGAATGTTATGCCATAAACACACGCTCAAAGGCTCCGGAGTGGACACAAATAACCGACTTGCCTCTGCCTGTGGCATACGGTTGTGCGGTAGAGACCACACAAGGATTGGTTTGCATAGGAGGCATGAATGCCGATTCGTGTCTTACGAGCGTTTTTCTGATCGAGCCCCAAAAGAACAAACGCGGTTTTTCCATACGCACACTTCCCTCATTGCCTCAAACAATCGACAATGCATCGGCGACAGCAATAAACAATGTCATTTACCTAACCGGAGGAAACCAGCAGAATAAAGGAAAATCACTCTTCCGGTTTAATCTGAATTCAGGAACAGGATGGGAAACATTGCCCTCCTATCCCGGACCGCAACGAACCCAGCCGATACTTGTCAACGACCGTCGCCATTTGTATTTGGCAGGAGGATTTCAAGCTCCCACGAAAGAAACGGAAAGTATCTTGTCGGACGACATCTTATGCTTTAATACGGAACGTAATCAATGGGAGTATTTCTCGGAAATACCTAACGAGGAAGACGGTGAAAAACGTTGCTTGGTTGGAGGAGCAGGCACACAAACGTCCACCCATTTCATCCTTACCGGAGGAGTTAATTACACCATTTTCAAAAACGCTATCGAAGGAAAAACCGATAAAAATTACATGCGCAAAAATCCGATGTGGTATAAATTCAACGATGATGTTCTGTTCTTTAATTTCAAACAGAAAAAATGGTCAGTTCACCCCAATACATTCGGAATGGCTCGCGCAGGAGGCATATTGCTGTATCACAACGACTGCCTGTATATGATATGCGGAGAAATCAAACCGGGCATCCGTACCCCTGAGATTATTATTTTGCCGGATATAAAAAGCCTAATTAGATAAAAATAAAGAGGTAAAAGATTGGATTATAAAATAAATATCCTTATTTTTGCCTTATTAAATAAATTTATTTACAAAATAAGCTGTTATGGAAAGAATCATTGGATTAATTGATGCTCCGTTCACTCCCTTTTACGAAAATGGAGAAGTGAACTATGAACCCATTGAAAAATATGCGCAGATGCTGGCTAAAAACGGTCTGAAAGGCGTATTCATTAACGGTTCATCAGGCGAGGGATACATGCTGACCGAAGAAGAACGCATGAAATTGGCTGAACGATGGATTGAAGTCGCTCCTGAAGGTTTCAAAGTAATCGTACACGTAGGAAGCTGTTGTGTAAAAGCAAGCAAGATGCTTGCCGAACACGCACAAAAAATCGGAGCTTGGGGTATCGGCGCAATGGCTCCTCCTTTCCCCAAAGTAGGCCGAATTGAAGAATTGGTAAAATACTGTGAAGAGATAGCAGCAGGAGCACCCAACCTGCCTTTCTATTATTATCACATTCCGGCATTCAACGGCGCTTATCTCCCGATGCCTGCGTTCTTGGAGGCTGTAGACGGACGTATCCCGAATTTCGCCGGAATCAAATATACTTACGAAAGCATTTACGAATATAACCAATGCCGCTTATACAAGAACGGCAAATACGACATGCTTCACGGACAAGATGAAACAATTCTTCCGGCACTGGCCATGGGTGGAGCGCAAGGCGGAATAGGCGGCACTACAAACTATAACGGCAAAAACTTGGTGGGCATCATCGAGGCATGGAAAAACAATGACATTGAAAAGGCACGCGAACTGCAAAACTTCTCGCAGGCGGTAATCAATGTTATCTGTCACTATCGCGGCAATATCGTAGCCGGCAAGCGTATCATGAAACTCATCGGTTTGGATTTGGGTAAAAACCGCACGCCGTTCCAAAACATGACCGACGAGGAAGAAGCACGCATGAAGGCGGAACTGGAAGCTATCAATTTCTTTGAACGTTGCAATAAATTCTAAGCTGCCATGAACCTTGATTCTTACCTCAGTTATTGGGCTAATCTGTATAAAGAAGATATGCTCAACGATATCATGCCGTTCTGGATGGAACACGGACTCGACAAGACACACGGGGGTGTTTACACGTGTGTTGACCGTAAAGGAGAGCTGATGGATTCGACCAAATCGGTATGGTTTCAAGGACGATTTGCCTTTACCTGCTGTTTTGCTTATAATCACATAGAACAGAAACAGGAATGGCTGGACGCAGCGAAAAGTACACTCGACTTCATCGAGGCTCATTGTTTTGACAAAGACAGAAGAATGTATTTCGAAGTAATGGCAGACGGAACGCCGTTGAGAAAGAGAAGATATGTATTCTCTGAAAGTTTCGCCGCCATTGCCATGGCTGAATATGCACTGGCTACCGGAGACCAAAGCTATGCGCAAAAGGCATTGGAAGTGTTTAAAGACATGCGGCGCTTCCTTCATACTCCGGGTATATTGGAACCCAAATACCTGCCTACGGTACAGATGCAGGGACACTCTATCACCATGATTATGATTAATGTGGCAAGCTGTGTCAAAAAAGTGATTAGTGACCCGGAATTAGACCAACAAATAAACGAATCATTACAGGCGCTTAAGAACTATTTTATCCATCCGGAATTTAAGGCTTTGCTGGAGACGGTAGGTCCGAATGGTGAATTTATCGATACCATCAACGGACGAACCATCAATCCGGGGCACTGTATCGAAACGTCTTGGTTCCTCTTCGATGTGGCACGTGACCGTGGCAACGACAAAGAGTTGATTGATTTAGGACTTACCATCCTCGACTGGTCATGGGAATGGGGATGGGATAAAGAGTTCGGCGGTATCATCAACTTCCGGGATTGCAAGAACTTGCCCGCACAAGACTATTCGCAGGATATGAAGTTCTGGTGGCCTCAAACCGAGTCAATCATCGCTACGCTATATGCTTATAAACTCACTCAAGACCCGAAATACTTGCAGATGCACCGTCAAATCAGCGAATGGACATACGCTCATTTCCCCGACCATGAATACGGCGAATGGTATGGTTACCTGCATCGCGACGGTTCGGTGGCGCAACCTGCAAAAGGCAATCTGTTCAAAGGGCCGTTCCATATCCCTCGAATGATGACCAAAGCATATACTTTATGCCAAGAAATACTTGCCGGAAAATAATCCGGCAAGTTCCATTTTGTAAACAGAAAATTGATACGACATGAAAAATACAAAAATTTACCCGTGGGTTGTAGTGGCTTTATTGTGGGGCGTAGCGCTGTTAAACTATATGGACCGGCAAATGCTGAGTACCATGAAAGACGCCATGCAGATAGACATCGTGGAACTACAATCTGCAACCAATTTCGGAAGGCTGATGGCTGTATTTCTTTGGATTTACGGTATCATGAGTCCCTTTGCGGGGATGATAGCCGACCGTCTTAACAGAAAATGGCTGATAGTAGGAAGTTTGTTCGTGTGGTCGGGAGTGACTTACCTGATGGGGATTGCCGACACATATCATCAGATATTCTGGCTGCGTGCCATCATGGGTATCAGCGAAGCGCTGTACATACCTGCCGGACTTTCACTCATCGCCGATTATCATACAGGGCGTTCGCGTTCGCTTGCCGTGGGAATACACATGACCGGACTTTATACGGGACAGGCGATTGGAGGATTCGGGGCAACGGTGGCTGCTGCTTTTTCTTGGCACACTACCTTCCACTGGTTCGGAATCATCGGAATTGCATACGCGGTCATACTGATGTTGTTCTTAAAAGATAAGAAAATGGAAGTCATCCCGGACAAACCGCTTGCAGAGTCTCCTCAGAAAGAAAGTCTGGGAAAGGGCTTGAAGAAACTGTTCGGCAACGTGGCTTTCTGGGTTATCTTGTTTTATTTCGCTGCGCCCAGCCTGCCGGGATGGGCTACCAAGAACTGGCTTCCCACGCTGTTTGCCGAGAACCTGAATCTCCCGATGGCTGAAGCCGGACCGATTTCGACCATTACCATCGCCGTGTCTTCGTTTATCGGTGTGATAGTGGGCGGAAGTTTATCCGACCGCTGGGTACAGAAGAACCTGCGTGGACGTGTCTACACCGGAGCTATCGGACTTGGGCTGACCATTCCTTCGCTGTTGCTGCTCGGATTCGGACATCACATCGTTGCCGTCATCGGTGCGGGATTGCTATTCGGTATCGGTTACGGAATCTTCGATGCGAATAACATGCCTATCCTATGCCAGTTTGTTTCTGCCCGGCAACGCGCCACGGCATACGGCATCATGAACATGACGGGCGTATTTGCGGGGGCTCTTATCACCGACCTGCTGGGACAGTGGACCGACGGCGGCAACTTGGGAATGGGATTTGCCATGCTGGCGATTGTAGTGGCTGCGGCACTTTGCGCACAGCTTTACTTCTTACGCCCGAAAACAGATAATATTGAATAAAAAAACCTATACATACACGAATCATTATGATAGTTTCAAACCTGACTCACAGTGATAGAATAGAGGCGTTACATCCGCTTTTCAAAACATTTTTCGATTACGTCAAGACTCACGACCTGCTGAATGCCGAATACGGACGCATCGAAGTTCAGGGAGACGACGTGTTTATTAACCATATCAATCCGGAATGTGTACCTGCCGATAAACAAGTATTGGAGTTGCACCGCGATTACATTGACATCCACCTGCTGCTTGAAGGAACGGAAACCATCGGGTGGAAAGCGATAGAAGACCTTACCCACGAAATCAAGCCTTACGAAAAGGAAGGCGACTGTGCGCTGTACGCTGACAAGCCTACCGCCTGCGTAACGCTCCGTCCGGGAGAATTTCTGATTGCTTTCCCCGAAGACCCTCATGCTCCCATCATCGGCGAGGGGAAAATAAAGAAACTTATCGGTAAAATAAAAATCTAATCATACTGCAACACCATGAAGAAACTATTATCCCTACTACTCGGATTGTTTTCATTTATCGGCTTACAGGCATCCGACACGGTTTTTGTCAAAGCTCCTCAAGTGCCCATCCTGATAGAGCGGAATGACAATGTATTACTTTACATGCGTCTTGATGCCAAGCAGACCCAAACGCTGGATAACGTTACCCTGACGTTCGACAAAGAAGTACCGACCTCACAGATAAAATCGGTAAAACTGTATTATGGCGGCACCGAAGCATCGCAAGACAGAGGAAAGAAACGCTTTGCTCCGGTAGAATACATATCAAGCAATAACCCCGGACGTACACTGGCGGCAAATCCGTCTTATTCCGTAAAAAAATCGGAGGTATCTCCTACTTCGAACACCGTGAAGCTGGAAGGAAACCAAAAACTGTTCCCCGGATATAACTTCTTTTGGGTGAGCATCGAGATGAAACCTTCGGCTTCGCTGCACACCAAAGTTTGTGCGCAAATCTCGCAAATCGAAGCCGACGGCAAGTCTATTCCCGTAAAAGACATGAGCAAAGGCAAAGTGGTGAGAAGAATGGGCGTAGGCGTGCGTCATGCCGGCGATGACGGCTCCGCGGCTTTCCGTATCCCCGGATTGGTTACGACCAACAAGGGTACGCTTTTGGGCGTGTACGACGTACGTTATAACAGCAGCGTAGATTTGCAGGAGCATATCGACATTGGTTTGAGCCGGAGTACCGACGGAGGAAAAACGTGGGAAAAGATGCGTCTGCCACTATCGTTTGGTGAATACGACGGACTGCCGGCGGCTCAAAACGGAGTGGGCGACCCTTCTATCTTGGTAGATACCAAAACCAATACGGTTTGGATTGTGGCGGCATGGACACACGGCATGGGCAACCAGCGCGCATGGTGGAGTTCGCATCCGGGCATGGATTTGAACCATACGGCACAACTGGTAATGGCGAAGAGCACGGACGATGGCAAAACATGGTCGGCACCCATCAACGTTACCGAACAGGTGAAACTGCCCGAATGGTACTTCTTGTTACAAGGGCCGGGAAGAGGAATCACCATGCAAGACGGTACACTGGTTTTCCCGATACAGTATATCGACAAAACGCGCATCCCGAACGCCGGCATCATGTATAGCAAAGACCGGGGAGCTACATGGCACATCCACAACCACGCCCGCACCAACACCACGGAAGCGCAAGTTGCCGAAGTGGAACCGGGAACGCTCATGCTCAACATGCGAGACAACCGGGGCGGAAGCCGGGCTGTATATACTACTACCGATTTGGGCAAGACGTGGAAAGAACACGAGTCTTCACGCACGGCACTGATTGAACCGGTATGTATGGCGAGCCTCATCAGTGTAAAAGCCAAAGACAACGCGCTTGGCAAAGACTTGCTGATATTCTCGAACCCCAACTCTACCAGCGAACGAAAAGATATGACCATCAAAATCAGTACCGACGGAGGAAAAACTTGGAGCGCGGAACATCAACTCCTGTTAGACGAAGGGTATAACTGGGGTTATTCATGTCTTACCATGATTGACAAAGAAACCATAGGCATACTGTATGAAAGCAGTGTAGCCCACATGACTTTCCAAAGTATAAAGCTGAAAGACATTATCCGAGAATAAGAAGCCCAAAACAACTTATTGGATAATTTAAACGAGCTCTTAGCATTAGTAATTATTTATCAGTTGCGGCAGGTAAAAACAGCGCTTTTTTACCTGCCGTTTTTTTACATTCATCGTCTTGTACACAAAAATTATTACTTTCAGCCTTAGATTCTGATTGAACAAATACGCAACAATGCCTTATATATAAAGACTGTTACTTTTCAGCCTCCAAAAGTATTAAAATTTCTATTCGAAAAGCAAGTCATCCCTATGGGTAAAACCGGAAGACTTATCCGCATGAAATACCCCAAACAAACCGTAGCGTTTCGCGGGATAAACCAATAGCCGCTTTCCTAATCCGACAAACGAAAGCCATCGCTCCACAAAAGCCAACCTTGCTCTTTAAATGTTAAATCATGGCTCTCAAACAACAGTAACATTTTCACAGCCATAAATTTCAAAATTACATTCTGACAAAATAAGCTATTAACTAAAATGAAACATATACAAACGCCCTAATAAAAAAATGTAAAACATAAAAAGTTGGGTTGTTAATAAAATATTCTTTCAAAACATTCTTCGTTATGAAAATATATTTATATATTTGCCCTGTCAAACCCAGTTTTTATAAAGTTGACCTTTTGTTAACGTTTCGGCAAGACACCAATCATGAGTTTTAACCTAATACACTCAATAAGTATGAATAAAAGATTTAAGTCAGTTAGCATGTTGCTGTTTTTAGGTAGCATATCTACCGGGATAGTCAACGCTACACCCACTAACGACGAGATGGCAGTCAGCATCACACAACAGGCCGCCACATGTCAAGGTATTGTGAAAGACGCAACAGGTGAAGCGGTTATCGGTGCTTCGGTTGTAGTAAAAGGAACAACAAACGGTACGATAACTGATTTGGATGGCAATTTCGCCTTGTCGAACGTAAACAAAGGGGACGTTATCGAAATTTCATTTATCGGTTATGCTACCCAATCGATGGTTTGGAACGGCGAACCTCTCAGCATTGTATTAAAAGAAGATACAGAGATTCTTGACGAAGTGGTGGTAACCGGATACGGTGGCTCACAAAAACGTGCGGCATTGACTACCGCCATCTCTAAAATGGACGACCAAGTTATCAAAAACGCGGCGATGAGTAACGTAGGACAGGCGCTGCAAGGTTCGGTAACCGGTCTGCGTGTAGTAAACACCACCGGACAGCCGGGTGCAGAACCTGATATTACCCTTCGAGGCGGTGCAACCATTACGGGTGGAAACAGTAGAGCGTTAATCGTTGTCGATGGTATTATCCGCGACAGCATGAGCGACATCAACCCCTCAGACATCGAATCGATACAGGTATTGAAAGATGCTGCTTCAACAGCTATCTACGGAGCGCGTGCCAACGGAGGTGTTATCTTGGTTGAAACGAAAAGCGGAAAAGAAGGGAAAGCTACTGTAAACTATAAATTCAAATTAGGTGTAAACTTTGCCCGCATGGGGTACGACTTCTGTAACGCACACGATTATATCTACTATAACCGTTTGGGTTACAAGCGGTATACCAACAACGTGCCGGGTGCTGCCAGCGTAGATACGCAAACGGGTTACGGTACGCAAAACAACTTGATTGATGTTCAATACCTTACCAGCGAAAACTCTCACCTCCAGAATGAAGGATGGCTGGTTATGGATGACCCGTACTACGAAGGACAACAGTTGCTTTACAAGGATTACAGCGGCATGTTAGACGACGCCGTGTTCGACAAAACAGCGCTGACCCAAGACCATTACATCAACATCACCGGCGGTAACGACAAGGGTACTTACATCGCCAGCATGGGATATTACAAGGAAGATGGTCAGATTCAGGGAACAGGCTACAAGCGTTTCAACGGTTCTGTCAGCGGAACATATAAGATATTCCCCTTCTTAAATGTAAAAGGAGGAGCTACTTATACATGGTCTCAACAGCCGTCGTTGTGGATTGGTTCATACGAATTATTCTACCGTACGCGCTCACAACGTCCTACATGGAATCCGTATAACGAAGACGGCACACCGGCATCAGGATGGGGCACGGGCGACGGTAATCCGGAATATTACAGAGAAAGGCTTACCAGCGAAGACGGAACGCGCAAGGCAACTTACAATTTCGGATTCGATTTGGACATCATCCCCAAGAAACTTACATTGAGCGGTAACTCATCTCTCTACCATTATGACTACCAGTATGAATCATTCAACAAGTCATATCAGACACAGACATCGGATACCCCGACCAATACGCGCGAAGCAACTGCGCAGATACAGCGTTACACCCAGATACAGGTCAACGGAACGTTGAACTATCGCGACACGTTCAAAGACAGCCATAACTTGGATGTCATGTTAGGTAGTGAATATTTCGGGTATAATGAATTTACAATGGAGGCAAGAACCCAAAATTCACCGACCGACGACATCCCGACGCTGAACGCCGGAGCGACACGTACTTATACCACTTCAAACAAGACGGGGTATCGTATTGCTTCCGTATTCGGACGTGTGAATTACAACTATCAAATGAAATACCTCGTATCATTGGTAGCACGTTACGACGGTATCTCACGTTTGAAAGACAACCGTTGGGGTTTCTTCCCGGGTGTTTCCGTAGGATGGAATGTTACTGAAGAAGATTTCTGGAAAGAATCTAAAGTAGCCGATGTTATCAGCAACATCAAACCGCGTTTGAGTTACGGTGTAAACGGTAACGTAAACGGAATCGGAAACTTCGACATTTACGGAGTTTACAGACAAATCGGAGCCGGTAACTACAACGGTGCAACCGGATATTACAACTCAACGTTGATAAACACCGGTTTGAGATGGGAACAGAGCCGCTCGTTCGAAGCTGGTTTGGACTTAGGATTCTTCAACAACCGCTTGGCGTTTATTTTGGACTACTATAACCGAACTACCGATGATTTGCTTACTGATGTGAACCTGCCGGCATATACCGGTTTCTCAAGCATGAAGACCAACTTGGGTAAACTGCGCAACTCTGGTTTCGAAATGGAAGTAAGAGCAAACATTCTCTCTAATCCCGACGGGTTCAACTGGGAAGTTTCGGCAAACCTTACTTCTGTATCGAACAAGGTTTTGCAACTGCCTACAAGCGACAAACCGTTTAACCAAATAGACGGATACGAAGTTGCAGCCGGACCGTACGATCCCGAAACCGGAACCACTCCTACCAAATGGATTGGCGGTTATAGAGAAGGTGGTAAGTTAGGCGACTTGGTAGGTTACGTACAACACCACGTATTCAGAGACTGGGACGATGTACGCGCTAACGCCAACATGGTTATCGATGAAGTTGCCAACCTTTACGGACCGGGCATGGCAGACCAAATCAACCCGAACACGGGAGTGACCTACGCTGAATCGGATGGATGGAAACCCATCGAACCGGGAGACGTTTGCTGGAAAGATATCAACCAAGACGGAAAAATCAACAGCCTCGACCGCGATGTGGTAGGAAACATTTTCCCGAAAGTAACCGGTGGACTTTCAACTACCCTCTCATATAAAAACTGGTCATTATACGCACGTTTCGACTACGCTTTGGGTCATACGATTTATAATGACTTGAAAGCCCGCTCACTCGGACAGTATCAGGGACAGTTTAACATCATTACGCAAGTTCACGACATGTGGAGTGAAACCAATCCTGACACCGACCTTCCGGTATTTACTTACGCCGACCAGTTGAACAAGAAAAACATCACCCGTTCAAATAACGGAAATACGGCAGTAGACAACAACAGTTCACGCTTCTATGAAAAGGGTGACTACTTGGCACTGCGCGAGATTACATTAAGCTATAACCTGCCGAAAAAATGGATAAGCAAAGCGGGAATGACCGATGCACAAGTATATGTAACCGGACAGAACCTGTTCTACATTACAGGCTATGACGGTGTATCACCCGAACCGGCACTCTCAACTGTTTATGGTCGCGGTATTGATAACGGACGTTATCCTACTCCGAGAACCGTATTGTTTGGTTTATCTGTAACATTCTAAATTATTACTACAAGTTATGAAAAAGATATTCAATTATATTTTAGCAGGATGTATCGCTACATCTTTCTCCGGATGTCTGGACATGGAACCGGTCAGCAGCATTACGGATGCAAACTACTGGCAAGATGCAGCTCAATTCGAGGCCTTCAACGTGGGTCTTCACGGCTTGCTTCGTGAACGGACGTACACCATCTTCGAATTGGGAGAACCGCGTGCCGATATTTACAACACCAATCCGTTTACCGGCGAAGCTACACAAGGTGTAGAACGAATGATTGACAACACACTGAATGCCGCCAATCCGGTAATCAGCAACTACGGTGAATTTTATACCATCATCAACCAGTTAAACCTGATGATCAGCCATACTGAATCAACCGGTTTATTGGCAGACAATGTCAGAAGCTACTATCTGGGACAGGCATACGGATTGAGAGCATACGTTTACTTCCACCTGCTGCGTTCATGGGGTGATGTTATTCTTCATCTTGACTATACGGAAGGAACTTCTGTCAACATCGGAAACATGAGTAAAGCAGCTTCACCCGCAACCGAGGTGATGACGCAAATCAAGAACGATATTCAAAGTTCGGAAGATGCGTTCGGCGATGATTACTCTTTCAAAAACGGCAAATGTTATTGGTCTAAAGCAGCTACCATGATGCTGAAAGGAGAAGTCTATCTGTGGAGCGGCAGACACATGGGAGGAGGCAATACCGACTACACAACGGCAAAAAACGCATTGGAAAGCGTAAAGAATGCCAACGTTACATTGCAGAGCAATTTCAGCAGAGTATTCGCTTATGACAACAAAGAGAACTCAGAAATCATCTTCACCATCCACAACGGAAGAAACGAATACACGATGTGGAACGACCAGTACAGACTGAATATGGTTATGAACCAGAACTTCTTTGCTTCTTATTGTGATGAAAACGGAACCCCGCTGAGCCAAACGGATATGTCTGATATGAACGGTCTTATCCGTTACCAAGTTGAACAGGAACTGTACACCAAGCTGTTCCGCGACGGGGATACCCGAAAAGGTTATTCAATCAAAGGTATATATCAACAAAATGAAAATACCAAAGAGATTACATTCAGCGCACCGATACCTTATAAGTTTCAAGGTGTATTGCTGGAAGGTGACGCTACCCGAAGCTGGCTTGATGATTATCCCATCTACAGATATGCCGACTGCCTGTTAGCTCTTGCGGAAGCAAAAGCATTCTTGGGAGAAGACATCACAGCAGAAATCAACGAAGTACGCGAACGTGCATACGGAACAGAATATTTCAATGCCCACAGAGCAGAAGTGGCATATCCGAACGATACGGATGCTGCATTCTACACTAACAACCGCTTTGTAGGAAGTGACGCAGACCCGCTCGAAGCAATCCTGAAAGAACGGATGAGAGAATTCTTGTTCGAAGGAAAGAGATGGTATGACATCCGACTGATGGGTGATGAATATGCTACGAAATATTCTAACGCAAATGCTTCACGCCTGTTATGGCCGATTGATGAAAATACTTTGGGAGAAAATGAAGCGCTGAAGCAAACTCCCGGATATGAAAATTAATTAAGTAGTCCTTTGAAAAAGAGTATCCTCCCTAAGTTTGTGAGGATACTCTTTTGCTTTTCTCTAAATATCTTTTCGAAAATGAAAAAACTTATTTTCCTCCTGTGTTGCCTTGCTGCCAATATTTCGCTTTTCGGACAAGCCACCCCGAAATATTCTACATATTACTATCAGCGGGCTACATTGTTTGAACAGTTACCCGTATCTGCCGATGATATTTTATTTGTTGGAAACAGCATTACGGACGGGGGAGAATGGAGCGAACTGTTCAATAATCCGCATGTAAAAAACCGGGGAATCAGCGGAGATACCACCGAAGGTGTTTACGACCGACTTTCGGTGTTGCTCAAGGGGCAGCCCGCACAGATATTCTTACTTATCGGAATCAACAACGTGCCGAGAGGAGAGTCGGCGAACAATATAACGGAAAGTATTCGGAATATTGTCAGGAAAGTAAAGGCCGAGTCTCCACATACCGAACTTTTTGTACAGAGCTTACTTCCTGTTACTCCCCATTACAAGATGTTTGAGGGACACACTTCGCGCTGGCAAATGATACCGGATATCAATCGGGCTATCCGGCAAATGACACAAGAGGAACATGTGACTTATATTGACCTGTTCTCTCATTTTGCTGACGAACAAGGTCAGATGAAAACCGAATATACGAACGACGGACTTCACTTGTTAGGTAAAGGGTATCTGCTTTGGAAAACGATTATCACTCCTTATATTAAAAAATAGCCATGAAACGATTCTTTGTTTTGCTTATTCTTTGTTCTTGGATTACTGTCTGGACGCAAGCTGACGAAACCGTCAAGGTGGCTTGCGTGGGAAACAGCATTACCTATGGAACGGGAATCGTTGACAGAATGAAGATGTCTTATCCTGCTCAGCTTCAGAATATGTTGGGCGACAGATTCCGGGTGGGCAACTTCGGGAAACCAGGAGCTACCTTGCTTGAAAAGGGGCATCGCCCGTACCGGAAGCAGGAGGAGTATCAGAATGCGCTTCGGTTTGCAGCAGATATTGTTGTTATTCATTTGGGAGTAAACGATACCGACCCGCGTGATTGGCCTGATTATCGAGATAACTTCGTGAAAGATTATCTTCGCCTGATTGATTCGTTCAGAGAAGTCAATCCGCAATGCCGCATCCTGATTGCTTACATTACTCCGATAGGCGACAGACATCCACGTTTCATGTCGGGTACGCAGCAATGGCACAAAGAGATACAGGAGGCTATCAAAACCGTGTCGGAAATCAGCGGAGCGGAACTGATTGATTTTCATACACCGCTTTATCCTTTCCCTAATCTGTTTCCCGATGCCATTCATCCCAACGAAGAGGGAGCAGGTATTTTGGCAAAGACCGTATATGCTGCCATTACGGGGAATTACGGCGGATTGCAACTACCTGCCACCTATTCAGACAACATGGTGTTACAAAGAGATACCGCCCTCTGCATACATGGAATGGCGAATGCGGGTACTCATGTAACCGTAAAGATTGCAGGACAGCATAAAACGGCAACTGCCGGAAAGAATGGAAGATGGGAAGTGACAATAGACCCGATACGGGCGGGAAGCAATTACACGCTGACGGTCAGCACACCGGAAACCTCCCAAACGTTCCGAAACGTGGCAGCGGGGGAAGTCTGGTTGTGTTCCGGACAGTCGAACATGGAATTTATGTTGAAACAAGACCGGAACGCGGCGTCTGCCATACCGCAAGCTACGAATCCGGACATCCGTCTGTTTAACATGCAGGGCAGATGGAAAACCGATGCTTCCGAATGGACAGAACAGGCCATCGATTCGGCGAGCCGGCTGATGTATTACAAAGAAACGACATGGCAAACATGTACGCCTGTTTCGGCTGCCAACTTTTCGGCAGTAGCTTATTACTTCGGGAAGATGCTTCAAGACAGCCTGCACGTGCCCGTCGGACTCATCTGTAATGCCGTGGGAGGTTCTACTACCGAATCATGGACGGACCGTTTTTCATTGGAGGCAAATTTTCCGGCTATCCTCAAAGACTGGACGACCAACGACTTTACCCAGCAATGGGCACGCGAACGGGCTTTACTGAACCTGAAGCGAAGCACATCCCCCTTCAAGCGGCATCCGTACGAGCCGTGTTACTTGTATGAAGCCGGTATCCTGCCACTCGAAAAATATCCGATAAAAGGAGTTATCTGGTATCAGGGAGAATCGAACGCGCATAACATGCAGGCACACAGCCGGCTGTTTAAACTGTTAGTGGAAGGATGGAGAAAGCAGTGGAACAATGCACGACTGCCGTTCTATTTTGTTCAACTCTCCAGCCTTAACCGTCCTTCGTGGACGTGGTTCCGCGACAGCCAGCGACTGCTTATGCAAGATATTCCATACACCGGAATGGCTGTTTCGTCCGACAAAGGAGATTCTCTTGATGTACATCCTACCGACAAACGGCCGATAGGAGAACGCTTGGCTCGATGGGCGCTTTGCCGCGAATATGGCAAAGCGATAGTACCGTCGGGGCCTCTATTCAAACGCGCCACACTGGAAAACGATACCGTAGTGGTAGAGTTTGCTTACGGCGAAGGCTTACACACTTCGGATGGGAAACCGCTTACGCATTTCGAAGTGGCAACCTACGAAGGCTTTTATTTCCCTGCCAGAGCCGAAATAAGAAAAAACAAAGTCATCCTCTATACAGACAAGGTAAAACATCCGAAGTTTGTTCGATATGGATGGCAACCGTTTACCCGGGCTAATCTGGTAAATGGCGACGGACTGCCGGCATCCACCTTCCGGGGAATCATCCGATAAAAACCCTACCTTTTTTCATATAAACTGTGATTCCGGAGGTCGCTTCAATATACAAACGAAGCGGCCTCTAAGAATCACTACCAATCTTTTTTCCATTAAATCCTATCTAAACAGATGTACAAATAAAATTATTAAATAACTATAAACCAATGATATAACTTTTTATATCATGTACATTTCAAGTATTCCGATTGATTATTTTACGCATAAGACATATTTTCGCACGAAAAAAACAAACGACTCACATCTTTTTTTGAAATGAAACAGAGGTATTATCAACTGATTGCTATTGCAGTTGTATTTATTTGGGGCACAACTTTTATCTCTACCAAAATACTCATCAACTACGGACTTTCCCCTCAAGATGTTTTCTTTTACCGCTTCTTGTTAGCCTATATCGGCATCTGGACGATTTCTCCGTTAAAGCTATTCGCAGATAATTGGAAAGATGAGTTGTATATGATGGCCGGCGGAATAACCGGTGGTTCGCTATTCTTCTTCCTGCAAAACCTGTCTTTACAGATGACACAAGCATCTAACGTGTCTTTTATTATTTGCACCTCGCCACTATCAGCAACCATTCTAACCGTATTGTGTACGCGCAACGAGAAGTTTACCAAAAGATTCGTTTACGGCTCTTTAGCCGCACTGTTGGGAGTAGGGTTGGTTATATTCAACGGAAACGTTGTGCTCAAACTATCTCCCACAGGCGACTTCTTGGCTTTATCGGCATCTCTTTTATGGGGCGTATACAGCTTAATAATCAAGCGGATAACCAACAGCTATTCTTCGATATTCATAACGCGCAAAGTGTTTTTCTATGGCATCTTAACCATATTGCCCGTGTTTTTAATCCAACCTTTGTTCATGGATTTCGACCTGTTAGTAACTCCGGTCATTTTAGGGAATTTGCTGTTTCTTGGGATTGCAGCATCATTAGGCTGTTATCTGTTATGGAATATAGTAGTAAGCAAAATGGGAGTCATACAGAGTTCCAATTATCTTTATCTGAATCCGCTTGCCACCATGCTGGGAGCTTATGCAGTTCTTAACGAACAAATAACCCTCGTAGCACTGGGAGGAATGATATTGATACTGACAGGCATATACATCGCTACCCGCAAACAGGAGCCATAAAAAACACTGTCCCCTGCATCAGTACAAACTGATTAAGGGGACAGCAAAACATTTTAACTTTCTTAAATACCACAAATCCAATTTCAATCAGGGCCTATTTAAATTTTGCTCTGCCTCGGTTTGAGAATTGTTTTCGAAGAACAGACCGGAAACAAACTCAGAAGGGGCGGATAAAAACACTTAATCGGAAAATTAAAACAGGCTCTTAATTTCTTTAGGATTTATCCCATAGCGATTCCTCCCGGGATCGCTATCTTGAAGCACTAAATATAAAAACCAAAAACATCCGAAAGGCACTAAGTTAATGAATAACCAATAGCCGCTTTTTCCTATATCATGCAGCCGCCTTACACTGACAGCATAACTCGGAATCAAGCAAAAGAGGAACAAGACTCCGACAAACATAAATTTTGTATTTGCCAAAGCATCGAGAGCACATGCCGCAAAAATAAAGATTACAAGAATCAGTACAGACATCCAGTATTCTCTACGACACGCCCGACCGGACCAATTGTCCCAACTTTTAAGCATTCGGATAAATTCTTTCATTTTTACATTAATCTATAAAGGCACGTAAACATTATGTCATTATAACAAATAAAACATTCTTTTGTTCTCACCGCTTCAAGGCACATAATCCGCCCATCCAAAGACAGAAAAAACTGCCTATCCAAAGGTAATACCCGATAGTCATCGAATCGATGGCAAACATCTGTCCCGACTCGTCTTTTATGACCGAAGGACAGAACAGAAAACTCATCCCTAATACAAACGTACAAACCATCCAAATGTGGAAAGATTTAGACCGGTTATGCAACAAACTAATTATAGCAAAGAGGTAAGTAACATTAGCAAACCATGAAAAATAGAAGAGGCTCAACAAACTGCTGTCCATCACCAAGCCCACCCATCCGAAAAGAGAAAGAAACCAGCCTCCCACTTCCGGATAGCCTTCTCCTTCTACGATAAATGAAGGGAAATAACACGCCAGCACGTAACAAATCATGCTGGGAATAAACATTAATTTTTGCATCGCTTTTAGAGTTCGTTTAAATTTTGCTCGGCTTTAGTTTGAGAATTGTTTTCGAAGAACAGACTGGAAACAAACTCAAAAGGAAGCTGATAAAAACAACTTATTGGAAAATTTAAACAGGCTCTTATATTTGGTAGGATTCTCCTAAAAGCCTGTTTCAATAAATTACGGGTGCAAAATTACGCCCCCTTACATGAAGAAAGAAAAAACCGTGATAGACAAATAAATTTCATAAAACACTAATATGCAGATGATTACACAAGACAAGCGTGTACATTACCCCAACAGGCAATATACGCCATCAACCAACACACCCATTTATATTTTCCCGGAAAAACGGTCTGCCCCCATCCTTCCGTTAAAGCCAATACTTAATCCATGACACCTGCGGGCAGAAAATTTTGAATTTATTCAAACTCATAAAAAGCTCGTTTCAAGCATTTTACGATTAGTGCAGGAGAATGAAAAACTCTAACGGAAGAACCGGTCAGCCTTTCGAATAGAAATGGTCAACTCTACCGCATGGGATAACCCACGCTAACGGTAGCGTTTTCGGGGAATATCAAAATTGTCTGATAAAATCATCGAGCGTCATGTTCTCGATTTTCATCTTTTCTTTCAAGCGCATTTTCTTTCTCGAAATGCTCCCCTTAGCAATATGATATACATCCGAAAGCAGAGACAGTGGCAGCTCCATTTTCAACAGACAGATAAAATGTACCTCCTCTGACGTCAACTGCGGAAACGCTTCTTTCAAACGATACGTGAAATTATTGAAACAAGCATTGGTGTTCTGGACTATAATATCCCAGTCTTCTTTTTTCAGATGCATAAAGCCCTGCGAGTTCTGACTTTTTATCAAAATCGGGACTGTAAGCGCATTGAGCCTCTTATAATACTCCGTGCGCTGATTAAGCGACTCCACCTCAAGGGCTTCACGGTCATCTTTTTCCTGCTGGTACCGATGTTCTGCCTCACACCTGCTATTCTGAAGATCGACCATAATCTCTTCTTTTTCTTTCAGCGTCACCTCGATTTTTCTTTTCGCCCGTTTCACACGATACACAATCAAGATTCCCACCCCGAGAATCAAGAACAAACTCACAGCCAGCTTGTAATAAGCCAGTTTCTGTTCGGCAAGTTCCATGTTGATTCGGACAATCCTCTGCTGCTGACGGTCGTGCTCCTGAAAGGCATTCAGATTACTGATATATCCTATCTTGTTGTTCATATCCAGCGAATCTCTGCAACCAATACTTTTCTTCGCATAAAGAAAAGCCGTCTGATAATCTTTCTCGGCATCCTTCAGCAATGACATTTTATAATAAGTATCTCGTTTCCAGTTCAAAGGAAGTTTGTCAATGTCTTGCATCAGAATCCGCTCGGCGTCATTAAGCCGATGCATTTTCAAAAAAATATTCCCTTGAATCAGGTTACACGACAGCTTAAAATTAAATGAGCTATCATTCTGTAAAGCGATATCGACATAATATAAGGCAGAATCGAGCTTGTTCATAGCCAAATAAATCTTGCCTAAATCTTTATAATACTCAGCACGCAACGCCGATTTACGGGAAGGCAACAGTTGCAATGCCCTGCGTAAGTAATTGTCGGATTCGGAATAATTATTCTCCGTCAGATGAAGTTTCGCCAACTCGTGCAGTGCTTCTGCCGTAAGAACAGAATCTTTTAACAGAACCGCAATGTGCAGGGCTTGCTGCAAACATTCTTCTTCCATCCGATACATCATTTTAAAATGATAAATAGAGGCTTCTCCCAATTTGATGGAAAAAAGCATCCGGCTGTCATTTCTTACATACTTTTCGGCCTGATTATAACTGCTATTGGCTCTGAAAAACGCATAGTTGTCTGCATATACTTTCCCCAAAGAGAAATACAGACTGCACAGGCGGGCAGAATCTTTTTGCCCCAAGAAATAGGATAACGCTTCGTCCGACTGGTTTGAAAGTTGCAGGGGAGTATCGGGAACAAGCGCCTTAGCCTGAACCAACAAAGCATAGTAAAGTGCTTTATCGGCTTTGTTCAAAGAAGCTGTATCGATATCAATGATCCGATTCAGATACTTTTCAGGCATGGCATTCAGCGAATCCTCAAGCATCAACAATGACGTACTATAACCACCACTTCCCCGACGGGTACAGGAAAACAGGCATAGAACTGTCATTACGACAAAAATATGTATTTTTAAATTCATCTATTCTACGTTTTAAATTAACTCTGATAACATGATTTTTTTACGAATTTAATTAAGCACCAATACCTTACCATACGTTGAAAATTCCATAAAGAACAATAACTTAAAACAAAAGGTTTAGAACTTATTTAAATTTTCCGATAAAGAAACTGACTCATCCCTCATATTCTTAAACAAAAAAATTCATGCAAGGGTTCAATTTACACTACGCTCCCTTAAAAGAAGTTTTCAAGGTATAAGAGAAAACAAAAAACGTATTTTTACATGAAACTACCGGGAATAGGCTATCAAATTGACACTTACCAATCCCTACCCAATGAAATAGTAATTACAATCTGTAACTTGCCTGATGTTTTAGAACCTGTTTAAAACAGGCTCTTAGAGT
>NZ_JAMBLM010000014.1:0-78602 GCF_023337095.1 Bacteroides caecicola
AAATCCCTAAAAATAGGTATTGCTTGAGAATTTCAACCCCTATACCTTTGTAAAAAAATAGAAACATAGTTCATTATAGATGCAAGTACTGAAAGAAGACATACGCAGCCGTGTATTAACGGTTGCCAGACAGCAATTTGAGCGGAAGGGGTATTCCAAGACTTCCATGCGCGAAATTGCCGAATCGGCAGGTATCGGAGTCGGGAATATTTACAACTATTTTACGAATAAAGACGAACTTTTCCATGAAGTAGTCCGTCCGGTTTTATGCGCTTTGGAAGCCATGCTTCAGGAACATCATGGCATACGGGGAGAGGATATTATGATGATGCGGTCGGAAAAGTATCTGAAGTCATGCATTGATGAATATGTCGCACTTATTACCAAGCATCGCGGGTTGATGGAGATTCTGTTATTCCGCGCACAAGGTTCATCGTTGGAACGTTTCCGGGAAAACTACACCGACCGTTCTACTGAGGTGGTTAAGGCGTGGTTTGCGGCCATGCAGAAAAAACATCCTGACATAAACACGTCTGTATCCGATTTTATCATTCACCTGCATACGGTATGGATGTTTACTTTGTTTGAGGAACTGCTGATGCATTCAGTACCCAAACAGGAAATGGAAGCGATCTTACACGATTACATCTTGTTTGAAATTCAAGGATGGAGGGCAATCATTAAAATATGAAAAGCAGACAACACACATACAGACGAGCAGCCGCAACAAAAGGGCTGGCAAGGAGGAAATCTTCACGGAGGTTTCCTCCTTTTTTTATGAACAATTCTGAATATCGTTCACTATTAAACACCTAAAAATATGAAACAAAAACGTGAGTTTAAGAGCATTGTGGCGGAAACGTTATTTATTCCGCTATACATGAGAGCAAAAGAAAGCCGCCGTGTCAATCCCATTCTGAATGACAAGGCAGCAGAACAGTTGGCCGACAATTTGGAATACGATTACTCCCAATTCGATGGGGCGAAATTGAGTGAAGTAGGCTGCGTGGTACGCGGTTGGTATTTCGACCGTGCCGTAAAGCAGTTCATCGACACGCATCCCCGTCCGGTAGTCGTAAATGTGGGCTGCGGATTGGATACCCGTTTCCAGCGCATCGGCAACAGGAAAGCGGTCTTTTACGACTTGGACTTGCCGGAAGTCATTGCGCTACGTCGGGAGTTGATACCCGAACAGCCGGGCAATGTCTATATCGCAACTTCATTGCTGGAAACCGATTGGATGGATGACCTTCGACAGAAACACCCCGATGCGGAATTTATATTTGTTGTGGAGGGCGTACTGATGTATTTTTACGAAAAGCAAGTAAAAGCCTTCCTGCACCACGTGGCAAGCCGTTTCGGAGGAGGTGAATTGTGGTTTGATGTGTGTGGCACGATGATGAGCCGGCACGGTGTGAAGCCCGATTCGCTCCGTAACCATGAAGCACAAATCCGTTCGGGATTGAGCGACGGACATCTGGTGGAACGATGGGAACCCACCTTGCAACTCATCGAACAAGCCAACTACATGAAGTTTTTCCGTTCACGCTGGGGGTTCTTCTTCGGACAGATATTGGGACGGATGACAAAGTTGTGTTATCAGTTCAGTTCATTACTCGGATATAAAATAATCTCACAATAACATTTTACGATGGATAAAACAAAGAAGGAAGAAGGTCTGGCGCGATTGTTTGAGATTGCGGGACAAAAGAAAGGGTTGCTAATACTGGCAGGAATCTTGTCGGCAGGCAGCGCAGTTTGTATGCTTGTGCCCTATTGGGCTGTTTATGAAGTTCTGAAGGAATTGCTGACACATGGAGGCAGTCCGGTTTCGGTAAATGGTACAGATATGATAAGCTGGGGATGGATAGCGTTCGGAGGGCTTATCGGCGGACTGGTGTTGCTATATGCCGCCCTAATGTCTTCCCATGTTGCAGCGTTCCGCATCCTGTATGGCCTACGTGTCCGACTGTCCGAACACATCGGCAAACTGCCTTTGGGATATTTGAACAATACCTCTACGGGAGCCATCAAGAAAACAATGGACCAAAACATTGAGAAAATAGAGGGTTTCATCGCCCATACCATTCCGGATTTGGTCAATGTAATGGCAACGGTAGTGGTAATGCTGGTCATCTTTTTCTCTTTGGATGTGTGGCTGACGGTGGTCTGTTTGGCAGTCGTGGCACTTAGCTTATTTCTGCAATTCTCTAATTTCATGGGGAAAAAGGCAAAAGAGTTCATGGGCATCTACTACGATGCACAGGAAAAGATGAGCGCATCCGCCGTGCAGTATGTACGGGGAATGCCCGTTGTCAAGATTTTCGGGCAGAGTGTCCGTTCGTTCCGTCAGTTCAATGCCGAGATTCAGGCGTACAAGACCTTTGCCTTGAAGTGTTGCGACACCTACCAGAACGGGATGGTCGCATTTACGGTCCTGCTGAATTCGATGGTGACGTTCATTCTCCCCATGGGCATCTTGTTGATGCAAGCCAGCCCTCAATCATTGTCGTTGGCAGTGGTATGGCTGTTTTTTATCATCATGGGACCGGGTATGGCTTCTCCCGTTTATAAATTGACATTCTTGGGAGGTAACACGCGCGACATCAATGAAGGTGTAAGCCGTATTGACCACATCTTGGAAAAACAGCCTCTACCGGAACCGGAACACCCACAGACACCTTCAACCTACGATGTGGAGTTCCGCCATGTATCATTCGCTTACGAGAACACGGAACAGGGGACACGGACAGAGGCTTTGCGTGATGTCAGTTTCGTGGCACCGCAAGGAGAAATAACGGCCCTTGTCGGTCCGTCGGGAAGTGGCAAGTCTACGGTAGCCAACCTAATCCCACGCTTTTGGGATGTGGAGCAAGGAGAAATACTTATAGGAGGTGTAAATATCCGTCAAATAGCTATGGAAAAACTGATGGAGCTGGTGTCGTTCGTCTTTCAAGATACGTTTCTGTTTTACGATACGCTGTATGAGAATATCGCCGTAGGCTCTCCTGATGCAACAAAAGAAAAGGTGGTAGCCGCCGCTAAAGCCGCTCAATGTCACGACTTCATAGAGCGTTTGCCGCAGGGCTACGAAACAAGAATCGGTGACAAAGGCGTGTTCCTGTCGGGAGGAGAAGCCCAACGGATATGTGTGGCACGCGCCATATTGAAGAATGCGCCGATACTGGTACTGGACGAAGCAACGGCATTTGCAGATCCGGAAAACGAGTATAAGATGCAGATAGCTTTGCAATCGCTGATGAAGGGAAAGACGGTTATTGTGATAGCGCACCGCCTTTCTTCTGTTGTTTCCGCAGGTAAGATTGTTGTCATGAAAGAAGGAAGGATTGCACAAAACGGGAAGCATGAAGTTTTGTCCGTGACAGATGGCACATATAAGAAGATGTGGGATGCCTATACAAGCGCTTACCACTGGACGTTGAACAAAAATTGAAAAGGAGAACAAGATATGAACGCAATTAAAAACATTACAATAGGACATACCGAACGACTTTACAAACCTGTGGGCTACACCATGCTTGCCAACTTAGTCAATATCGTACCGTTCTGTCTCTCCATTGAGGCGATACGCATCATATTCAATGCTTTTGACGGAAGCGGACAACCGCTTGACACGCCCCGCCTGTGGTGGATATTCGGCATTATGGTTGTTTATATGTTGGTAATGGCTTTGGCGGAACGGGCATCTTACCGCGCCAATTTCAGGGGAGCATACGAAATGAGTGCTTCAGGACGCTTGTCGCTTGCAGAGCATCTGCGGAAACTTTCACTGGGATTTCTGTCAAAACGCGACCCCGGAGATTTATCTTCCATGCTTATTACGGACTTTATGATGGCAGAAACCGGAATTTCGCACCACCTACCCCAACTGATGGGCGCTGTGGTCATGCCCGTACTGGCTTTTGCCTCGCTGGTCTGGATTGACTGGAGAATGGCGGTCAGCATGTTTGCAGCTTTGCCGCTTGCCTTACTCGTCTTGTGGGCAAGCACAAAGGCACAGAGGAAACTGAGCGGCAGGCAAATTCAAGCAAAAATAAATGCAGGAAACCGATTGGAAGAATACCTGCAAGGCATCCGGGTGATGAAAGCCTACAATTTATTAGGCGACCGCTTTGTCCGGTTGCGCGATGCGTTTGCCCAGCTTCGCCGTGCCTGCATCCGTCAGGAAGCCTTGTTAGGCCCGTTTGTCTTGTTGAGCATTACATTGGTACGCGCCGGACTGACGATGATGGTACTGTGCGGAACTTATCTCCTGTTGGGAGGAAAGCTATCGCTGCTTGTTTTCGTACTGTTTCTTGTGGTCGGCTCGCGTGTGTTTGATCCGCTGACTTCTGCCCTAACTAATTTTGCGGAGTTCCGCTACTTTTCCATTGCCGGAGGACGCATCCTTTCACTAATGAATGAGACAGAAATGAAAGGAGAGCAACAATCTCCGATGGCAGGCAACATCCGTTTTGAACACGTATCGTTCGCTTATCAAGACAAAGAAGTGTTGCACGATATAAATATTACGCTTCCAAAGAATTCATTGACAGCTATCGTCGGCCCTTCGGGAAGCGGGAAAAGTACAGTAATGAAACTTTGTGCCCGTTTCTATGACCCGCAGAAAGGACGCATCCTTTTTAATGGAGTTCCAATGAACGAAATAAATCCCGAAAGTCTGATGAGACATATTTCCATGGTATTTCAAGACGTGTATCTGTTTCAGGACACCATACGCAACAACATCCGCTTCGGAAAAACAGATGCTACGGAAGAGGATATTATAGCCGCAGCTAAAAAAGCTTGTTGCCATGACTTCATCATGCGCTTGCCTCAGGGTTACGAAACGATGGTGGGCGAAGGAGGCTGCACCTTGTCGGGTGGAGAAAAACAGCGCATATCCATAGCCCGTGCCATCCTGAAAGATGCACAAATCATCCTGCTGGATGAAGCGACTGCTTCGCTTGACCCCGAAAATGAAATGGAAGTACAAAAGGCTATTGACACGCTCATCAAAGGACGCACCGTCATCGTCATCGCCCACCGGCTCAAAACCATTAAGGATGCAGACCAAATCATCGTTTTGGATAACGGAATGATAAAGGAGCAAGGCACACACGATGAACTTGTCCGAAAAAAAGGACTTTATTCTCATTTATGGGAAATACAAGAAAGCATCTCTGGCTGGAAGCTGTAAAACAACACAATAATGGATGCCTGTTTCCTTTCATGGGATAGGCATCCATTTCACTAAATGTTGCGGTCCGTACTCTTTGTTATTGCAAATCTCACACTCACGTATCCATCCCCTAAAGCTGCGGCAAGCCCTTCGGGGTTATCAATCTGTCCCAACCGTGTATGGCTGTAACCGGGCGAAAAGGTTTCATAAAACAGAACGATACAAGAATAATCCACAGCCGCACTGAAAACCTCCGTATTGATGTCCGGTGATGCTACGACACATATTTATTTCCGTCTTTTCCCGGCATAGGATTTTGTTGGGCAATGGCTGTTGTACTCATTGCTAACAAACTTGCAATCATCGTTATTACTGTATGCCTCATAATTTTACATTACAAATTTTCTGCAAAAGTAATCGCAAAGTCCATCAATTCGGATACCTGCATAACCGTCAAAAATACCTCGATTACGGCTTCCGAACAAATCCCCGTTTGAGAAATTTACCGAAGTATTAATATGCTGTAAAATGGGTGATACGTTCTGTAATCCGTGTATGGACGAGCAGTTGCATCCAACGTAACTTTGTCTTATCAAAACAAATAAAAGACAACGTATATGAAAAGTATCATTACATCCCTCGTAGTGTGCAGTTTCCTGCTCTCCGCCTGTGGGAGAACGGATGATGACAACATGTTGTGCATCCGCGAACAGGGCAGCTTTCTGGTTGGCGGTTCGGTAATTACAGTTCCGGGCAGCTACGATGAAAACAATTCGACAAATCCAGCCGGACAGACTTTGCACGGCGACCATGCTTACGTATTTTATCAAATACCCGAAAAGACACATTCTTTGCCATTGGTATTCTTGCATGGTAACGGCGAATCAGCCAAAACATGGGAGACGACATCCGACGGGCGGGAAGGCTTCCAGAACATCTTCCTGCGGCGGGGATTTAGCGTCTATCTGGTCGACCAGCCACGACGGGGCAAAGCTGGAAAAAGCACCGTATCGGACACGCTTCGCGCTGTGCCCGATGAGGCTTTTCAGTTTGAGATATTCCGTGTAGGCGTATGGCCAGACCCTTTCCCCGGCGTACAATTCTCTCCTGCCCCACAAGCATGGGAACAATTCATGCGCCAAGTGACGCCCAATACCGGTGCGTTCGACAAAGAGGTCGTGTCGGATGCTTTGTCTGCCCTGATGGACAAGATTGGCGGCGGCATCCTGATTACTCATTCCATGGGCGGTGGTCCCGGTTGGCTCACTGCCATCAAGAGCAGTAATACCCGTGCGGTGATTGCTTACGAACCGGGAAGCAGCTTTATCTTTCCTAAAGGTGAGGTACCCTCCCCGATTCCCCACAGCGGACCGGAAAAGGCTTTGGAAGCAGATTCCACATCTATGGACAAGTTTCTGAAGTTGACACGTATTCCTATCGTCATTTATTATGGCGACAACATTCCCGAACAACCTACCAAGCATTGGGGACAGGACACGTGGCGTGCCCGCCTCGAAATGGCGCGTCTTTTCGTCGACTGCATCAACCGCCACGGAGGGGATGCACAGGTAATTCACTTACCCGACTTAGGCATTAAGGGCAATACCCATTTCCCTTTTGCCGACTTGAACAACGTGGAAGTAGCGGATGTAATGTCTGCTTGGCTGAAAGAAAAAGGATTAGATAACTGACAAAATAATATCAGAGATTGCTACCAAGTTCGGCATTACGATGGATCGTTCCGTATCATGGCCGTGGCCTGTACTGGCAGATTCATCGCCTAAGCGTATCCGGGAAGAAGTGGAAGGTTCGTTATGCCGCCTTCATACCGACCATATTGACCTTTATTGGCAACACCGCATAGACCCCAATGTGGAGCCGGAAAACAGTAGCCGACGAAAACCATCCGTGTGCCGGTGGTCAAGACCGGGGACGATATGGCTTAACCATCGGTTTGCGGGCTTCCCTGTTTTCTTTCGTTGATATTGGTGTATCAATCAGTAATCTGTGTATGGACGGGTAAAAACATCTGCCGTAATTTTGTATCAGAACCAATTTAATGACAGATAAGTTTATGAGAACAACGATTTTATCCCTGACACTTTCACTGCTCGCTTGCTGCGGAACCTTGCTAGCACAACAGACAGACACGCTCAGTCTCCGCCAACAGAGCATCGTTGCCATTGCCGCCAATACCGCCACCGGCAACTTGGAGAATCTGGAAACCGCCTTTGCTTGCGGGCTGGACGACGGAATGACCGTGAACGAGATTAAAGAAGTATTGGTACATGCTTATGCTTATTGCGGCTTTCCCCGCAGCCTGCGTGCCCTGCAGACCTTTATGCAAGTGCTGGACGAACGTAAGGCGCAGGGTATCACCGACACCGTAGGACGTGACGCAACGCCCGTCAACGACAACCGCGACAAATATACGCGCGGTGCAGAGCTTCTTGAAAAGCTGAGCGGTGCACCAAAGAACGCCCCCAAGACCGGATATGCCGCTTTTGCTCCCATCATCGAGCAATACCTGAAAGAGCATCTGTTCTGCGACATCTTCGAACGTGACCTGCTGACGTGGCAGGAGCGCGAACTTGCCACAGTGTCTATCCTCTCCGCTTTGGGGAAAGGCGTGGAGCCGATGTTGAAATCACACTCTGCCATCTGTCTGCGTCAGGGAATCACCGAAGGTCAACTGCGCCAGATGACGGAAATGGTTAATGGAATGAAGTAATAATAAGCCTGTTATAACAGTCTTATCCAACACAAACGCTGTAAGGTCTTCTCCGTTGGAACACCCCGAAAAACGCTACCGTTAGTGTTATCCAATTCATGCGGATGCGTTGACTGTTTCTATTCGGAGAGTAGTTTGGTTTTACCGCAAGCGTTTTTCATCACTTAACATCTCTAAAAAGCATATCGCAATGAAAAAGTATTTTATCTACCTGATGATGGCATTGGCAGCCGTCACTCTCAATGCCTGCGGGGACGATGACCCCGTACAGCAAGAACAACCGGGAACCGAACAGCCCGAAACACCGGATGAACCGGACGAACCTAATACTCCCGACGAACCTTCGGGAGACAGTAATATTCTCATTGCCTACTTTACCCATAGCAACAATACCGGCACCGTGGCTGAACGCATCGCCGAACTGACCGGAGGTACGCTCTACCGCATCGAAACCGTCACGCCCTACCCCGACAATTATACGGAATGTACGCAGGTGGCACTGGAGCAATTAGAGAACGGCACACGGCCCGAACTCAGCGGAACCGTGGAGAATATGGAACAATATGGCATCATCTTCGTAGGATGCCCTGTGTGGTGGGGCGATGCGCCGATGCCGATATGGTCGTTCCTCGAAAGCGATGCGTACGACTGGGCAGGCAAAACCATTATCCCGTTCTGCACCTACGCTTCATCGGGACGCGATGCCACCCTGCAACGCATCGTAGACCTTACTCCGGAGGCTGAACATCTGGAAGGTTTCGACACCAGCGGACGGAACACCGGCGGCGTGGAGAATTGGCTTCGCGAAATAGGAATCATCGAATAAAAATTATGACACGTAATCTTACATCATTCATTTATGCGCTACTGCTATCCTTGCCACTCACATCATGTAACGCGAACGAAGCGGGTAGCGAGACACCTGTAATCTCTGACAACGGGGAGAATACGCCATTGATAAACGAAACCCGACCCATTCCCGACGGCTACGGCCAAGATGCGAACGAACAAGGCAGCATCGTACGTATCGATTATGACACGCGAGACTATGCGGAAGGCACGGGAATGACGCGGACGAACACTGCGTATGTTTACCTGCCTTACGGATATGATGCGCAGAAGCAGTACAATATTCTTTACTTCGTGCATGGGCATTACAGCACAGCGGCCTCTACTTTCGAAGACGGAGCGGTATGCAAGCTACTCGACCAGATGATAGCACACGGCGACATCGACCCGATGATTGTGGTTACTCCCAGCTACAACTACGGGCAGCCGACATCCAACTATGCGGATGCTGACCCCTACTGCCGCGCTTTGCCGCAGGAGTTGGTAAACGACTTGATTCCCATTGTTGAGAGCCGATACCACACGTATGCAGAAACTACCGATACGGAAGGCATTGAGGCATCCCGCGACCACCGTGCCATCGGCGGTTTTTCGATGGGTGCGGTCACCACGTGGTATGCTTTCGATGAAACCTTGAACGCATTCCGCTACTTCATGCCCGTTAGCGGCGACTGCTGGTCGCTGGGCAGATTTGCCGGCATGAACCGTCCCGATGATACGGCAGCTTATCTGGCAGAGCGTGTACAGCAATCGCCCTATGCCGGAAACGGTTTCTATATCTGGGCGGCAAGCGGCACGAACGATTCGGCTTACAGCGAAATATTGCTCCAAATAGAAGGAATGGCGCGGCTGGCGGATGTATTCAATGCCACGAATATGACCTTCCATCAGAAAGAAAGCGCACGGCACGAGTTCCGTCCCATTCCGGAATACCTGTACAATGCCCTGCCGTTCTTCATTCCCGAAATCAAACGAATAAAACAAACTTATAATAGAGTAAAAACAATGAACAATTTATTCAAGACTATGTTATGCGGTGTCGCCGCGCTTATGCTGGCAAGCACATCGGTTGCGCAGACAAGACCTGCATTTTCTGAGACGGATTTCTCCACCATCCAAAGTCCCAATACCAATCCATTCGGACTGGTCTATCGAGGTGCCATAACCCAGAATGAAACAGGGAAAGTGAACATTCACCGCATCACTTACGACCTGAACGGCCTGAAGATTGTTGCCAATGTATATACGCCTGCCGGATATGACGCATCGAAGACGTATCCCGCACTGGTCGTGGCACATCCCAACGGAGGCTGCAAAGAACAGGTGGCTGGTCTGTACAGCCAGCGTATGGCTGAACAGGGTTACATCTGTCTCGCATTTGATGCAGCTTATCAAGGAGGAAGCGAGGGCGAACCCCGCAACGTAGACAAGCCTGCCAACCGTATTGAGGACATCCGCCGCGCCTGCGACATCTTGGCTCAATATCCCGGCGTGGATGCCAAACGAATCGGTATCCTCGGCATCTGCGGAGGCGGAGGTTACACACTCAAGGCGGCACAAACTGACAAACGGTTCAAGGCGGTTGCCACATTGAGCATGTTCAATACAGGGCTGGTGCGTCGCAACGGTTTCCTCGATTCGCAAATGGGTGACGTACAGCAACGTCTTGCCGATGCCTGTGCCGCCCGAGAGGAAAGTACAGCCGATTTCGCCATAGCCGGTTTTCGCGGTTTCGTGATGTGTCTGCCCAATCCTACAGAACGGGGCATGATAAAGGCTACCGGTGTGGGAATGAAAGGCAGTGTGAAGAATACCGGCTTTATGAGGCAGGCATACGAATTGGGGAAAAGCATTTAAACAGGCGTTTAGAATGGATTGTCTGAAGCATATCCATACCGAAGTCCGGCTCAAAAGATACCTTGACTGTCGGCATTCAAACTGTTATGCTGAATGTAATTTTGATAAGGAGAAACAGATATGAAAAGAATGAACAGGAGGGAATGGCTGAAGTGGGTGGCTACTTCCCTTACCTCGTCGGCCGTATTGCCCACATTCCTCACTGCCTGTGGGGAAGACAACGAACCTCTTCCGGAACCTGCACCCGGCGAAGAACCAGACAACGATGAACCGACGGGTCCGGCATCGCAAGTGTGGATGACTACCGACTTGTCGGCAGCCGGACTGCTTGCTGTTTATCATGCAGTGGGCAGACAGGCTACGGGACGTGTCGCCGTCAAAATCAGCACAGGCGAACCGGGAGGACATCACTACTTGCAGCCCTCACTCATAGCCGACCTTGTGCACGAGGTGAACGGAACTATCGTGAAATGCAACACTGCTTATCAAGGCGGACGATCGGATTCTACAAGCCATTGGCAGGCGATACGCGACCACGGTTTTCTTGACATTGCCAATGTGGATTTAATGGACGAGAAAGGTGAAATGCAACTGCCCGTACAGGATACGACACACATTCAGTACAACCTCGTAGGCAGCCATCTGGCAAACTATGATTTTCTGATTAACCTCGCCCACTTCAAAGGACACGCCATAGCCGGCTTCGGCGGTGTATTGAAGAACCAGTCGATAGGCATTGCCTCCCGCCGGGGAAAGACAAATATCCACTCCGCCGGACGGACGCAGGATGTATCGCGCCTGTGGAACACGATGGCATCGCAGAACGACTTCACCGAATCAATGGCAGCAGCGGCACAAAGCGTGGCGGAGTATTTCGGCGACCGCATTCTCTACATCAACGTGATGAACAACCTGTCGGTGGACTGCGACTGTGACTCTAATCCTGCCGCGCCCGAAATGCAGGACATCGGTATCCTTGCCTCGACTGACCCTGTTGCTTTGGAGCAGGCCTGCCTCGATTTGGTTTATGCCGTAACGCCCACGGACGGTAACAATAACCGTCCGCTTATCCAGCGTATCGAAAGCCGTGGCGGAGCACATGTGGTGGAATATGCAGAGCGCATCGGGCTGGGAAGCAGGATCTATGAAGTCATTCAAATATAAAAACGCCCAATGAACAAAGATGAGTCCGGACTTGATGCGAGATTTATCCGCAAAAACGGCATATCCTCCCGAAGTTTTTGTAAGCCCGTTATGATACGCATCTCCTACCTTTGCATCAGAGCAATGAACTTATTTAAACTTCCGTTGACGGGAAAACGCAAGAAGAAATTCTCCGCCGATATACTCCGAAAAACGCTACCGTTAGTGTCATTCATCTTATGCGGTAGCGTTGACCGGTTCTACCCATAGAAACGACCAACGCTACCCATAGAATTTTTCAAGCAATCGGTCAAGTCGTAGAATGCTGAGAATAAGCTCATTACAAAATCGAACAACTTCAGTTAAAAACAAATTAACGACCCAATATAGAAAACATCAATTTAGAAAGCAATAAAGATGAAATCACTGAAAAAACTTCTACTGTCCGCCTTGATACTATGTGGCGGCGTATGTGCTACCTATGCACAAGAGAAAACAACGACGGCCGGTGTGCCGATGGTTAAATTGAACAACGGCGTAGAGATGCCCCGCTTCGGTATCGGCACCTTCCTCCAGCCCAGCGATGAAGTGTGCGAACAATCGTGTCTTACGGCATTGAAAGCAGGTTACCGCCACATTGACACCGCCCATGCCTATCAGGACGAAGCGGGTGTAGGTCGTGCCGTGAAAGAAAGTGGCATACCGCGCGAAGAAATCTGGATTACCAGCAAACTCTGGCCCACGGAATACGGCGAAGGCAAGACGCTGAAAGCCATCGACGAAATGCTGAAACGAATGCAACTGGACTACATCGACCTGCTCTATGTTCACCAGCCTGTGGGCGACTTCGTAGGCGCATGGAAAGACATGGAGAAGGCGGTGAAGATGGGCAAAGTACGTGCTCTCGGCATCAGCAATTTCGACGCCAATGAGGAAGTGTGGAATACGATTATGAAAGAGGCGACTATCAAGCCCCAAGTGCTCCAGATAGAGTGCCACCCTTACGCCCAGCGGTTGGAGATGCGCAAGAAAGCCGCAAAAGAAGGAATACAGGTGGAATGCTGGTTCCCGTTGGGAGGTGCCATGTCGGGCGGTGCCTTGTTCAAAGACCCCGTAATAAAGAAGATAGCCGAAGCCCACGGCAAAACTCCGGCACAAGTCATCCTGCGCTGGCACATTCAGGAAGGATTCTCCGTTATCCCCGGTGCATCCAACCCCGATTACATCAAGGAGAACATCCAAATCTTCGACTTCGCCTTGACCGACGAGGAGATGCAGCAGATGCGCTCGCTCAACAAGGAGAAACGCTTCTTCAACGCCACACTGGAAGATGTAGAAAAGATGGTGTGGGGAGCAAGGCTGTAAATCATGACGCTTTCGTTACCCAACCGTCGCTACTTACAAGTTTCAACTGACGTTCTTATTTTCTTCTACCATTTACATTGAAATACTTGCGTGGTACACGGTAAGCGTATAAAAGACAAGTGATTAAAACAACAACGGGAAACATGCTGTTGCAATGTTTCCCGTCGTTGTTTAATGTATAGCTCTACCCTATTTTACCCGTAGGTCTCAATCAGGAACTTCACAAACTGCGGGTCGCCGAAGTTCACCATTCCCGCATCGTGACAGTTGAGTGTGGCAATACGTTTCATTTCCTCATCGGTCAGCGTAAAGTCGAAGATGTCCAGATTCTGCCGCATACGCTCCACATGCGTGCTCTTAGGGATGGCGACGATGCCCCGCTGCGTGAGCCAGCGCAGTGCCACCTGTGCAGCCGTCTTCCCGTAACCCTCACCAATGGAAGCAAGCAGTTCATTCTTTACCACGCCTTCGGCACCCTCACCGCCAAGCGGTCCCCATGCCATCATCTTCGTGTCGTGTTCCGCAAGAATCGGCTCGATACCTTGTTGCTGGACGAGCGGATTGCATTGCAACTGGTTCACCATCGGTTTAACGTCTACATAATGAGCGAAGTCGTAGAAACGTCCTGCCTGAAAATTGCTTACACCGATGGCACGCACCTTGCCTGCGCGGTAGGCCTTCTCCATCGCCCTCCATGAGCCGAACACATCGCCGTATGCCTGATGGATAAGCAGCAAATCGATATAGTCGGTCTTCAGCTTACGCAGGCTCTCGTCGATGCTTGCTGCCGCTCTCTCCTCGCCTGCATTCGAAATCCATACTTTCGTAACAAGAAAAATATCCTGTCGGGGAATCCCACTCTTGCTGATGGCATTTCCCACACCTTCCTCGTTGAAGTAAGCCTGCGCCGTATCAATCAGGCGATAACCCACGTTCAGCGCATCGCTGACGCACTGTTCACATTCCTGCGGAGCTACCTTGAACACTCCGTAACCCAATAGCGGCATTTCCACGCCGTTGCTCAGTTTGATTGTTTCCATATTATCTTCGTTTAATCGGTTTTCTATATTTACAAAAATACGACGGAATGGCGCGGCTGTCTGTACACAGATTACAGACAGTCATACCTTTTTTACGGATTGTCCGAATTGCGGACGATATTTATCGTAACGGATTGGCTTTGTATAAGATAATAACATATTTTATCTGCTATCGGTTTTCTTCCCAAAAGCGGACAGCATCCGTCAGCCATCCTTCGGCAACCGTGCCCGTGCCTAACCCGAAACCGTGAGGAAGCCCGTTGTAGGCATGAAATTCGGTCGGGATACCGATGCCGGAAAGACCTTGCAGCCGCCGTTGCATGGTGCGCCATGAGGCAATGCCGTCGTTCGTACCGACACAGGCGTACGTTGCCGCGTCTTGCGAACTAACCATGCTATAACCCGTATATTGCATGATGACAGCCGAGGCTTGCGGAATATCCGTGCGTCCGGTGAGTTCTTGCAAGTAATCCTCATTGCCGAGCACAGCCGCCATGCGTGCGCCTGCCGAACCGCCCCAAAGGGAATAGCCGGAAGCTCTTACGCCCAATTCATCGGCATGGTCATAAATATAAGTGATGGCGCGGGCAAGGTCTTCGTAGGCATAGTCCGGACGGTAAATAAGCGCAAAAGCATTGTACCCAAGTTTGGACAGTTCAAGAGCATGGGGAAAGCTGTCGTGCATGGCTCCGACATACGCGAATGCACCACCGGCATTGCAGACAGCAAAGGGCGCACCCGGATTTCCCCGGAAAAAGAACAGTCCCGTATTGCGCTTCTGCGGGTCGTCCTGCTTCTCGGCCTCCGTATAAATGTCAAGAAATACGCTGCCGGCATGTGCCTTCAGGTAATTGCAGATTTCAACGGTCTTGTCCGGGTCTATGTAGTTATACCACACCAAGCGCAACTGTTCCAAAGTCTCGCCGCTCCAATAGCCCTCGTCTACGGGGAAAATCAGCCGTCCCCAATTACCGAAAGCCGGGTCATTCATAACATCACTGATACGGCTTGTGCGGGTGAAAGATTGCTCCGCTTCAGGCGGAAAGAAAAACGGCAGAGCATTATATACAAACTCCACGACGGAATTGTAATCGTATTGCCCTCCCTCTCGCTGGTGGTAAGAAAAGTTATGGGGAGTAAACACATCGGTCAGCTGCATACATGCCATCGCCTGATTATGGGTCTGATAAAAGCGTGCATCCTGTGTCCCCACGGCGTGCCATACGTGAAAACCGTTATCCGTTCCGTAAGGCGATGCCTGAACTACCGAAGCAAGAAACTGAGCCGTCTGCTCCGGCACCGTCTGTCCGCCAAAAATCGAAACGTGCCAACTGTCACCACTCATCGGCAGGAAAAAGCGTTGCAAGTCGAAACAATGTTCAAAGATATACCATGTCGTCACACTGCCCAGCGAGAATCCACCGAAAGCCCGGTGGTCACGCGATGCCACGATACCTGCCCGGTCTGTCGTTTCAGCGTATGCCGAGAAGCGGCTTTCAACGGCAGGAATCAGGTCATTCTCATATTCATTATGGAACACAGCGATTTCTTCACACGATTCACCCCAATCTTTTGCCCTGTTGTCTTTGTCCCACGTGGGCGACACCACGATGACAGGCTTGCAATCTCCTTGCTGAATCATCCAGTCCAAAATGTTCTTCTGTGCGTCGCCCAATGTTTCAAATGTTTCCTCTGCCGTTTCCGGCCATCCGTGCATCAGGTAGACCACATCATATTGCCGGCTCTCGTCATATCCGTAAGGCAGATAGACATAGGCAGGCTTCCGCGTGGCAGGACGGTCATCGCGGGTATAATCTTTCGATTCATATTCGATTCTTACTACCTGCCCCTGCTCTGTTGCCTCCGAAAAGTATTGATTGGGAACAGGATGGGTCATCTGAATCTGAAAACTGTCAGTATTGGTTGTTCCGTTTCCATTCATATCAGTAGGGATTTCTGTTTTTTCCGTACAAGACCATAGTCCTGTCATCATAGCAGCCATTATGATTGCAATGTAGGTCATTCTTCTCATCATTTCATTACTTATACGGCTGCAAAGTTCAGCATAATTCTTGTGCCGACTATTACACTAATTACTGCAAGTACCTACATTTTTGCGGTTTGTTATACAAAACGGATGCGCTTTACATACCCACAGATTCTTGTTCTAATCACAATTCTCCCAATACGATAGTCTCACATTTTACATGAATGTTCTTTATTCACGCTTGAATTATTTTTAAGGCATTCCTCTTTGCAGCTGCTATGCTTGGAGATGAATCTTGTGGCATCATATCTAAACACAATATAAGTTCTTTGCATAATTCAGGATAAGGCTTACACATTTTTGCTGCAAGTTTAATCATCATAGAACGTGAACTGTTGCTTTCTTTGAGGTCAGCCAGATGTATAAGGCAGTAATCCAATAATTTACCGTTTGGCTCGTTTATTGGCAAGTCTGCGAGAATAGACAATACCAATCCACGACGAATACAGAGCTTTGTGGATATTGCAATGTCAACCAACTCTCCATAGTGTGGAAGAAGATAAATTTCTTTGTCCTCTTTAGAAAGGTGAGACAGCACCCATGCTGCATTATGAGCTACATACGGACTGTTCGTTTGCTTCATTTGAGCAAACATTGCCTCGATGCCGCATTCATCGTGATGGAGATTGCCGGCTAATGCCATAACTTGCGGTTTTGAAAGTCTAAATTCCAAAGATGATTTCATTAGAAGCGTGGTTTAGTCAATCAATTCAGATTTACAATACATAACAACTATTTTTATACAAAACGCAGAAACTCTTCACATATTCACAGATTCTATTATCGCTCTCATGGAAACCTCACCAATCTTTCTTACCCCAAAAAAGCATATCATCCCCTATACTCCGTTGGGCTTACTCCCAAATGCTGCTGTACGTAACGGCTGAAATAGGCTGGCGATGAGAATCCGAACATATCGGAGATACGGACGAAGGTCAGGGATTTATCGCGGAGCAGGCGGGAGATGTCGAGAACCGTATAACGGTTTATCCAGTAGTTGGCGGCGTAACCGCTTATCTTCCGGGAGACTTCAGACAGGTATTTCGAAGTTACGCACAACTTATCGGCGTACCAGTTCACTTCGCGGTATTCGCGGTACGTCCCGTTCTCCAACATATTAAGGAAGCGGCTCATGATGGCAGCATTTTGAAGCGGGATGTTGTCAACCCCATAAAGATGGGAATGAAAATCGAAAAAATCAATTATCAACAGCTGTACGGAAGCTATCAGCAAGTCCCTTCGGAAATGATGGCCGGTCTGTGCCAACCGAAATTCCACCATCTCGAAATCCTTGCGGCACAACTCGCGTTGTTCGGCATTCAGTTTCATGATGGGATTGAGGAACAGGGCAAGCTGACCCTTCATGCCATAGTTGCTGAGCGGCGTGGATAGCACGATGAATTCAGAGGTCACGTATATCACCTTTACCCGGAAATCGTCTGCCGGACGAATGCGTTCCACCAACTTTCCCTTACGGACAATCATCAGATCGCCGGCTTGCAACTCGCGTTCCTCTCCGTTGTATCTCAGTCTGCAACTACCTGCCAGACAAAGGGCATGTGCCAGATAATTGCTGTAAGCATCCGTACCCAGTCCGTCAAGGGTGTCTTTTATGATAATATTTTCTGTTTCTGCCATACCTTCATTTTCCTCTGTTCCAAAGATACATATTTCAAGCCGAAACTTCATGTAGAATTTCCCGAAATATATAGTATTTTTCTTTTCTTTCCCCCGTATCTGTTTCTTGGCAGATACGGAGAAAACAGAATGATATCATTTGAACAAGCGCTGCACAAAGGTAGTCAGATAGATACGCCAGTTACGCCAGATGTGTCCTCCATCACTTTCTGTGTATTCGTAATGATAATTCAGACTATCTAATTTGCTGCGGAAAGCGGCATTGTCCTTGTACAAGAAATCGGTACGCCCTATCCCTATCCAATAAAGTTGCGGAGGAGTGTTGAACTGACGGTTGAGGTTTTCGTAAAACTTGGTGTATACCGGGCTATCGTTATCGGTATGAATGGCAGCAGAGAAAAGCCCCACGTAGTCGAATGTGTCGGGATAGAGTGCCGAGATATGCATGGCATGGAAACCACCCATCGACAAGCCTGCAATGGCACGGTGAGCCTTGTCAGCCTGCGTCCGATAATGACTTTCCACATAGCTTACCACGTCGGTAAAAGCCTGCTCAAAACGACCGTCCATCATACCGGGCACAAACAGTGCAGGTTTCTCCATGCTGTTCGGCGCTTCTCCCGGTGCAGCCTGCTGCGAAGCATTGCCATTGGTCATCACTACAATCATCGGTTCGGCTTTACCTTGAGCGATAAGATTATCCAATATCTGAGCGGCACGCCCCAGTTCGCTCCAAGCATTCTCATCGCCTCCGGCTCCATGTAACAGATAAAGAACAGGATAGCTCCGCTCGCTGTCTTCATAGCCGGCAGGAGTATAAACGGTCATGCGGCGGTCCATGTTCATAGTCAGACTGGGATACCATACCTTAGCCACATTGCCATGAGGAACCTCCTGCACGGAGTAAAGGTCGCCCGGCTGTCCGCTCATCAGGAAAATATTGCTTATCGAAGCCACGTCTCTTACCTGATAAACGTTATTCGGGTCTGTAATCCGCAAGCCATCATTTAAGAAAGTATAAGAATAAAGTTCCGAAGCGAGCGGTGGAGTCGTATATTCCCACACCCCGTTGCTGTTCTTTGTCATCACAGCCTTACCAGCCGATTCGGTCTCGCCTACCGGAGTTGATACCATCGTCGGAGAAAGGAAATCGCCTTCTACCTCCATTTTTTCCGCCGCAGGTGCATAGATACGGAAAGTCACCGTACGGTTTTCGTTTATCACCGGCGAAATGATGCCGTCTGCACTCCATAACGCCTGCTGCCCCATGCTGTTGACTGCCATCAGCCAACCCACTGTCATTACAATAAATCGTTTCATATTCATTCGTTTGTTACAAATCTTTATCCTTGAGCAAAGTTATCGGCATAAAGGTAGAAAATTTTCCGATTCGCTCAACCCTAATTCCATATATCTTATGCAACATAACCGACGATATGTCTCCAAAAACGCTACCGCAAGCGTATACCAACACATGCGGATGCGTTGACCATTTCTACCGCAAGCGTTGGCATACACTTGCGGTAGAATTTTTTCGGACTTATTGTCTGTAAAAAGGGTGCATCGTTCTGTAATTTGTCGTCCCTTAAAAAGTATATTCCAGCGAAACAAATTTAAAGCATATAAAATGAAAAGATTTTACAAATGATTCCAGTCCGCACTGCTCAGATATGTCCGTAAGCCATCCCGCAACGCCGCTGTGTGTTGCGGGATACAAATACAAGCCTCAACGGTGATACAAATACCGGTTCATTCACCCCATGTTCTGATTTATCTTCTTTTTATACTCAAGGGGCGTAACTCCCGTTATGCGCTTAAACGTATGCGTCAAATGGCTCTCATCTACAAAGCCCGTTCGCGCTACAATCTCATTGACGCGCAAATCCGTATAGTTCAACAGCTCTTCTACCACCTTTATCCGGCATTTCAGGATATATCTCTTCAAACTTTCTCCCGTACGCGCTTTAAAGAATTTCCCGATGTAAGTTTCAGCCGTATTAAACCGCTGGCTCAAGGTTTTTGCCGTAAGTAGCTCCGGATTATCCAAATGCAATTCGATGTATTGCAGCATCGACATCAGCTTGTCGCTCTCCGCTACCGGACGTGACGCATCGCCCAACAGATGTCTGAGGTTACGCACGCAAATCAGCAAGATACTGTTAATCCAACATGCCGCTATCCGGGACGTATCGGAAGAAGGCGAAAGATATTCGGAGCGGATGCACGCCATGAGCATGGAAATACGTTCGCTGTCCGTCCAGGCGATGAGCGCAGTCAGATCGGTAGGCACCGGAAGCGAAAAGAGCTCCTTCTCTACCGCCCCAAGCACACGGTCGACATACGCATCGGTCAGCCCGATATAAACTATATCGCACATCTCCGCCAGCCGGTAAGTATGATTCGTATACGGTTTTATAAAGAAGAAAGACCCCGAACGGAAAGAGAATCGCTGACTTTCCGACACAAACTCTCCACTCCCCGAAACTATGTAACAAAGTTCGAAGAACGAATGCTGGTGCTCCGGCAGAGGAAACCGGTCGTATCGGCGCACCTTGACCTCGAAAGGCAGGAAGATATTTTCTTTTTTCATGTCGCAAATATACAAAAGATAAGATAATTCTTACAATCATCCGCTTTCGTTTCTCTGTACCTTTGCGCCGTTTTACAAATACAGACATTAAGAATATGGAAAGAAACGAATTGAAAGGTCATGGCTCTATGTTTGCCGCCAATTTCATGTGGGGACTGATGTCTCCCGTTGTGAAGTTTATCTTTTTAAGCAGCGTCATCACTCCTACATTGTTAGTCGACATCCGCCTGCTGGGAGCTGCCGCCCTGTTTTGGATAGCCTCACTTTTCACCAAGCCCGAACACGTACCCCATCAGGATTTGCTCAAACTGTTTTTCGCCGCTTTGCTGGGCATTGTGTTCAATCAAGGCGTATACACCATCGGACTGGGCATGACTTCACCGGTAGATGCCTCCATCATTTCTACCAGCACCCCCATCTTTACCATGATAATAGCCGCTTTCTACCTGAAAGAACCGGTTACGGCGAAGAAAGTATTGGGCATTTTCATGGGAGCCATCGGCGCTTTTCTGCTTATTATGAGCAATGGAGATTCCGCTTCCACGCAGGACGGCAATATATGGGGAGACATTATCTGCATCATTGCTGAGGTTTGTTTTGCCTCTTACCTTGTGTTCTTTAAAGACCTCATAAGCCGTTATTCTGCCATTACTTTGATGAAGTGGATGTTTACTTATTCGGTTATCTGCATCATCCCGTTCTCTTACACCGATTTGGTGGCGGTAGACTGGGCATCGCTGGATGCGGACTTGATACTTGCTCTTTCGTTTCTGGTATTCGGGGCTACGTTTTTCTGTTACCTGCTGTCGCCTATCGGTCAGAAGCATCTGCGCCCTACCGTGGTCAGCATGTACTGTTACGTACAGCCTATCGTAGCCACCTGTATCGTGGTTTTCTACTGGGGAACTTCATCGTTTAACCTGATTAAAATCGCCGCGATAGTGCTTGTTTTCCTCGGTGTATATATGGTAACACGAAGCCGTAGCCGCGCCGAAATGGAAGCATTCGAAGCAAAAAAGAAAGAAACAGCAGCAGTATAAAACAATTTCTCATATTCCTTTTCGTCGAAATTGGTGCATCAATCTGTAATCCGTGTATGGATGGATAAACGCAGGCAGCGTAACTTTGCGGTGTGATATCAAAACAATATCTGTGGCGCCGAGTGTTACATCGTGTGGCAGAACATCGTCAACTCATGGCAACTATGGGCTAAGGGGAAACGGGATGCGGAGACTGCCAAACGGGAGTATTCAACAAGAATCATCAACCAATAAATTATTAGGATATGAGATACAGAAACTTAGGAACCCGCGGACTGCGTGTGTCTGCTGTCGGCTTGGGATGTATGGGGATGAGCCATGCTTACGGCGCACCTGCCAACCGACGTGAAATGACCGGACTGGTGGCTTTCTCGCCGCTTGCCAACGGGTTGCTGTCCGACCGCTATACGCCGGCATCTTGCTTCGATGCCGAGACCGATTACCGTGCCACGATGCCCCAATTCCGCCCGGAGAGTTACGAGCGAAACCGCAAACTGTTGGAACTGATTCGCCGTATAGCTGAAGATAAGAACGCCACGCCTGCCCAAATTTCCCTTGCGTGGATGCTCTGCAAAAAACCGTGGATAGTGCCCATCCCCGGTACGCGGAAAGCCGACCGGCTGAAAGAGAATGCCGAGGCGACAGATGTGATGCTGACCGATGAGGAAGTGGAGGCAATAGACCGCGCTTTAGACGTAATGCCGATGTCTGATGTCTTCGGAGGAACCAAACCTAACGCACAAAAACAACAGACTCTCACAAAATAAAACCCTTTGATTCTTTTCATGTTTCATAAGTCCAATCTCGAAATCCGTAAATTCCATGCTGGTTTTTATCGTTTCAGATTGGACTTTTTTGTTAAAATAATTCAATCCGACAATAAAGTTGCTGCAACCTTTTTACGGCTTTGCCCGGAGCTTGGGGAAACACTAACGGTAGAACCGATGTTTTCTATGGGTAGAAACGGTCAACACATCCGCATGGAATGGGTAACGCTAACGGTAGCGTTTTTCAGAACATAACGGCGGTGAATTTCGCTTCCTGTTTTCATCGGGTAATTGAGCCGTATATCGTTGATATTGGTGTACTAATCTGTAATTTGTGTATGGACAAACAGATGTTTCCGGCGTAACTTTGTATCAGAAACAATAACGCGAACCAAGTCTGAATTTACAGATTACACTTAAATACATAAAACGATGAAACTTAAATTATTTTTACTAACTGTGCTAACGGCTTTCGGGATAAGTTGTTACGCACAAAACAATGAAAAAGCAAACCGTATCCTCATCGCTTATTTCAGTTGGAGCGGCAATACGGAACACGTGGCGAAATACATCGCCGAACAAACAGGCGGAACGCTTTTCCGCATCGAACCCGTAAAGCCTTATCCCACGAAATACACACCGTGTACGGAGGTGGCAAAGGCTGAAAAAGAGCGGAATGACCGTCCTGCTATCAAGAATAAGGTAACGGACTGGGACAGCTACGACACGGTGTTCATCGGTTGCCCCGTATGGTGGTGGACGGCTCCGATGATTATCAATACCTTTGCCGAGAGCTACGACTTCAAGGGAAAAACCGTAGTCCCGTTCTGCACGTATGCTTCTACTTACCGCGACGAGACGCTGGCACGCATCGCAGAACTGACGCCTGACGCCAATCATCTGAAAGGATTCGGCGCAGTAGACCGCAACACGGACGGTATAACCGAATGGTTGAAGGAAATCAAAGTAATCAAATAAGGGAGGACGGAGAGATGAAAACCTATATACTTCCGCTCGTGCTACTGTGTGCGTCGCTTTCTTTGACGTCTTGCGGCGACGATGAGAACAATACCATTAACACTCCCACCGAGGATGTGGTTCCCGGAACAAACCACCGCATCCTGATAGCTTACTTTTCAGAGCCGCTGCCCGACAACGGTGTGGATGCCGCTTCGTCTGCCAGTCGGCTTATTGTGAACGGCGACCTTTGCGGCAGCGTAGAATACATGGCTACCGTGATAGGCGAAGCAACGGGCGGCGACAGGGTACGCATCCAGACGGCAACGCCTTATCCGGAAGAATACGCAGCTCTGGCAGACCAAGCCAATGAAGAACGGCTGAACGGTACACACCCCGCCCTCGCCACAAACATAGAGAACTTTGACGATTACGATGTAATCTTCGTGGGCTATCCTATCTGGTGGTATCAGATGCCGATGGCAATGTATTCGTTCTTCGATGCTTACGATTTTACGGGTAAAACCATCATCCCGTTTTCATCGCATGGCGGCAGCGGATGGTCGGGTACAGTAGACGATATAGCAGAGATGGAACCACAAGCCACAATGGTAAACGGTTACAGCATACCAAGAAACAGTGTTGCCGAATCGGCAGACGGCATACGCAGTTGGTTGCGTGAGATCGGGATTATCGAATAATCCCACGGTCTGCGGATAAGAGAGAGGTTCCCCGCCACGGTTCAGCGTGACGGGGATTTTTTGTATCGTTAATATGGGTATATCAATCTGTAATTTGTATAGGAGCAGACCGCTTCATCTGCCGTAAATTTGTAATAAAAACAGATAACCATTTAACTATAAAGATACAACTATGGATAGATTTACTTACCAATACCCCGTGCGCCAACATTTTGGCAAAGGGTGCGCCGAGAGCGCCATCAAAGAAGAAATGAACCGTATTGCAGGTAATAATGTACTACTTGCCTACGGGGGCGGCTCACTGAAACGCACGGGAATGTATGACAAAATCGTTGGTTGGCTGCACGAGTGCGGCAAGACGGTGACTGACTTCGGCGGCATCATGCCCAACCCTACTTATGCAAAGGTGCAGGAAGGCGCAAAGATGGTTCGTGAGCAGGGCATCGACTTCATCCTCGCAGTGGGTGGAGGGTCGGTCATCGACTGCTGCAAAATCGTATCGGCACAGGCAAAACTGGATGAAGATATTTGGGAGATGCAGTATGCCAAGCATCAATATCCTACGGAGTTCGTGCCGATGGGAGCCGTGGTAACAGCATCGGGAACGGGAGCCGAGCAGAACAACGGTGCGGTTATCACTCACGAAGAAAAGAAACTGAAGCAACCGCTGTTGGGGGCTTACCATACGTTTGCCGTGCTTGACAGCGACCTGACCCGCACGCTTCCGATGAAGCAGGTCATCAGCGGCGCATTCGACACCCTGAGCCACTGCATGGAGACCTACATGGGACGTCCGCAGGCAACGAACCTTTCCGATGAAATCAACGAGTCAGTCATGCGGAGTGTCATCAAGAACCTGCGTGCCTTGATAGCCAATCCCGATGACGACTTTGCCCGTGGCGAACTGATGTGGGCATCGGCAATGGCAGAAAACGGTTTGCTGAAGTTAGGCAAACAGACAGACTTCCAATGCCACATGTTAGAACATGCCGTAGGAGCTTACACCGATTGCAATCACGGACAGGGGCTTGCCGTTATCCACCCCATACTCTACCGCCACCTTTTGAGCGAAGGGAAAGAAAAACTGGCGCGCATGGCTCAAGAAGTATGGAAGGTAAAAGGAGATACCACAGAACGATCTGCATCGCTCGGCGTAGAGGCGCTCGCAGGATTTATCCGCGAAATCGGTTTGCCTACCCGCTGGAACGAAATAGGCATCACGGACGAAACCGTACTGCGCGCCGCTGCCGATACTTGTTTCCTCATGCCGGGATGCTGCAAACAGTTTACGAGAGACGAACTGTATGAAGTGTTGAGGGAAGGAATGTAAGGCTGGCAGGCATACCGCCCAAAGCGTATCGCGGAGAGTCCGACCGCTAAAAGCCGCTCCCGATGAGGCTTATCAGTAAAATGGGTCCTATTATCAGTAATTTATGTATGGTTTTTCTCTTTGATGCGCACTATTTTTGTATACGTAAACTTATGTAAAAATAGGAAGCATTATGTTACCTAAAATCATCTGCCATATCATGTCGTCCGTTGACGGCAGGCTGCTGACCGACCGCTGGACAGTTCCTTTCAACGGACAAAGCAAAAGCGAACTGATGGGGGTGTATGCCTCCATCGGCCGCAAACTGAATACCGATGCTTGGATGTTCGGAAAAAATACCTTGTGTGAAGGCTTCTTCCCCAAGCAATTTCACCTGCGAGACACTACCCCGCTCTCTCACCCGAAGCCTTACATCGCCAGCCATACGTCCGACCGCCTTTTTGCGGTTATCGACCCCGATGCCGACATTCTTTACGAATCTTCCACCGTGCGGGGCGACTGCATCGTGACCATCCTGCCCGAAACGACACCTGCCGATTATCTGGACTATCTTCAGAAGAAAGACATTTCTTACCTCTTTGCCGGAGCAAAAGGTGATGACCTGCGCGCAGCGATGCAGACGTTGGCGGAGGTGTTTGGTGTGGAGTCGCTTTCGCTGCAAGGTGGAGGCATCATCAACGGGGCTTTCTTACATGCCGGACTGATAGACGAACTGAGCCTTGTGGTATATCCGGGCATTGACGGGTCGGCAGCGTCGCCCTCGGTGTTCGAATATATCGGGAAAGAACATTTGCCCGCTCGCGGACAGAGCCTCGAACTGCTGTCGGCAGAAACGGTTCAAGACGGGATTGTATGGCTGAGATACTGCTTCCACAAAGCGGATTTGACATAAAAATTCACCTTTCAAAATGGACTGAAAAACGCAACCGCTTGCGTTGGGTATTTCTACCGCTTAGACCTCTTAACGCTACCCATAGAATCCATCGGTCCTATGGGTAGCGTTTTCGAGCCTGAAAATAAGCCTCAGAACTACCTCAAACTGGCATTGAAAGTATATAAATTACAAAACAACGGACAAAATGAACAACGAAGATAAGAAAAAGATTTCCCGCCGTGACTTCTTTAAGATTGCGGGCGCGGCAGGCGCCGTTACCACCGGACTGGCAGCCTGCGGAAACAAGCGCACAGACTCATCTGCGGCGACAAACACCGAGGTGCCTACCGATGCCATGACCTACCGCACCCTGACGGGCGACCGTGTGTCATTGTTGGGATACGGCTGTATGCGCTGGCCCATGAAAGATTCGCCGGACGGCAAGGGACAGGTGGTAGACCAAGAAGAGGTAAACCGACTGGTGGATTATGCACTGGCACATGGTGTCAACTATTTCGATACCGCGCCGCCTTACTGTCAAGGGCTGTCGGAAGAGGCTACGGGAATCGCTCTCAGCCGCCATCCGCGCAACTCGTATTACATCGCCACGAAGATGTCGAACCATCGCCTTTACGGGGCAGGGCTTCGAGGAAAAGAGCTGTACGACGCTTCGGTAGAAATGTACCGCAACTCGTTCAAGAGCTTGCGGACGGATTACTTCGACTATTACCTGTTCCACATTTTGGGTACGGGCGCAGGGATGGAAGAAATGCGCGGCAGGCTGTACGACTGTGGCATTGCCGACTTCATACTCAAAGAGAAAGAAGCGGGGCGCATCCGCAAATTGGGTTTCTCGTTTCACGGCGATGTGAAGGTATTCGACTACATGTTGCAGGAATCCGGCATCCCGTGGGACTTCGTTCAAATCCAGCTCAATTACCTCGACTGGCGGCACGCTTCGGGGATGAACGTCAATGCCGAATATCTGTACGGCGAATTGGCGAAACGCAACATACCAGCCGTTATCATGGAGCCGCTGTTAGGAGGACGCCTGTCGAAAGTACACGACCATATCGTAACCAAACTGAAACAGCGCGAGCCGGAGCATAGCGTGGCTTCGTGGGCGTTCCGCTTTTCGGGCAGTTTCCCTGATGTACTTACGGTACTGAGCGGAATAACCTACATGGAGCATCTGCAAGACAACCTGCGTACGTATTCGCCTTTGCAGCCTCTCACCGATGAAGAGTTCCGCTTCCTGCAAGAAACAGCCGACCTTATGGCGCAGTATCAAACCATTCCTTGCAACGACTGCAACTACTGTATGCCGTGTCCGTACGGATTGGACATACCCGGCGTGCTGCTCCATTATAATAAATGTATCAACGAAGGACACATGCCCAAAAGTCGTCAGGATGACAACTATCGAGAAGCGAGGCGTGCATTCCTTATCGGTTACGACCGCAGCGTACCCCGCCTGCGCCAAGCCAGCCACTGCATTGGCTGTGCGCAATGTAATCCGCATTGTCCGCAAGGCATTGACATCCCCAAAGAAATGCAGCGCATTGACCACTTTGTAGAACAACTGAAACAAAACAATCTGTAAAACTCAGAAACTGTTTTGAATTTGTCGCGCGATGATTCGGAATAAGTCTTTGAATCATTTTCGCTTGTATGATGAGAAAAAACAGTTTCTTAAACTAAAGCATCATGAAAACGAATCAATACATTCTCTTCTGCCTGTTTCTGCTTTATCTGACTCCGACAAAGGCGATTGAACCTCCTACGGATGAAAGCAAATATGTTACCATCAACGGGATAGTAAAAGACAAGTCGGACAAAAAAGCCTTATCGTATGCCAACGTCTCCATAGCCGGAAGTACCGAATCTACCGTAACCAATGCTGACGGCGAGTTTACCTTTAAAGTGAAAGAGCCTGTAGATAACATCGCCATCGAAGTGTCACATCTGGGTTATGACAACCAGCACATCCGTCTGAGGAAAGGAGAAGCAGAACTGCCTACCGTATGGCTCACCCCTTCTGCACTGATGCTGGATGAAATAGTAATCAGCGGACGTAATCCGCGCGAACTGGTAGAAGAAGCTATCAGAAAAATTCCGGATAATTACAGCGGAAATAACGACCAGCTGACCGGCTTCTACCGGGAAACGGCACGTAAGCGCAGGCATTACATCAACATAGCCGAAGCCGTTGTAGACCTGCACAAAACGCCTTACACGGAAAAAGCCGAACGAGACCGCGTAAAGATACTTAAAGGACGCCGGTTACTCAGTCCGAAACAAAGCGATACGCTGGCTGTAAAACTGTTGGGAGGCCCTACCGCAGCCATTTACTTGGACGTGGTAAAGAATCCCGACCTCCTGCTTAGCAGGGAAATGCTTCCGCTCTATGATTTCCACATCGAAGAAATGACATACATTGACGAACGTCCCCAGTATGTAATCAGTTTCGTACCCAATCGCGAACTGCCATACGCACTGTATTACGGAAAACTGTATATTGATAAAGAACGGCTCTCATTTACACGCGCGGAGTTCAATCTTGACATGAAAGACCGATACAAAGCAACAAAAGCCATTCTTCACCGAAAACCATTCGGGCTGCGTTTCAAACCGGTAGACGTAACTTATCTGGTAGATTATACCGACCACGGCGATAAAACCTATCTGAACTACATACGCAACGAAATCCGGTTCAAGTGCGACTGGCGACGCAGGCTGTTTGCCACTTCTTACGCTGTTGTATCGGAAATGGTAGTAACCGATATTGAACCGTCTGCCACCAACATACCTATTCGCGAAGCATTCGGCAAAGACCAGATACTTTCCGATGATGTGACTCTGTTTTTCGATAAAAACTTTTGGGGTAATTATAACATCATCAAACCGGAAGAGTCATTGGAAAAAGCTGTGGGAAAGTTAAAAAAGATGCACGAAGAATAAAGCCCAAGAATCTGTTTGACAAGAGTTCAGAAATCGACGATGAAACAATGTTCGCCGTGCTTATGCTGATAACTTACCGTCCAGCCATGATATTCGCAAACAGCTTTTACAATAGCAAGCCCCAGCCCGTTTCCTTTCGTTTTCTCCGACGGCCGATAAAAACGGTTGAATATCAGTGTACCGTCTAATGGCAGTTCATCAGAAGTATTTGATATTACAAATTGCTTGCCAACTATTGCAAGGGTGATTTCTCCGCCCGGACGATTATGGCGGACCGCGTTTACTATCAGGTTATTCATCAAACTTTCCAACAGCGTACGGTTAGCGTGGAGTACGGGCGAGCCATGAAACTCTTTATGAAGAACAATGTCTCCCGCCAAACATTCAAGTGAAGGCAATAATTCGTGGAGAAAAGCGGCGAGATTTATCTCTTCCATCTGCCCGTATTGATGATTGTCTATTTTTGCAAGCAAAAGCAAATTACGGTTCAGGCGGGCAAGGCGATTCGAAGTTTCATACAGCCCTTGTATCAACTCCGCCTGCCGTTCAGTCAAGTCGGGTTGCTGAAGCAGCAAGTCGAGTTTGCTTTGAAAAACAGCAAGCGGAGTCTGTAACTCATGTGAAGCATTTTCTGTAAATTCTTTTTGCATACGGTAGCTGGTCAGATTATTCTGCATCAGTGTCTGCAAGGTGGTGTTCAGACGGGTAAACTCAGACACCGCACTCGCTGGCAGAACGGGCAATATGCCGTTCTCCAAACGAAAGCCCTCCACCCGGTGCAGGGTTTCATCAAAAGGTTTCCATAACCGACGGGAAATAAACCGGACAGTCAGTACAATGGCAACAGCCAGTATCAATGCGATGATACCAAACTGTAACATCACGCCTTGCATGATGTCTTGTTCCAAATCGAGGGCGGGAATAGGTTGTCCCTGACCCACTGCCTCGATGATGTCTATCATATCTTCGGCGTAATAATGCTTTGTAAGGAAATAAAAAAGCGGGGTGGCAAGCAACAACAATACAGCCATACATCCGGCGAACTGCATCAGCATCTTCTGCGACAGACTTCTTCTTTTCATAGCTCTACCCACTTGTATCCGGTTCCATATACATTCTTTACACAGTCGCGCACGCCCGCTTCCGCCAACTTAGCTTTCAGGTTTTTGATGTGCGTGTAAACAAAGTCGTGATTGTCAAGCATATCTGCCATATCGCCACTGAGATGTTCGGCTATCGAGGCTTTCGACACCACTTTATCACGGTTTCCTATGAAGAATAACAGCAGTTCATATTCCATTCGCGTCAATACGACAGACCGGTTGCCGACACTGACAGACTTTGCCGGCAGATTAATTTCAATGCCGTTACTGCGTAGCACATTATTTGCCGCAAACTCCCGCCGCCGGATGATGGCATAAATCCGCATCGACAGTTCAGACAGGTAAAAGGGCTTAGACAGGTAATCATCGGCACCTATCTCCAAACCCTTCACCTTATCTTCCAATGAATCTTTGGCAGAAACGATGATAACCCCGACGGGATTCCGTTTTTTCCTAATCTCACGCAGGATGTCCAGCCCGTTAGCACCCGGCAACATCAAGTCGAGCAACACACAGTCGTAATCGTACATATTAACTTTCTCCAGCGCATCGACATACGTAAATGCCTGTTCGCACACGTAATGTTCGGAACTTAAATAAGTCACGATGTTGGCAGACAGTTCACGTTCGTCTTCAATAATCAGTAGTTTCATTTCAGTAACATTAAGATGCTTCCACCTGTTATCAGCAACGCACCCGCCACAACCCGGATGCTGACCGGTTCTTTCAATAACAAGAATGCAAGACAGATAGTTATTACTACACTCAACTTGTCTATCGGGGCTACACGCGACACATCGCCCGTCTGCAAAGCCTTGAAATAAAACAACCATGACAAGCCCGTTGCAACACCAGACAGAACAAGAAACAGCCACGTGTGGCGGGGAATTTCTTTTATCTCTCCGAGATGCGAACCAAACAAAACGATGCCCCACGTCAACAATAGAATCACTGTGGTGCGGATAGCAGTCGCCAAATCAGAATTAATGTCTTTTACGCCCACTTTAGCAAAGATTGCAGTCAGTGCGGCAAAAAAGGCGGACAACAGTGCATAATATTTCCACATAACCTATTATCTCCTTAGTATACCGATGCAAAATTATCTCATTGCCACAAAAGTACGATAAGATTTTGTAGGAATTTTGAAGAGGTATTATATTACAATATAAGTAACTCGTTTTAAGTATTTTACAATTCATATCAAATGCTTTAAAACGCTTCCCATAGAACCGATGATTTCTATGGGAAGAAATGGTCAACACATCCGCAAGAAACAAGTAACGCTAACGGTAGCGTTTTTCAGGGGATAATAATGCGCCGGAGAAGATGGTTTCTTCCGGAAAAACATGTATTTTCGCAGTTGTTATCATTGAGGGCAAATAAAATCAAAACAAGAATAAAAAAATGAGAATCATCGGCAATTTGTTATGGTGGCTGTTCGGAGGATTGGAAGCCGCCATCGGATATTTCACCGGTAGCTTGGCAGTGGCATGTACCATTATAGGCATACCGATAGCCTTGCAAACATTCAAAATAGGGCTGCTCTGTCTGTGGCCCTTCGGAGCTGAAGTAAGAAACACGGATTCACCCACAGGATGTATCCGTATTCCGCTCAACCTGTTGTGGATTATTTTCGGCGGACTGTGGGCATGGCTTATGCATCTATTCTTCGGTGTGTTGCTTTTCATCAGCCTCATCGGTATTCCTTTTGCCAAACAGCATTTCAAAATGGCAAAGCTTTCTTTGGCTCCGTTTGGAAAAGACGTATCGCTCAGAATATAAGAAACTGTTTTGAAAAACCATAAATAAATATATGTACCAGAAATTTGTCATTAATCAAAACGGAACATTAAAATTCGGACACGTTTATCTGCATAAAGACCTTTTAGGCTTTGGCGAGAAATGCTGTTACGGAGGCGGACTGTGGCTAATCGACGAAAAGCGCAGAGCTGTCCTGCTATACGGACGTTCGTTTGATTTCGGCCCGCCGAACTTCGATGAAGTTCGCCACATCGAATGGTCAGGCATCGGCGGCAAACCAATGCCTCTTTTCTTCCTACCACACTGGCCGGACGAGAATGTATTAATCCCTGTTTACGCAAAAGAATATTAACAAAATGGACAAGAAAGCATACGCACAAGCCAACAAGGAATGGCTTCAACAAAAATCTCGCGAAAAAGATGTAAAACCACTCTCTAAAGGTATATATTATAAAGTGCTCTCGGAAGGAAAAGCCGACGGCAAGCACCCTTCGCCACGCAGCATTGTAACCGTTCACTACACGGGCTGGACGATTGACGGTAAACAATTTGACAGCAGTCGCGGCGAAGTTCCGTTAGCCATTCGTCTTTGCGACCTCATCGAAGGATGGATTATTGCCATGCAACAGATGTGTGTGGGCGACAAATGGGAAGTTTACATCCCGGCAGAAATGGGATACGGAAAAATATCGCAACCGGGAATACCGGGAGGCTCTACACTCATATTCGAAATAGAACTGTTGGGAATAGCATAAAAAGAAAACACTACAACACTTTCCACGGTATCACACTACCTTTTAATCAGTAAAAAAGGTATATTCTTCTGTAATTTGTATAGGAACAGAGATAAACTTGTGCCGTATCTTTGTTGCATCAGAAAAACCACTAAAAAACAAGCTATATGGAAACAATAAAATTAAGCAATGGCGTGGATATGCCGATATTGGGATACGGAGTTTATCAGGTTTCACCTTCAGAATGTGAACGATGCGTAAGCGATGCCATCAGCGTGGGTTATCGGTTGATAGATACGGCACAAGCATATTTCAACGAAGAGGGCGTGGGAAATGCCATAAAGAAATGCGGCGTTCCGCGTAACGAACTGTTCATCGTAACCAAAGTGTGGATTTCGAACGCGGGATATGAACGGGCAAAGGCTTCTATTGAAGAGTCATTGCGCAAGTTGCAGACCGATTACATTGACTTACTCTTGATTCATCAGCCTTTCGGCGATTATTACGGCACGTACCGCGCAATGGAGGAAGCCTACCGTGCGGGCAAGTTGCGCGCCATCGGTGTATCGAACTTTTATCCTGACCGGTTTATTGACATTGCTGAGTTCAGCGAAATTCCCCCGATGGTCAATCAGGTAGAGACACACGTATTCAACCAGCAAATAGAAGCACAGAAGATTATGCAGGAGTATGGCACTCAGATTATGTCGTGGGGGCCATTCGCCGAAGGAAGAAACAACTTTTTCGGAAACGATACGCTGATAGCCATCGGAGCCAAGTACGGAAAGAGTCTGCCTCAAGTGGCGTTGCGTTACCTTATCCAGCGCGGTGTGGTGGTTATTCCTAAGTCAGTGAAAAAAGAACGCATGATTCAGAATATTGATGTGTTCGACTTTACGCTGAGCGATGAAGACATGCAGACCATCCTCGGTCTCGACCTCGGTCACAGTTTGTTCTTCTCCCACTACGACCCCCAAACGGTAAAATGGCTCGTACAGTACGGCAAAAACAAATAAATTGTTTCGCCCGGATAAGCGTGTCTCACAGCAAGGCACGCTCTTTTCGTATAACAAACCAACATTATAACTAATACGATTAAACGCTATGTTACGTAAAATAAGACTGACACTTGCCGTTGTGTTTTTTGCAATCATCACGCTGTTGTTCCTCGATTTTACCGGAACGATACACGCATGGTTCGGATGGATGGCTAAAATACAATTCCTGCCCGCGGTACTTGCCTTGAATGTGGGTATCATCGTGTTGCTCATCCTGCTTACGCTCGTATTCGGACGTGTATATTGTTCCGTTATTTGCCCGATGGGGGTATTTCAGGATGTGATATCGTGGCTAAGTGGACAAAGAAAGAAAAAGAAATACCGCTTCTCTTACTCGCCTGCCAAAAACATTTTGCGCTACACGGTACTGACGCTTTTTGTTATCGCTGTAATTGCGGGAATAGGCTCATTCGTAGCCTTGCTTGCACCGTATAGTTCATACGGACGCATCGCAAACAATCTTTTCGCACCGATATATCAATGGGGGAATAACGTGTTTGCTTACTTTGCCGAACGTGCAGAGAGTTATGCCTTTTATGAAACATCTGTATGGATGAAAAGCCTGCCTACGTTTGTTATCGCCGTGGTTACTTTCATTGCAATCGTCGTACTGGCATGGCGGAACGGACGTACATACTGCAATACCATTTGTCCGGTGGGTACTGTACTCGGATTTCTGTCACGTTTTGCCCTGTTCCGCATATCAATCGATACGGAAAAATGTAACGCCTGCGGACTGTGTTCACGCAAGTGTAAAGCGGCATGTATCGACGGCAAACGTCATACGGTAGATTATAGTCGCTGTGTGGCATGTATGGATTGCCTTGATACCTGTAAGCACGGGGCTATAAGTTACCGGTGGTTTAAACAGGAAACCCAGACCAAGAATGCAGAACAAACCAGAAGCGTGGACAAAGAACAAATCAATGAGGCACGCCGTTCGTTCCTGACCGCTACGGCAATCTTGGCAACTGCTACGACGCTGAAAGCGCAAGAGAAAAAGGTGGATGGTGGATTGGCTGCCATTGAAGATAAAAAATTCCGAAACGAGCCACTCCTATCCTGCCTCCGGGGGCGTTGAGTGCGCGCGATTTCGCCCGTCACTGCACCGCCTGCCAGCTTTGTGTATCGGTGTGTCCGAATGAAGTGCTTCGTCCGTCAACCGACCTGATGAAACTGATGCAACCTGAAATGTCTTACGAGCGAGGCTATTGCCGACCGGAGTGTACGAAGTGCGGCGATGTTTGTCCCGCCGGAGCCATACACCCGATAACTGCAGCAGACAAGAGTGCCACACAAATAGGTCACGCCGTATGGATAAAAAAGAATTGCATACCCCTTACCGATGGTGTGGAATGTGGCAACTGTGCCCGTCATTGCCCGGCGGGAGCCATACAAATGGTACCTTCCGACCCGCAACAAGAAGATTCGCCGAAGATTCCTGTCGTAAATACAGAACGGTGTATCGGTTGCGGCGCTTGCGAAAACCTCTGTCCGGCACGTCCTTTCAGCGCTATCTATGTAGAAGGTCACGAGATGCACAGGGTAATATAAAGCTCAAACGATTTTCCTGAATCAGATAAAACAGACTTTTATGAATAAACAAAATAACATTTCCCGCCGCGATTTCCTGAAGGCTATGGGAATGGCGGGGGCAACTGCCGGATTAGCTGCCTGTGGAAACAGTACATCACCCTCTGCAAACTCTGACAGCCTAAAGGGAGAAATGACCTACCGCACCAATCCCTCTACGGGCGACAAGGTATCGTTATTGGGATTTGGAATGATGAGACTGCCTTCGGTAGGCGGACGAAGCGCACGCGAAGGGAACGAAGAGATAGACCAAGAGATGGTTAACCGGATGGTGGATTATGCCATCGAACATAGAGTAAATTATTTCGACACATCGCCCGCTTACTGTCGCGGAAAATCGGAACATGCTACGGGAGTTGCTCTAAGCCGCCATCCGCGTAACTCGTATTTCATCGCCACCAAGCTGTCGAACTTTGCTCCCGACACGTGGAAGCGCGAAAATGCCATCGCGATGTATCATAACTCGCTGAAAGAGCTTCGAACGGATTACATCGATTACCTGCTGCTTCACGGCATCGGGATGGGAAACGGCATGGAGGAATACGAAGCGCGCTACGTTAATAACGGTATGCTGGATTTCCTGCTTGCCGAACGGGAGGCAGGACGCATCCGCAACTTGGGGTTCTCGTATCACGGCGACGTAAAGGTGTTCGACCGGCTGTTGGCGGAACATGACAAATATCAGTGGAACTTTGTACAGATACAGCTAAATTACCTTGATTGGAAATATGCCAAACAGATCAATCCGCGCAACACGGATGCCGAATACCTGTATAACGAACTGGCTAAACGAAACATTCCTGCCGTTATTATGGAACCGCTGTTGGGCGGACGCCTGTCGAACGTGCCCGATTCCATCGTGGCCATGCTGAAGCAGCGCGAACCGGAGGCGAGTGTTGCTTCGTGGGCGTTCCGTTTTGCCGGAAGCCAGCCCGATGTGCTGACGGTGTTAAGCGGGATGACTCGCATGGAACATCTGCAAGATAACCTGCACACGTATTCTCCCTTACAGCCATTGAGTGAAGAAGAGTTCGCTTTCTTGCAGCAGGCTGCCGACCGGATGATGCAGTTTGACACCATCCCTTGTAACGACTGTAAATATTGTATGCCCTGCCCGTACGGGATTGACATTCCTGCCATTCTGTTACATTATAATAAATGTCTGAATGAAGGAAACATTCCCGAAAGTTCGCAAGATGCGGATTATCGCCGCGCCCGCCGCGCCTACCTGATTGGCTACGACCGGAGTGTACCCAAGTTGCGTCAGGCAAGTCACTGCATCGGCTGTAACCAGTGCAGCCCGCATTGTCCGCAGCGCATTGATATCCCAACAGAGTTACATCGCATCGACCACTTTGTAGAACAATTAAAACAAGAAACTTTATAGGTAAAATACGCTCGTTTTAACTGTTTCAGATACCCCGTCGGGAGTTTGAAAAACGCTACCCATAGAACAGGTGAACGCTATGGGTAGAACCGGGCAACTCTTCCGCAAAGGATGACCAACACTAACGGTTGCGTTTTGAGAGACATAACGACAGGGAATTTCTTCTTGCTTATCCACAGAGCCGGAATGGTTTAACCGGTTATATAATAGAAAGTTAATGATAAGAATCAGAGTCGGGTGTCCGACTCTGATTTGCGTTACTAAATAATTTTATTTCCAAGTAACGAACCGAATCTATAACATAGCTCTCCACACCACAGACCATACCTGTTTATAATGTTTTTTAACGGATGTACCCTGCTTTCCCGACCAATTTCGGATAACAACAGGGAAAGAGGGATGAATATGTACATCTGATAATATAATATACTTCTGAAAATCAATACTCTAACCACATAATATGTACATTCATAAATTCTTCTGAATCGCAACTAAACAACTAATTTTGTTTAAAAAACAGAGAATAATGAATGATAGAAGTATTTGTATATGCCGATCCATTGCGGTAGCCTCGTTTGCAAGCCTTTTTTTTATGGTATCCTGTACCGATGAAACCACCCGGTTTACCCAATCAGAACGTATTTTATTCGCTTCAGATATTCAAAATTCATGGACTTCTTTGAATACAAGAAGTACAACAGAATCAGCAGACACCTCTGTCGCACTGAAGACAAATCTCGGTAATATTTACCTTCATACGGTTTATACAGATAGTATATGTACATCCGGCAACGAGAAGTGTGTTACCCGCTCCAACCCGATAAACGAAGACAACATGTACGATACATTCGGTGTGTCTGCTTATGCCTACACCGACACTTGGGACGAAACACAACGTCCGAATTACATGTATAATGTTCCGGTAAGAAAGTCGGGCAACTTATGGATGTCTTCTTCTACTTATTACTGGCCCGGAAAGGCTTATAAAATGAGATTTTTTGCTTATGCCCCCATGAGCGAAAACGCTTACCGGCTGTCGGACCAGACTTCGGGTGCTCCTACGATTACCTGTACGGTTCCACAAGAGGTGGGCGACCAAAAAGACTTGATTGTGGCTGCATCTCCGGAAGTAAGCGGCGGCTCCAATACGGTGATGAGCCTTACCTTCCACCATGCCCTAACAGCCATCAAGTTTGTATGCGGAAACGATATAAAGCAAGGCACGGTGAAAAGCGTGACTTTGAAGAATGTTTTTTCTTCGGGAGTATATAACATGCAGGATGCGGAGTGGAGCGGAATAGAAAATCCGGCGACTTTCACGCAAGAGCTAAACAAGAGTGTTTCAGGAACTGAGAATGAGGGGATAACCACTCCCGCCCAAACTTTTATGATGATTCCGCAAGCCCTTCCGGAGAATGCCGAAATAGAGGTGGTATTCAACGATGGTACATCGGAACATACGCTGACAGCCAGCCTTGCGCACACATCATGGCCGATGGGGAAAACGGTAACTTACAAGATATCAACCACCTCGATTAACTGGGAATATACGCTGACCGTTATTCCGCCCACTACCTATAATATTCAAGGAGGAAGTTCTAATTACAGCATAACCAGTTACAAGAAAAATTCCAAAGTTGAACAACCGGTAAGCTGGACTGCCGAATTTTCCGCCGACGGGAAAAACTGGAGCACGACGAAGCCTGACTGGTTGACGACTTTCTCATCCGGTACTTCGGGAGCGGGAAGCGTAAACGCAGTGTCTTACACGGCTACGGTGGCATCGCAGCAGGGAGTCAGCCGGAGCGCACATACCGAAGCATTAAGACAGCGGACGGCAAAAGGTACCCAAAGTATGCCTTACAACCTTGCCAACAGCAGCGGCGCCGAAACGATACAGAACACGGCCAACTGCTACGTTATCAACAGTCCGGGAGAGTATTATTTCCCGTTGGTTTACGGCAATGCCATAAAAAACGGAAACGACAACAAGTCGGCTTATTTCTATGACTATGACGATATTTACATATTGAAAAACTTCATCAATCATTTGGGCAATCCCATCCAGTCGCCGCGTATTTACGAACATACGGGCTGCCAGCCTCAATCATGTAAACTATTGTGGCAGGATGCTCCGGGACTCCTCTCAAATGTCAGCCTGTATGACGACCAACATGCCATCCGCTTTACTGTCAACGCCGCCAGCATTCAGCAAGGCAATGCGTTAATCGCTGTTTATGATGCCAATGGAAAGATTATGTGGAGCTGGCACATCTGGGTAACGGATACCGATGTTTCGCAAACGAAAAGAGTAATGAGTTCTTATGGAATGGATAGCCAGATGATGACTGTCAATTTGGGATGGTGCGACGGAGAACATGTCAGCTTTGCAAGCAGAGAATGCCAAGTGCGCATCACGGCGAACGAAAAGGTGAGCACGTTTACCATCACGCAAGAAGGTCTGGAACTGGATTATAACGGTAATAACCCCTACTACCAATGGGGGCGCAAAGACCCGTTCTATCCCGGCGACATCGGTACGCTCGCCACGAAATACTGGTACGATGACAACGGACAAGTATCAAACAATAATCCGGCTACGTATTTAGCTGATGAAGGTAACGCCTGCATTACGTGGGGTATCATGAATCCGCAAACATTAAACAAAAACACAGCCATGGATAACAAATACCTAAACCTTTGGGATGCTGACAATAACACGGCTTATCTTGACGATGAGACACCTACCAAAAGTATCTACGATCCATGTCCCGCCGGCTTCAAGCTCCCCAGAGGTTGGGAATTTACCGGATTTTCAATCACCGGCCCCACTCAAGAAGAGAAAGACATAAAGGATATGAATGTCGCAGGTTCGTTTACATACGGATGGAATTTTTACTGCGGCCTGAACAAAACCGGAGAAACGATATTCTTTCCTGCCACCGGCTCTCGTTACAACACCGACAGCCCGGGAAAACCGAACCGCATCGGAAAAGATATTCAGGTATATGGGGCTGCGCCCAGTGGTTATGCAAACGGTTACTCTTTCAGAGCCACAGAAATCAGTATATGGATCAGCCGTCCGGTAGATCGTTACGGGGCTTTCTCCATACGCCCTATCCGCGATGATCAATGACAAAGAAAATTATTATTTACAGTTTATGAATAAGAAGAAGAAAGAAATCGAAAGAAAATTACTATTGGGTAGCCTCCTGCTTTTAGCATCGCACGGAGTATCGGTAGCGGCTGTACATCGCGACAGCCTTTGTGTAAAACCGTCTCCCACTTGCTGCATGAAAAAAGACAGAGTCGGCTATTGGTACATAGGTACGGGATATTCCGTACCTTTTATGTTTGGAGACGTCAACTCACTGACTGCCAAGCGTGATTTTTGGGGTAATAAGATATCGCTGAAAGGTGGATATCGGTTCTCCTCCCTTTTCGGACTGGAGATGGGGGTATCAGTAGGGCGTATGCGCGGATTCTCTCCCCGCTCGGCAGAAAAGTTCAGGCTGGGTACAGAAGATGCCATGACCTATTATCCTTATACCATATTGGGTGGAGAAGATAATTACCAGACGGCTCCCGACAATGCCGGTATTTGGGAAAATCAGGGCAATAATATTTACATCAAGTCGGTTCCGTACGCCCGGATTTACAGCGAATCGCGTTACTGGGAAACCTCCTTGCAGGCTGTATTCAACTTTAACCGCCTTTTCACCCGAATACCTGAAGGACGCGAACAGCCCGTATCTCTTCTGGTGAAACCGGGTATTTACTTACAAAAATATAATGCGCAGGCTCACCTTTTGGAAGACAAGAGCCGGGTTGCTCCTAAACAGCGTCCACTGTCTGTAGGCTTGGGAGGCGACATCGCTGTTCACTTTGCTCTGACTCAAAAGTTGGGATTGGAGCTTAGCAGCGGTCTGATATGGATAAGCAAACGGAATTTTGACGGAGTGCGCACCATACGCCGCAGTCACGATGACTTTATTTGGCAAAACGGAATATCGCTTCTCTGGAAGTTTCGGCGGAACACACCGCAACGTCATTGCATCGAACCCTTACCGGACGCAATGCCGGTACATCCCGCAATAGAAGCGTTTAATCCTTTTGCCGGCGGAAACTTCGCTTTCGATTACCTGACACCGGATTTGAGTGTACGGAAAGAACGCAACATCAGCCGTCAGGCGCGTCTTCATTTCCCGGTATCGAAGTGGGATATCCGCCCCGAACTCGGAGACAATCTCAATGAACTGGGGAAAATTACTACGGCGTTCCGCGAACTGGCAGACGATGAAGATATTTCCATCACCTCGATTTCCATCGACGGATATGCCTCACCCGAAGGGCCGCACGATTTTAATATCTTACTCAGCCAAAACCGTGCGCAAGCCATTTCATCGTACATTGCAAGCAGTTTCAATTATCCGGAAAACCAAATAAAAACGGCTGGTCATGCTGAAGACTGGGACGGACTGGAACGTTTGTTACAGACTTGGAATCATCCTGACCGCGACCGCGCACTGGAAGTGCTCAGTACCGACACCGATGTAACCACGCGCCAAAGAAAACTCGCACGGTTAGCCGGTTACAAGGATATGTTGAACGACCTCTACCCGCTGTTGCGGCGCAATGAATATACTTTCCATTATACCATTGCTCCGTTCTCAATCGAACGCGCCACACAACTTATTCATACGCGCCCCGACAAGCTCAGTGCAGAAGAAATGATAGCCGTAGCCAACCGTTATCCGATGTACTCCGAAGCGTTTAACGAATGTTCGGGCATCGCTTTCAAATTCTATCCCGAAGCGCCCATGCCCCGTCTTTACATGGCTGCCATCGCTCTGCACAACGGTGATGCTGCCACTGCTTCGCGGTATCTGTCGACACTTGCCGACGATAATCGTGCTTGGAATCTTTTGGGAGTATGTGCAGCGCTGAACAGCGACCGTGCTTCGGCTGTGCGTTACTTCCGCATGGCTGCCGAAAAAGGAGATGCTTCGGCTGCAAGCAATTTGGACAAATTAGAAAACCGCTGAAACGATTCCGGCGGATATTTACAGAAGAACAGTTTATTAAATAAAGACATACGAACAATATGAAACGAAAAACAACGATACACATCGCAGGAAACCTGCTGGCACTGCTTATGCTGGTTACTGCCTGTTACCGCGAAGACATCAGTACCCTGTACAGCCGACAGTATCAGCTAACGGCAGAACTCACGGGTATCAATGCTGAGATTCTACGCATCAACAACGAAATCGTGGAGCTGCGTAACCTTTATAATATTTTGGCAAACAAACCTACCGTTACCGGATTTCAATACCGGGTAGAGGAAAAAGACGGCAAGACGGATACGCTGGGAGTAGACATTACGCTGGACGACCGGACGTTCTTCATCTCATACGGGCATAACGGGAAAAACGGAGCCGACGGAAAAACACCCACAGTAACCATCAGCAATGACGGTTTCTGGGTAATAAACGGAGAGAAAACGGCTTGGAAAGCAGTAGGTACCGATGGTAAAGACGGAAAAGACGGAGCTGACGGGAAAGATGGAACAAACGGAACCAACGGAACGACACCTACCGTGGAAATAGTAGGAGGATATTGGGTTATCAACGGGGTATCGACCGGAGTGCCTGCTACCGGACCGAAGGGGGATAAGGGAGACCCCGGTCAGGGCAATGACGGTGCCGACGGACATACGCCTGTTATCACTATCAGTAACGATGGCTTTTGGGTAATCGATGGTACGAAAAGTACGAGCAAGGCTGTCCCCGACGACGGAAAGACACCGCTCATCAATGCGGCTAAAGACCCAGATAACCCTGCCGACGAAAATTATTACTGGACTATCAAGTATCCCGGCGATGAGAATTATTCATTCTTGCTGGTGAACGGACAGAAGGTGAAAGCTATCGGACCGAAAGGTGACAAGGGAGATACGCCGGTAGTAGAGCCTATCATCGAAAACGTGACAAAGGCAGACGACGGTACGTCAATCACCATCACCCTTCACGATGGAACATCTTATCAGATTCCGCTGCTGGGCATCCAGTTTAAACTGAATCCAGGCAAACTTGCCATGAAAGACCGTAACGGGCTGGATTCACTCATCTTGTTCGCACGCGAAGGACTCACCATCGATGTTCCCTACACTTGCTCTGACAATGTGGCACGCATCGAAGCGATGCTGCCCGCAGGATGGAGTGCCACGGCAGATATCAGCCCCACCGACCCTGCCAAGCGCATCATTCATATCACTTCGCCGCAACTGATGGACTTAGACCGCGCCCAGTTTGAGGGAGGGGTTTCGTTTATCGCTTTCGACCAGAAGGGAGCTGCCCTGACGCAGTACATCAAACTGAAGCTGAACAAGTATCTGTATATGAGCTATTTTTACAACGAGCTGAACGCCGTGGAGCTGAATCGTCCCACCAGTCCGTTTAACCAACTGAAATGGACGGAACAACATTATTTCCTTATCGAGTTTTATAAGCTCCAAGACCGGAAATTCGAACTTTCTGCACGGTTCCCGGCGGGGACAGGCACGAACGAGCCCCTCTCTCCCAGCCTGCCCGATTATCCTTCGTTTGTATTCAACAAGTCGGAAGCTGATGTAGAAAAACAATTCAAGGTGAATACGTTCCTGTTCCGTCCGGATTCGGTCAACCTGAGCAGCATCATAGGCAACGATGGCCCCGAAGGGCGCGTATTATATGCCAATGAATATCAGGCAAGCGATAACGGTACGTATATGAAACCCGTACCTTACGACACGTATATGGTGCAATACAGCTATACGCAGAATAACGGCAGCAACAACGAACTGATACGCATCCGCCGCGCTGCCTCTAAGTATAAGATTCATCTTTACAAGGCTTCTGAGTTTTTGGGTATCGACAAAGCCGATTTCGATTACAAGAAAGTGGAAATTTTGCTGACCAACCAGACTCACTTGCTGTCTACTGTTTACAAGTCGTATAACTCTGTGTCATACGTGGCTCAAAGCAACGCGATAACTTACAACCCCGCCACCGACCAGTTGGAATGTGAGTTCTGTACGTTGGGCGGAGCCAACAGTGCCATCGGAATCAACTTTTATTACGATAAGGTAGGCAAAAAGCGCTGGGAGCCTCAATCGCTGGCATCTGTGCTGATCCGTCCCGACTGGGAAGTCAACGCATACGTAAATCATAGCGGCATACCTTTCCCCGGTGCCGGTACTTACGATCATTATGTCGGGTTTACCAACAACGGCGATAACACTACCCGCTACGGAGGCGGTCGGATATTTGAAGCTACCACCAGCAACTCATTTTATCCTAAAACCCTGCCCAATCTGAACTAAGAAAAGTTTTTTGGGAGAACTTCAAAACAGTTTCTAAAGCCGCCGCACTTTGATGTGCAGGCGGCTTTTTTATATCCCTAAAACGCATCCGCAAGAACCGGTAGACGCTATGGGATGAGTTACCTAAAACTACCGCATCCGTTACCAAACTCTCCGAATAGAAATGAACAGCCGCCTGTCTTAACAGCTTCTGTCGCGCCTTGTACATCCGCAGAAACTTATTTCATACTATAAATCAATACATTATACACAGACAGATGTACATTGCACAAAACATACCGCCTCGAATATTATGCCTAATTTTGCATTGGAAACAGAATAATAATAAGTTCATTTCTATGATAAAAATCAAACGAGAATTATTGGTTTGTATATTGTCCGTCGGGAGTCTTGTTTCGTGGGCTAATGACATCCAGCCTACCGACACCCTCACCGTAGAAATATATTACCGGCAGGGAATATCCCAAATTGATTCCACATATCAGGATAACCGGAATCGGATGGGCAAGCTATTGGAATTTCTTTACACCCTTTCGGCTGACAGCACATGCCGCTTAAACGGGCTACACATCATTTCCGGTGCTTCTCCCGAAGGGAATACTTCATTTAATAAGGCTTTGTCGAAAAAAAGAACCAATGCCATCAGCGATTACCTCAGCCTGCGACTGCCTGCCGAACAATCGGCTTTGATTACGAAAGCTCACACAGGCATCGACTGGGAAGCGCTGCAAGCCAAAGTAGAACGTTCTGACATGCCTTATAAAGAGGAAGTGTTGCAGATTCTGTATCATACGCCCGAATGGGTGATAAAAAACGGCATCGTGGTAGACGGCAGGAAAAAGCAACTGATGACTCTCCGGCAAGGAAACTGCTGGCGTTACATGGAAGAACATTTCTTCCCCGAACTGCGACATTCGCTGGTAGAGGTGGAATATGTTTGTGAAACACCACAAGAAGAAATCAAAGACGAGGGTGATACGGAAATCGGAATGATAGAATGTACCACTCCCCCCTCTTACGCAACAGAAAAAGACAGTGCCACCGTTTTAGAATTTGAGCCGCAAGCGCGTCCTCCTTTCTACATGGCTGTTAAGACCAATCTGCTTTACGATGCCCTTCTCGTACCCAATATCGGCGTAGAATTTTATGTGGGCAAGGGCTTTTCAGTAGGCGGAAACTGGATGTACGCATGGTGGAACCGCAACAGCCGTCACCGCTACTGGCGTATCTACGGCGGCGAGTTGGCTGTACGGAAATACTTCAACCGCACAAGCGAAGGCAGTCCGCTGAACGGACATCACATCGGCATCTACGGACAAGTGTTTACCTACGACTTTGAGACCGGAGGCCGGGGCTACATGGGCGGAAAACCGGGCGGTACGCTTTGGGAGAAAATGAATTACAGCGCCGGACTGGAATACGGTTACTCATTGCCCGTAACCCGACGGCTGAACCTCGACTTCGTAATCGGTGTGGGTTACTGGGGCGGAACGTATTACGAATATTTGCCTATGGATAATCACTATGTATGGCAGGCAACCAAACAGCGCCGTTGGTTCGGTCCGACGAAAGCAGAAGTGTCGCTGGTATGGCTGCTTGGCAATGGAAACTATAATGCAAAGAAAGGAGGCAGACGATGAAAACTTTTTACGGCTTAATCTTTATCATCATAATATGCCTGCTCACGGCGTGCGAGCATAAAGAACTGTGTTTTGTCCACGCTCACACGGCAGAATTGCAAGTGATATTCGACTGGAAATATGCACCCGAAGCTCACCCTGCAAGTATGCGCCTTTACCTTTTCCCCGAAACGGGAAAAGAGCCGCTGATTTATGAATTCGGCAACCGAACGGGAGGAAAAATAACTGTCCCTGCCGGACGTTACCGCGCACTTTGTATGAACAACGACACGGAGTTTATCATTATCCGAAACACCGACCACTACGAAAGCATTGAAGCGTATCTGGCAGACGGGGTTTTCCCGCGTCCGGTTCCGCGTGCAGGAAGTACCGGCGAGCAACGGGTAAAGTCTACCCCCGACATGCTGTGGAGCGACCACATCGAAGAGGTAGAGGTGGTAGCTTCTGCAGAAGGACAGACACTGACCCTGTATCCGAAAGCCATAGTGCGCCATTACACGGTGGAAATCAGAAACGTGGAAAACCTGAAATACCTTACCGAAGGGGAGCTGTTCGGCTCACTTACGGATATGTCAGACGGCTTCATGCTGGGAACAAACCAGCCGGCAGAAGAACTGGCTACCCTGCCGTTCGAGATGACATCCGACGGCAAGTCGACTGTAAACGCGGACTTTTATACTTTCGGGTATCCCGCCACATCGACCAACACTCAGTATCTTACGGTGTATGCCATACTGAACGACGGGAAGAAATACAGTTTTACGTATGATGTAACCGAAAAGATACACAATGCCCCCGACCCTGCCAACGTACACATCCTGCTCGACGGGCTTCCCCTCCCCAAACCCATAGACAACGGCGGAGGATTTAACCCCGACGTAGACGAATGGAGTACGGTAGAAATAAGTATATCTATGTAGCTAAGATAAGTATATAACAAACTAACACCATTAATCACTAATTATAATTTATATGAAGAAAAACGTTTTTTTAAGCATGGCAATTGCCTCTACGATGTTGGTGGCTTGCTCCAACGACGAGATTGTGGATGTAAACACCGGAAGCGCTATTTCTTTCCGAACCCTGATTGACAACGCTACACGCGCAAATCAGGAAACCACAGCCTCTTTGTCTACTTTCAAAGTAACAGCCATTAAGGATGCCGGAACAGAATTTGCCACTACGGTAACAAAAGGCGGCGATGGATGGAACACTGCGCAAACTTACTATTGGCCGAACTATGCATTAAAATTCTATGCATACGCCAATGGTCCTGCCACCGGAAAAGGTACGGTTTCGATTACCAAAGATGCAAAAACAATTACCGATTTCACTCCGGCAGGCAACGTAACCGAGCACAAAGACTTGCTGGTGGCTTACAATACCGGTACGAAGGAAACTTATAACAATGCTCCTGTGCCTTTGACCTTCAAACATGCTTTGTCACAAATCGAAGTGAAAGCTAAGAATGAGAAAGCAGCATCTGTGAAGGTTGAGATAATCGGAGTGAAGTTAGTAAACATGGCAACGAAAGCCACTCTTACTTTCCCGGAATCTGTTCTCTCTGATAGCAAATTGCCGATCAGCAACTGGAGCAATCAAGCAGATCAGAACATTCCTGCAAAGGCTTATTACAGCAACGGAACTAAAGCTGTGACACTGACCAACGAATTCCAGTCTGTTATGTTTGGTGAAAACAATTTCATGATTATCCCGCAACAGATTACTCCGTGGAATGCAAAAAAGAACGACCCCGATGCTGAAATCAACAAGCAGGGTGCTTACCTTGCCGTTCTCTGCCGCATTTCTAATATAAGCGATGCCGGTGAAACATTGATTTACCCTGCTCCTACTGCCGATGACAACAAAGATGGCAAGTATGCTTATTCAGCCGTAGCAATCGATAATAAAACTGTCGCACAATGGGAACCGGGCAAGAAGTATGTTTATAACCTGACTTTCTGCTCTGACGGCGGTGGTGCCGGTAAAGTTGACCCGAATCCGGAAAATCCCGGCGGTGGTACGGATACCGACGAAACTCCCGGAACCGGTGGTGAAGACATCTTAGGTGGTGCTATCAAGTTCACTGTTACGGTAGATGACTGGGAAACTGTAGAAGTTCCGATGAACATGTAAAAATAACCTGAGCTTTGGTTTTCTATTAGCCTGAGCATTAAATACTAAAAACGAAAAGGCAGAGGATGAAAATTCCTTTGCCTTTTTTAGTTTTTCAGCCTTACACTCCCGCATAAGAACCGATTCGCACAGAAAAGGTAACGAAAATGTACATTGCATTAAAGGGGCATATCACTGTAATTCAAGCATATATTCATAGAACAAAGTACATTCATAATCCAGCCTAAAGTTTTTCTTGATTATTAACTTCACGAAAAAATTAAATATGAATGTATGACAAATCATAGACTTATACACCACCTGATCGCTCAAGGATTATTTGCAATATTTGTTCTCACGACTTCTTGTACCGATGAAATAGAACAGCCCCGTGCGGGAAACCGTATCAGCTTTACTACGGAAATTCAAAACACTTGGATTTCTTTTGACCAAAACGAAGGCAGAGCAGAGACACGTTCTACAGTATCTGCCCTACAGTCGGATGGTGGGAAAGCATTTTATCTGCATACACTTTATGCCGACAGCATCGCATCTCCCCTCTCTTCCGACAGCATTCCGGCCACCCGTTCTACTCCTGTCGCCACGAATAATATGTACGATGCATTCGGTATATCGGCTTATGCATATACCGGCAATTGGAACAATACGCAAAAACCGAATTACATGTATGATGTTCCGGTCAGCAAAACAGGCAACTCATGGCTTCCGGTGTCTACTCATTACTGGCCCGGCAACGTTTACAAACTGAAATTCTTTGCCTATGCGCCTCAAAACAACAGTGCCTATCAGCTCTCCGGGCAAATCGCTGGAGCGCCGACTGTATCCTGCACTGTTCCGGACAATGTAGCGGAGCAACTGGATTTGCTGGTGGCAGCATCGGAAGAAATCGACGGCGGAGCCAATACGACGGTTAATCTGAAGTTCCGCCATGCTTTGACGGCTGTAAAATTTGTATGTGGCAGCGACATGAAGGCAGGCACCGTAAAAAGCGTTACACTTAAAGGTGTAAACTCGACAGGAGTTTATGACTTCGAAACAGACACGTGGAGCCGTGTCAGCAGTCCGAAAGACTTCTCACAAACGCTGAATCGGCCGACTTCGGGAGCTCCCAATACAGCAATCACCGCTCCGGAGCAAACTTTCATGATGATTCCGCAAACTTTACCCGACAATGCGGTAATCGAAGTAGTGTTCAATGATGGAATAACCGACAATATCCTTACAGGACATATCGGAAAAAGCGTATGGCAAATGGGAAAAACGGTTACATATCAACTTTCAAGTACCTCGATTAACTGGCAGTACACACTGACGGTTTCCTCCGAAACCTTGAACTTTAATTATTTGGGCGGCACGCAATCGTACAGCGTTACCAGTTACCGAAAAAACAATCAGGGGGTTACAGAGCCGATAGAATGGACTTCCCAATACTCGACCAACAACGGAGTGACGTGGAGTAACACCAAACCCGACTGGCTCACTGAGTTCACCTCAAGCGGAACGGGAAGCGAAACAGCCACTTCATTTAATGCTGCAATTACTCCACAAACCGGTGTATCGCAAAGCGTCCATACGGCAGCCCTTCGTGCAACAGCAGAGAAAGGCTCCAAAGCCATTCCTTACAACCTGTCGAACAGTACGGGTGCGGCAGATGTGGAAAACACGGCTAATTGTTACATTGTGAACGCACCGGGAACGTATTCTTTCCCCTTGGTATACGGCAATGCCATCAAAAACGGACAGACTAACCGCTCGGCGTATACTTCTAAGGCTTCCATACAGGGAACGCTGAACCCGTTCATCAATCATTTGGGCAATGGCATAACCGACCCTTATATCGCTAAAAATGCGGGGTGCATTCCTGCAAAAGCCGAACTGGTTTGGCAGGATGCCCCCTCGCTGGTAACCGACATTAAGTATAACAGCGGAACCAACGGCGGAACAATTTCTTTTACGGTAAACAAAGGAAGTATCCGACAGGGGAATGCGCTTATAGCTATTAAAGACAATCAGAATACGATTCTTTGGTCTTGGCATATCTGGGTAACGGATGAGGATGTATACCATACTATCAAGGTGACCAATCATCAGAATGTATCCCACAACCTGATGCCTGTTCATTTGGGCTGGTGTGAAGGAGAAGTCATCAATTATGCAGCCCGAAACTGTCGGATACGGTTCACTGCCCACGGGCAAACACATGTCATCACCATTAACCAAACAGAAGCAACTGCCTCTACCCGAGGGAACTGTACTTTCTACGAATGGGGACGCAAAGACCCCCTGCGTCCATCCAGCGGAAGTGGAAATAAAACGTGGTATAACGCAGCGGGGATTGCTTCAACAGCCAACCATGCAGTAGAGTCATTCCCGTTTGGTAACGAGTGTATCAAAAACTACATTCGCAAGCCTGATGTGATGCAAAAAGAAATCGGAGGAGAAAATATGTACTTCAATTTATGGAATGCGGATAACAACACTAATGGCAAGAACTTCAACGACAATCCCGTAACAAAAACCGTGTACGACCCTTGTCCGGTAGGTTTCACGCTACCACCAAGCAATGCCTTTACAGGATTCACCACAACAGGGGAAAACGTCACCAATACTGTTGATAAATACAACGGAGAATGGAATAGCAGCATACCGGGATGGAACTTCTACTGCGGACCAAACAAGACGGAAGGAACCATATTCTTTCCTTTAACAGGAGAACGAATTTCATCAGGAGGATACCTATCGGCAGTAGGTTCGCTGGGACATACTTGGTCGGCAACGTCGACCGAGTCTACATACGCCCATAATCTTACTCTCTATACTAATTATTGGGTATGGCCATTAGACCAATTCACCAAAAGTGCAGGTCATGGCGTACGCCCTTGTCAGGAATGACGTTAATCCATAACGAATGGGGCAAATGCCCCATTCGGACAACAAAAAAAGGAGTTACGATAAGTCGTAACTCCTTGATTCTTAACCGTCGGGGTAGCGGGATTCGAACCCACGACCCCCTGCTCCCAAAGCAGGTGCGCTAACCGGACTGCGCTACACCCCGAAAGCTTTTCCTTAAAAGCGATGCAAAGGTATGCTTTTTTATTTACTTATGCAAGGCTTTGCAATATATTTTTTAATTTTTCCCGCCAATCTTCTCCGTTTAAAGGACAAAAAGTGTGTAGCCCAAACTCTTTGCCTTTTTCTATATTTGCCGGGCCATCATCCACAAACAGGGTCTCCGAAGGAATCAGACTTGCGTCTTTTATCATAAAATCATAAATATGATTATCCGGTTTCGTATAGCCTATCTTGTAAGAAAGATATAACTTGTCGAAATATTCATTCAGGGGCTTTCCTGACGGAGAAAACTGACTGCTACATGCCCAGTCTATCACGTAAGGATTGGTATTGCTCAAAACGAAAAGACGATAGCGAGTCCGCAAATCTTCCAGATAAGTTAAAATATCCGGATTCACTCCCGTAAAGAAACCTAACCATGCTTCTTTTGTTTCTTCCCATTCCAACTTACGGCCACAAAGCTCACCCAGCCTTTCCTGAAAAGTATTTGCATCTATCTTTCCTTCTTCTAATTGTTGGAAAATGCCTGTTTGGTGATACTTGTCCAAACGTGTATCAGCATCTGTCAATCCTAAACGAATAAACGCTTCTACTGCCCTATCGCGGCTGATGGGAGCTATTACTCCGCCGAAATCAAATACTATATTTTTAATCATGTTTTTTACCGTTGCATTAATGATCTGAATGGCAGAGGATATGGCAATTCAAAATTCATGGTTTCGCCCGTAATGGGATGATAAAAGCATAACTTAAACGCATGTAATGCCAGACGTCTCAAAGGGTCTGTTTCACAACCGTAACGCATGTCTCCCACCACCGGATGTCCTAACGACTGCATGTGCACGCGGATTTGGTTCTTGCGCCCGGTCTCCAGTTGGAGTTCAATCATCGAAAAACCGTTCGCACGCTTAATCGTACGATAATGAGTTACCGAATACTTCCCGCCATCGTCGTAGGGCGACGAACTGACATAAAGTTTACGGTCGGTGAGCCACGACTCTACCGTGCCCTGATCTTTCTCCATGTCTCCCATGACAAGAGCCACATACCGACGGTCGAAAACAATATCATGCCAGTTGTCTCGCAAATTATGTTGTGTTTTTTCATCTTTGGCAAACATCATAACCCCCGAAGTCTCACGGTCTAAACGGTGGACCACAAACACGCGGTTATTCCGATTCTGACGTTTTACGTATTCAGTCAGAATATGTTGCGCCGTGCGTTCCTTTTGATGTTCGGAAGCCACCGACAGAAGTCCCTCTTTCTTTTCTACTACGATGATATAAGCATCCTCATATAATATTTTCAACATGGGATGACGGAACTCATGTTTATGTTTCTCTTTGCTGATTTGCACTTTCATGCCCCGAAGCAGCGGGAAATTGTATTGCGTCTGGATATTATTGTCCACCAATACCACACGATTCGTAAGCAAAGCCTTTACACGTGTTCTGCTGATGCCTGCCATCTTCTTCATCAGAAAGTCCATCAGCTCCATCGGTTCTGTTACATTATATATAGTATAACGCGAAGCTGCGTGAGGCATCCTGTTATATCCGGTGTTTTTTCTCTTGTTCATCATCTTCTTTATCTTCTTAACGCTTTTCTAATAACACGACATTTTCTACATGGTGTGTATGCGGAAACATATCTACCGGCTGAACTGCCGTTACTTTATATTTTACATCCAATAGCTGGAGGTCGCGCGCCTGAGTAGCCGGATTACAGCTTACGTACACAATGCGCTTGGGCTCAGCAAACAGTATCACGTCAATCACATCATTGTGCATACCCGCACGCGGAGGGTCGGTTATGATTACGTCGGGACGCCCGTGTTCGTTTATAAAATCTTGGGTCAGGATATCTTTCATGTCGCCGGCATAGAATAAAGTGTTCGTTATGCCGTTTATTTCAGAATTTACCTTCGCATCTTCTATTGCTTCGGGCACGTACTCGATGCCGACAACCTTCTTTGCCTGACGCGCCACGAAGTTGGCGATGGTACCTGTCCCTGTATACAGGTCGTACACCAATTCTTCTCCGGTAAGCCCCGCAAAGGTGCGGGCTACTTTATACAGTTCATAGGCCTGCTCCGAATTGGTTTGGTAGAACGATTTCGGCCCTATCTTGAAGCGCAGGTTTTCCATTACTTCAAAGATATGGTCTTTCCCCTTAAACACCTCTACATCCAAATCGCCGATGGTATCGTTACATTTATTATTTATTACATATAATAAGGATGTGATTTCGGGGAAACTGTCGGCTACGTATTGCAGCAGTTCTTTCATCTTGGCAAGTTCACCCTCGTTGGTAATCTTGCATTGCAGCAACACCATCAGCTCGCTGGTCGACGAGGTGCGTACCATCATGTTACGCAACATGCCTTCTTGCGTGCGCAGATTGAAAAAGGCATAATCATGTTCGTAAGCATAATCGCGTATGGCGTTCCGGATTCGGTTAGATATGTCGTCCTGCAACCAGCATTTGTCGATAGCCAGCACCTTGTCGAACGCACCGGGGATATGAAACCCTACTGCATTCATCTGTTCGTACTTCACATCCTGTTTTACCTCATCCTCGGTGAGCCAACGCTTGTTTGAGAATGTAAATTCCAGCTTGTTCCGATAGAAAACCGTCTTCTTCGAGCCTAAAATAGGCATGAATTCCGGCAACTCTATCTTCCCGATGCGGGTCAGATTATCGAAAACTTGTTTCTGCTTGTATTTTATCTGTTCTTCGTATGAAAGGCATTGCCATTTACATCCGCCGCACACTCCGTAATGTTGACAAAACGGCTCTACGCGAAGAGGCGATTTCTCATAAAACTTTACAGCGACAGCCTCGGCATAATGATTTTTCTTACGCTTCACCTGTAAATCCACCACATCGCCCGGAACTACATAAGGGACGAATACTACCAAATCATTCACTTTTGCCAACGCTTTTCCTTCTGCAGCTACGTCGGATATCGTTACTTTTTCCAATAACGGAAGTTCTTTCTTCTTTCGTGTCACGTTTATTTTCTCTAAGACCAATTTGGGAACAAATATAGGCATTTTTTCTGACAATCGAGCAATATTTGGCAAGAAGTTAATTTTGCAAAGTCTATATTACAAAACATAGTATTTTTTCCGCCCTTTCGTTGTGAAATTTCAAAGAATATGGTTAGATTTGTGACCGAAACAGCAGGAGGGCTTGTTTCTAAGCAGCAGTACGCCCCTGTCGGGAACTTGCAAAAAACGCTACCCATAGAACCGATGAACGCTATGGGTAGAAATGGTTAACGCTTCCGCATGGAATACCTTACGCTAACGGTAGTGTTTTTCGAGGCATCCGGCGGAGAATTTTTCCCTTGTACTCCCGTAGGACGGAAGGTTTGGACAGGCTCAATGAAAAACATTGTATGATACTGAAAAACATATTATAACCTATAAAATCTTTTAACGATATGGATACAAAAAGAGTCTATACGTTCGGCAACGGACATGCCGAAGGGAAAGCAGACATGAGAAATCTATTGGGTGGTAAAGGTGCTAACCTCGCCGAAATGAATCTGATCGGTGTCCCCGTTCCTCCCGGTTTCACCATCACTACGGATGTATGTAACGAATACTTTGAAAAAGGAAAAGAAGCAGTGGTGGCTTTGCTGAAAACAGATGTTGAAGATGCCATCAAAGGGGTTGAGACGCTGATGAAATCAAAATTCGGCGATATCGAAAATCCGCTGCTGGTTTCTGTACGTTCAGGTGCACGTGCTTCCATGCCGGGTATGATGGACACGATTTTGAATCTGGGACTGAATGACGAAGTGGTAGAAGGATTGGCACGCAAGACCGGCAATGAACGTTTTGCATGGGACTCTTACCGCCGATTCGTACAGATGTATGGCGACGTGGTATTGGGCATGAAACCTACTAACAAAGAAGACATCGACCCGTTCGAAGCTATCATCGAGGATGTTAAGAAAGCAAAAGGTGTCCGTCTGGATAACGAACTGGACGTTGATGACCTGAAAGCGCTGGTAGTACGCTTTAAGGCTGCCGTCAAAGCCCAAACCGGCAAAGAATTCCCATCGTGCGCATACGAACAACTGTGGGGAGCTATCTGTGCAGTGTTCGATTCGTGGATGAACGAGCGCGCTATCCTTTACCGCAAGATGGAAGGCATACCGGCTGAATGGGGTACGGCGGTTAACGTTCAGGCGATGGTGTTCGGAAACATGGGCGATACTTCGGCTACGGGAGTATGCTTCTCACGCGACGCTGCTACGGGAGAAGACTTGTTTAACGGCGAATATCTGATTAACGCACAGGGCGAAGACGTGGTAGCCGGTATCCGTACTCCGCAACAGATTACAAAAATCGGTTCTCAGCGTTGGGCCGAACTGCAAGGCATCTCTGAAGAAGAACGTGCAAGCAAATATCCTTCTATGGAAGAGGCTATGCCGGAAATCTACAAAGAACTCGATGAACTGCAAACCAAGTTGGAAAACCACTATCACGACATGCAGGATATGGAATTCACCGTTCAGGAAGGCAAGTTGTGGTTCCTGCAAACCCGCAACGGTAAACGTACGGGAGCTGCAATGGTACGTATCGCAATGGAAATGCTTCATCAGGGAATGATTGACGAAAAAACAGCGTTGATGCGTTGCGAACCGAACAAGCTCGACGAACTGCTTCACCCGGTATTCAACAAAGAAGCGTTGTCTCGTGCGAAAGTGCTTACACGCGGATTGCCGGCTTCTCCGGGCGCTGCATGTGGACGCATCGTATTCTTTGCTGAAGATGCAGCTGCTTGGCACGCCAACGGTCACCGCACCGTATTGGTTCGTATCGAAACGTCTCCCGAAGACCTCGCCGGAATGACTGCTGCCGAAGGTATTCTGACTGCCCGCGGAGGTATGACCTCTCACGCTGCGGTAGTAGCCCGCGGTATGGGTAAGTGTTGCGTTTCAGGAGCCGGAGCTATCAACGTAGACTACAAGGCACGCACGGTGGAAATCGAAGGTACGCTGCTGAAAGAAGGCGATTACATCTCAATAAACGGTTCGAACGGATGCGTTTACGCTGGTGAAATACAAACCGAACCCGCCCAGCTCTCCGGAGACTTTGCCGAACTGATGGACTTGTGCAGCAAATACAGCCGCTTGCAGGTACGTACCAACGCCGACACGCCGCGCAACGCACAAGATGCACGCAGCTTTGGAGCAGTAGGTATCGGATTGTGTCGTACGGAACACATGTTCTTCGATGATGAAAAGATCGTAGCCGTTCGTGAAATGATTCTTGCAGAAGATGCCGAAGGACGTAAAAAAGCATTGGCGAAACTGTTGCCCTACCAGAAAGCAGACTTCAAAGAAATCTTCAAAACGATGGACGGACTGCCCGTCAACGTTCGTCTGCTCGACCCGCCTTTGCACGAATTCGTACCGCACGATGCAAAAGGTCAGGAAGAAATGGCGCAGGCAATGGGTGTTACCGTTGAGTACATCCGCCACCGCGTAGAAAGTCTCTGCGAACACAACCCGATGTTGGGTCACCGCGGTTGCCGCTTGGGTAACACATATCCCGAAATCACCGAAATGCAAACCCGTGCCATCATCAGTGCAGCTTGCGAATTGAAACGCGAAGGATACGACCCCAAACCCGAAATTATGGTTCCGCTCATCGGTATTCTGTACGAATTCGAAGCCCAAGAGCGCGTAATCCGTCAGACTGCTGCCGAAGTATTTAAAGAAGAAGGCATCGAAATCCCCTTCAAAGTAGGAACGATGATTGAAGTGCCGCGTGCAGCGTTGACCGCCGACCGCATTGCTTCTCACGCCGAATACTTCTCATTCGGAACCAATGACCTGACTCAGATGACATTCGGTTACTCACGCGATGATATTGCTTCTTTCTTGCCGGTATATCTGGAAAAGAAGATTTTGAAAGTAGACCCGTTCCAAGTTCTCGACCAAAACGGTGTAGGTCAACTTATCAAGATGGCAGTAGAAAAAGGTCGTTCCGTTCGTCCTGAACTGAAATGCGGTATTTGCGGTGAGCATGGCGGCGAACCTTCATCAGTTAAGTTCTGCCACCGAGTAGGCTTGAACTATGTTTCTTGTTCTCCGTTCCGTGTGCCTATCGCTCGTTTGGCTGCGGCGCAGGCTGCTATTGAGGAAGCATAAAAGAAACCTAATTTACAGATAAATAAGGCGGATAAAACCTTTTAAACAGGTTTTGTCCGCCTATTTTTATTATGCGGTTTTACACGATTTTCGCGCAGAATAAACACGAATATTTACCAAATGTTTACCAAAATGGCAACATCAAATCTTGCGTCAAATCATTACTTAGAATAGGATTGATACGGCTTTTTCTTATTACCAATAAAGGGTGTCAAGTTTCAGATTAATAAACTGAATCTTGACACCCTCTCTTTGTTACTTCTCTTTTCTTTGAAATGCAACAAGAAGACAAGAAATGTTACTCTTTTTTATAATTATATATCTTCAAATTTGTAATCTTACTCTTAAAATTTCCTGCCGTTTCCAATGGGAACACCAACGTGCGTATAAAATTATTTTTTTCTTCTATGCCGCCATTGAGATAACGTTTTTCAACATCCATCCGCTCAATCAGTTTATTATTGATAAATAACGAGGTAGAAACGTTGTCGCCCATTATTGTGACAGTGAATTTTTCTTTGGGGTAAGGGCGGAAATCAAATGTGTTCAAATATCCATCACGGGCAAAACCAAACATTCCTTTTATCGGATCTGAAAGGTAGAATACCGCATTAGGCGACCTGAATAATTCTGTTCCGAAATCTTCTTCCGATGCTTCCACATCAAATGTTACAGTATAATCATAGCCTATCTCAGGATAAGGGAGCTTGTCGCCTGCCTTCAGTTCTTCTTTTTCGTATACAATTCCCGGAGTATCCCCTATTCTCGCCAACTGATTTACGCCGGGAGCCTCGCTAAATGTTTTTCTATACGTATCAAACTCACTGAAAGGCAATGAAGGAGATGTATTCCATGTTTTCGTCGCTACCGTCTGAAGCGCAGGGAACACACGATGATGAATATCTTTTACAGAAACTCCGTTGCCAACAATATCATTCCACTCGGCAAACATACCGCCCACAATAGCCGGATCTTTCTCGTCGAAAACTACATCACCCACATGGGCAGGCGTCCATTCATCGTACAGGTTTTTGATATTCAAATAATCATAATAATAACCCGCCTGCGGAACAATGTAAGTCAACCCATCGGGAATACTGATTATCTTATATCCTTGTTCAACCATATCTTTCGGAGCAGCAAAACCATTGTACCATGTATACATTATTACATTCTCTGATTTTACAGGAGTCTTACCATTTGCATGGGTAAGCGCACCCCATACGCAGGCTTGCTTGCCAAAGCTCTCTATATACTTAATGTAATGGTCGGTATAAGCACGGAACTGTTCTACCACTTCTTTTTTCTTGTTAGAATACTCATCTGTACCGATATGTACTTTCGGGCCTTGAAATACGGGTTCTTCTCCTTCAAGGTATTCTTTGAAAAGCGCATCCATGAAAGTATACACTTCGGGATTCGACAGGTTCAGATGGTCCATTCCGTATTCCTCACTGCCCAATTCGGGTTTATAATGGGTAAACGGAAGCGAGTGTGCAGGAGAGTCTATTTCCGGAATAATTTCAACAAACTGAGCAGAAGCCTCTTTCTGGAAATCAATAAATTCTTTCTTGGTATAATAACCGTCGCGCGCGGTCAGACCGGGAAAAGTCTCACATTCTAACCTGAATGCCCCATAAGTACGATTCCAATCATTATTGAAATATTGCTTGAAACCATTGTTATTTAATACGATATGAAGGAAGTTCATCTTATAATACGACATGATTTTAACAAGGTCGCGCAGATAGGACATTGGAATAAACTTACGTCCACAATCGATCACGAATCCACGGGTTCCGTAGTCCGGGCAATCGCGCATATAGCCTTTAGGCAACTGCCTGTTATCTTCCTGTTCGCTGATTTGAAGCAACGTACGTGTAGCCCAATACGCTCCTGTGGTATTAAGAGCCGATATTTTCACCACATCCGTTACATTGATTTCGTATCCTTCCGTTCCCAGTTTTTTATTTTTTCCGTAGGCAAGTACAAAATCTCCCTTTTGCGGCTTTCCTTGAGCTACTTCAAGATACCGCCCGAACATCGTTTGATAATCTGCAGCAAACTGTTGGGCCACACCTTTCAGTGCATCGTTTTTATAAATAATACGCGAACTCTCACCGGGAATAAAAAATCCATCCGCTCCCTTCCATTCTTTCAATTCCGGAATAACAAACGGTTTGGTATTTTGGGCATATAAACCCACACACAGACTGAGCAAGAAAGCGGTAATCACCGCTTTGCAGTAACAAACGACATGTTTTTTCATCTTTCTAATATTAGTTGAGGTGACTATTATGATATTTATGATACAAAAGTAACATAAATATAGAAATAAACAACGGTTAAAGTTTATTTTCCTTTTATGTGATTCAAATAATATTCACGTGTCATAACATTATTACACCCTGTTCTGTCCGGTTTATAGTTAGTACATCCCAAAAATGGACTTCCTTTTCCTTCCCTTACTATCAAATAACCATCGCGGCATTTATCACATTTCAAAATAGGAAGTTCCCCACCCTTCAAATTATTCGTCATGAAATCACAGATTTCTGGTTCATTAGAACAAATCCACAATTTCAAGCCATATGCCTTTTTATATCGGAGTTGTAAAGGATAGCCACATACCGGACAATATTTTATTTCTGCACCACCTTCTTGTTTTTCATCTAATGTTCCGCGAAGCGTAATATTGGGATAATCTTTCAACAATTCGCGTACAAAATCTGATGGTCGCTGCTGAGAGGTAACAATATAAACACGATTTTTAGTGCGTGTTAAAGCTACATAAAACAAACGTCTTTCTTCTGCATATTCAATAGAGTGATCATCTTTAAGAACGAACTTCAAGACAGGATCATCTTGCACTTTAGACGGAAAACCATACACAGCATCAATAGCATTGATAATAATTACGTTATCATAACCAAGACCTTTAGCACGATGCACGGTCATAAATTCCAATTCTACATCAGCAAATGTTTTTGAATATACATTTCCCGTTTTTTCAGCATAAATAAAATCAGAAGATTTGGTAAGGTTAAATCCGTCAAAGCCATACCTACCCAACAATAAAATAGACGATTTAGGATTATCCTCTAAGATTTCTTTTATAATCTTTTCTACAGTTTCGCCCACAAGAAAAAACTTTCCTCCTCGTCCTTCATACATCTTTCTGTCCACATCTTCTGTATACGACTGAATGATTACAGGATTAGCAATATGTTTAGGTGAAATCAATGCCTTACGAATTTGAGACGTATTTTTCTGAATAAATCCTCCTGCAATATCTATCACTTCTTGTGCATTCCGGTAAGTGCGCGTTATCCTTAATTCCTGACCATAACCGAAAGTCTCTTTAAAATTGGTAAACAACGTTATATCCGAACCCGCGTATGCATAAATAGATTGCCAATCATCTCCTACAGCTATGATTTTAGCATCGCAAAGTTTACTCAATTCTTTTGTAAGATTAAAGCGTTGACGAGATATATCTTGATATTCATCTACTATAATATATTTAAAATCCAACTTTTCTCCTTTTACCACTTCTTCGCGCAGAATGCGTGCCGAATCATTAATCATATCTTCAAAATCAATCGCTTTCTTTTCCTTCAAACGTTTAGAGTATTCAAGATAACACTGCTCACAAATCGTAAAAAATAATTTACTCCTTTCATTATTTGTTGATGTCTGAAAACGATGAAAATCATCTAACACATAACCATTGGTTTTAAAATTTTGAATAAATGTACAAACCAATTTTACTAATTTGGCTATATAACGGTTTTCTTCCGTATTCACAATCTTATCGAATATTTCTCGAACCGGACGAGGTCTAAGCTTGAAACCATGCTTTATCAGTTCGTCTTGAAGATGAGTCAACAAATCCCGACCATCATTATAAGCTGAAAAAGTATAAATAAGCTCTGTACCGTGCTTAATATGCAACTTAACCTTATCGTTCACTTCTTTTTTATAACGCTCCAGTTCTTGCCTTGTATAACGATTATTCTGTCCATTTTGAGTTATACCAAAATGTTCTATATATGCCTCCTTACCGCCTTGTGTTATAGTAAAATCAGGAGTATAAGGTTTATATGAACGCACAATATTGTAAGGATAAGGTTTTTCATAAACATAATCTATGCCGTTCATATATAAAAAATTTGCAATACGAACTTCTTGTTCTGACCGCAAAGTTTCATGAGAAATAGTGATACATTTCCCCGTACGTTTATCTATAATCTGATCAGCATACTCAGCGATATTACCCCTCAAAGTAGAAAAATCAGCTTTTGTTATGTAGTTAAAAAAGTCATTCAAGTTATCACCTTCATAGGGAGCATCAAAATAACTGCCAAAAAATAGAATCAGCTTATCTACCAATTCAGGATTTTCAAGAATATTCCTTTTCAAATAATTGTTTATCGTATAAAACATGAATCCCTGATCTACCACTACCTTACGGTCGGCATCCTGTCGACGCATAATGGCATATCCCGTCTTGTGAAAAGTGGTAACAGGGCAATCTATCCTCAATGCATTGTTTATCTTGTCACGCAATTCTCCTACGGCTTTGTTTGTAAAAGATATAACCAAAATTTGGTCGGGACGGATATTCTGTTTTTCTACTAAATATTTTACTTTTGCTGCCACTGTTGTTGTTTTCCCAGCACCCGCACCGGCTATCACCAACGTATAATCTTCATCGGAAAGCACTACACGTCGTTGTTCTTCATCCAGTTTTATTATTGGATCTACCTTCTTAAGAATATTGTCAAGATACTGTTTATCTGAAACCAAATGTAGCTTAACAAAGGCTTCATTATGCTTTTGAATTACTTCTGCCCCCTCCTTCCTCCGAAAATCTTCGTACATAAAAAGAAATGAATTGACTTGTTGAATAGAAATCTCTTTATCCCGACAAAAGTAAGCCAATGTATCTGTTTTACGAAGGGTATCGAACTGAGAATATAAATCGGCAAAATCTTCAACCAACGTCTTATAATCACTCCGAGCTATAAACATATTTTGAGACAACAAATTACTTGTCCGACGCTCGAATGCTGTCAAACTTAATGATTCCGGCGTAACATTTTTACTTTTTGCCGACTCTTTCTTCAGTTTAAATAACTTACTGAAAAATGACATTTTACTCTCCATTTATATCGAATGTTTCTGCCTCTGAAAACATTCTGCAACCCATCAAGATATATTTGTGTTGGCAAATATTAAAAACAATCAAAGCAAATCGCGGGTTTCCAAGATTGTGCTGTGTGCCAAATAATCCGAAGCATCGGCGTAAATGTACATTACGCTGCCGCCTTTAATAGCATCGATTATCGGACGAGAAAGTTTGGGGGGAAGGGCGGGACAACCGAAACTCCTGCCCAAGCGTCCGCCGCGGGCTACTACCGAGGGGTCGGCGTATGCGGCTCCGTGGACTACGATGGCACGCTCGCGGGCACGGTCGTTTATCCCCTTCTCCAGTCCGTTCAAGATAAGAGAGTAGCCGTTCTTGCCTTGATAGGTCGACTCGGTGAGATAAAATCCTAAAGAACTTTTATAAGAGCCGTATTCATTTGAGAAAGAAGTGGCGTAGTTATTGCCGCTGTTTTTTCCGTGAGATACGACTGAAGAGAAAAGTAATCGGTGCTTTTTCATGTCGAACACGTACAGACGCTCTTCGGTAGAGGGCTTCGAAAAATCAATCAGGGTAAGAATGTCGCGCTTGCGCCCTTCAATCTTTTCATATCCCGCCACCGCCTGACGGAAAGCCTTCCAGTTGACCACGCCTTCCAGTTGCATGGAGCGGTAAAGTTCTGCCACTTTATCGGTTTTGGCTTCAGCTATCACCTCGCTGCATACAGAGGGATGCCCTGTCAACAAACTCGTACAAGGAAGAAGTAAAAAGCATGTAGATAGTATGAATCGTCGCATAAACAGGCTAAATAAAGAACGGCGGCAAAGTTACGGAATATTCTTGATATAATATCAAGATTACTAAACAATTAACACTTTGTCATCGGAAAATATTTTTGCCGGAGCAGCAGAGAATCTCCCACCTCAAGACAAGGCTCGAAATTCTACCCATAGAACCAGTCAACACTATGGGTAGAAATGGTTAACGCATCCGCATGAAATGGATAACACTAACGGTAGCGTTTTTCGGGGTATAACGGAGGATATTTCCTGCCTTGTTTTCGGCGGAAGGAAAGGTTCAAACAGGTTCTGTGTAAGATTTATTCGATTACTACCACCAGCGAGTTTTCGGTAGGTGCCCAATCGAAAATAAACTTGGCATGAGACGTAGCATTCCGCACACACATGTGGGAACGCGGCGTGGTTCCGAGCGACCAACTGTATTCAATCATTGCCGTGCGCGGCACGTTTACCGGCACACCGTGAATGTATGCCCCGTTTGTAAAGCGGCTGGCGTAGGGAGCATATCCTCCCAGTGCTGAAGAACCGTCTTTCAGAAAAATCATGCGCTGCTTTTTTTCCTGAAGCAAAAACATACCCAACGGTGTTTCTTGGGCGTAGGGCGGTGCATGTCGTCCGGTAGTGGCAGGATTCATGCTGCGCACTTTCCACTCTTGGTTTCCTGTCTGCTCTACCGTTGCGATATTCTGGTCTTGGCGGTCGACAAAAATGACATGCCGGAAAGCCGTCGTATCGGAAAGTTGTTTTACATAACGGCTCGGAACAAGGTATTCTTCCTCCATTGTCACAGGATAGACACGGTAGAATCCGCCAGTCTGCTCGATAACCTGCACCAGAAAACCGTCACGCCCATAACGTTCGGGCACCAGCGTGTCCGTCGGAAGGTAAAGAGGCACAGACTGGTAGCGTTCCACGCCCAGCGTGTCGGACACGCGACGGTAAGCGTTACGCACAAACTCACGCACCACAGGGGCTTCCCCGTTACGATTTTTATAATTTTGGAAAACTCCCCAGCGGACATCCTCTTTGGCTTGCATGTTTTCGATAAAAGCCAGACACTGCCGCATCACGTCCCACTTGAACGAACGCACTGTATCTTGATACGGATAAACATCTTTTTCGGGAGTATAACGATCGAATATCAATTCTTTGGTTAGTGTAATATCGGCTGCCGTTAATACTTTTTCTTCTGCCGGCTGCTCTGCATAAGCCGTATCAACCGGCTCAACATCCTGCCCCACTGCAAGAGTTTCGTCTAATGCTTGGTTGTGGCATCCCGCCATCAACAACATTCCTATCACCCAAAGAATCAAACCTCTCATAAAACCTCGCTTTAAGGTTGCTATCGCAAATATACTGAATTTATTATATAAAAACAAATAATCCGTACACTTGTTCGGCGGAAGTCTGATTCATCCGTCACAGGCTATGCAAATAAAAAATATCAGACAGATGTATCTTCGGGAAAGCGTAAGGTTTCTACTTTTTCGAGACGGGAACGAAGGCGAGGCATTTGTGATTTCCGGATGCGCAAGGTCATGATGCAATCCATATCGTACGATTGTTCCATGATTTCGGGCGACTCTTCTTTTACGATACGCATCACGTCGTTCATAAACGGATATTCAAACGCAACGGTAACTTCGTCATCTACCGTTTTTTCAATAACCGTAGCCTCAGCCAATGCTTGGGAAGCTGCTGTACGATATGCCACAATCAATCCGCTTGTACCTAATTTGATTCCTCCGAAATAACGCACTACAATAACCAGCACATCAGTCAGCTCATGCGAGTTTATTTGCCCCAAAATGGGTTTTCCTGCCGTGCCCGAAGGCTCTCCGTTGTCGTTGGCACGGAAGTCTTTGCGCTCCGGACCTAACATGTAAGCGTAACAAACATGACGTGCATCGTAATACTTTTTCTGATATTGCTCTAACAAGTTTTTTATTTCTGCTACCGAACGCACCGGAATGGCAATCGCAATAAACTTGCTTCGTTTTTCGGTGAAAACAGATTCTGATATACCGGATATGGTTTTATATGTATCGTCCACAAGTTGAAGAATTAATGATGAAAAATACGAATACGAATCGTTTTTACCAACGATTTACCCACAATAATCAGCGTAACAGCCGACAACACCAGAATAATGCCTAAAACGATACGCGGAGTAAGTGGTTCTCCGAATATCATCACACCGAAAAACAATGCCGTAATCGGTTCTAATGCGCCCAATATGGCAGTAGGCGTAGACCCCACGTAATGAACAGCCTTAGCCATTGTTACCAACGAAATAACGGTGGGAAACAATGCCAGCGCTATGGGATTCAACCAAAGCAAAGGTTCATGGATAGGACTCAACGAGGCACCAAACTTCAGGCGTACAAAGAAAACACTCGCCCCGAATACCAATGCGTAGAAAGTTAATTTAGAGGTAGGCATATCACGCAACACGGAGCGGTTGACACCTATTATATAAAGCGCATAAGTCAAAGAGGAAATAAGAACAAGCACCGTACCCACGAAACTTAACGTTTCACCGTCTCCTTTATACAGCAACGAGATTCCGAAAAACGCTAAAGCGATAGACAATATGGTTATCATAGAAAGTTTCTCTTTAAAGAAAACAGCCATGATGACAGCTACCAACACCGGATAGATAAACAAGATGGTAGAAGCAATACCCGCTGCCATGTAGTTATAGCTGATAAAAAGTGCGAGCGAAGAAAAAGCCATCAGCATTCCCATCACAAACAGCGGAAGCACCTCTTTCCGCCGAAGCGCAAAAGACTGTTTTTGCAGTTTCATCAAAATGCCTAACATGACTACCGCCAGTCCGTAACGATAGAACAATACAGAATCAGGAGTTAATCCCGCTTTATAAAGCGGAAGTGTAAACAAAGGATTCAGCCCGTAACTGGCTGCCGCAATAGCTCCATACGCATATCCTTTAACCGTTGTATTCATCATTCTCTGTCAACTTTACCAAATTAGCGTGCAAAGGTAATGTTTTTTCTTTTTCTGACGAATGGTATTTATAAGGATTTCACGGAGTTAATTTCATTTTAATAAATATTGAGAACCTGCTTAAATTTTCCGATTAAGTATTTTATCCGCCCTTTTTTGAGTTTGTTTCCGGTCTGTTTCCCCGTTTTCACTCGTCAGATAGCCCGCTATCATCCTCGTAAGAACCGAAAAACATCCTCGAAAACAATTCTCAAACTGAGGCAGAGCAAAATCTAAACAAACTCTTAAATGCGGATTACAATGGAGTTACTAACATAAAATCAATCCCTGTAATCCGCACTCAAAATGAAAGTCTGTTTACATTCTGCTTTCCACAAAACTATTCAAGTTTATGAATAACCAGACCTGAACGGAGCTTCGGCTCAAACCATGTAGTCTTGGGAGGCATGATATTGCCTGTATCAGCAATGTCCATCAGTTGCTTCATCGATACCGGATAAAGCGCCAACGCCATTTTCATCTCGCCACTGTCAACCCGTTTCTTCAGTTCACCCAATCCGCGTATACCGCCTACAAAGTCAATGCGTTTGTCGGAGCGTAAATCTTTTATACCCAATATCTTGTCTAAAATAAGGTTTGAAGAAATCGTCACGTCAAGTACACCTATCGGGTCGTTATCGTCGTATGTTCCCGGCTTAGCTGTCAAACTATACCATTTACCGTCAACGTACAGTGAGAAGTTATGCAAGGCTGCGGGTTTGTAAACTTCCGTACCTTTTTCCTCTACGATGAAATGTTCCGACAATGCCTGCAAGAACTGTTCGGGAGTCAAGCCATTCAAGTCTTTTACTACCCGGTTATAGTCAATGATGGTCAGTTGGTTGGCAGGGAAACATACCGCCATGAAGTAATTATACTCCTCGTCGCCCTTGTGGTTAGGATTCTGCGTAGCCTTCTCCGCTCCCACCAACGCTGCCGCCGCGCTGCGGTGATGTCCGTCGGCAATATACATGGCAGGCATCTTTTCAAATGCAGCAGTGATGGCATCGATATCCGAATCTTCATCAATTACCCAGAACGTATGTCCGAATCCATCTCCCGGAGCCACAAAATCGTATTCCGGTTTGCGAGCGACGTATTTCGCCACAATCGCATCAAGTTCGGCATTTTCCGGATACGCAAAAAACACCGGTTCGATGTTTGCATTATTTACACGCACGTGTTTCATGCGGTCTTCCTCCTTATCGCGGCGGGTAAGTTCATGTTTCTTTATCGCCCCGTTCATATAGTCGGGCACATAAGCTCCTACCACCAAGCCGTATTGCGTTTTGCCATTCATGGTTTGGGCATAGACGTAATAACATGGTTTTTCATCCTGTACCAGCCAGCCTTTTTCCTGAAACATCCGAAAGTTCTCCGCTGCTTTCTCATACACACGCGGATCATGCTCATCCGTTCCTTCGGGAAAATCGATTTCAGGTTTAATGATGTGATAAAGCGATTTCTCGTTTCCGGCTGCTTCTTCACGCGCCTCGGCAGAGTTGAGTACGTCGTACGGGCGTGAAGCCACTTGTTCAATCAAGTCTTTAGGAGGACGAATGCCCTTGAAAGGTTTTATTTTTACCATAATCTTAAATCTGAGGTTAATATCATTAGTTACGACTTCCTTATAAACAATGTAGGGGCGGGTTATCTTCCCTCCCCTACATGCTATAACGGGAAAACCGGTTTCCAAATCATTTCTTGTTTACCCTGAACCGTTCGCATCCGTCTTTCAGGAATCCTACAATCTGCTTGGCGGCTGCGATGCCGGCATTGATGTTTGCCTCGGCAGTCTGTGCCCCCATTTTTTTCGGAGTAGAGAAGTAACGTCCCGGACATTGTTCTGCAAACTCGGCATGATGAACCGGCATGATGTCTGTTACGTATTTCAAATCCGGACGGTCATGCATCAGGCGGAGCAAATCGGCTTCATTGATAACTTCTTTACGCGCCGTGTTTACCAGCAGTCCGTTTTTCGGCATCCGGTTCACCAGCTCATAGTTGATGGAGTTTTTTGTTTCGGCAGTAGCCGGAATGTGAAGCGATACTACGTTACATTTTTCATACAGTTCCTCTGCCGTATTTACGGGGATGATACCATCCGCTTCCATTGCTTCTTTCGGACAATAAGCATCGTAAGCGTAAATTTCCATACCGATACCTTTGGCGATGCGAGCTACGTTCCGTCCTACGTTTCCGTAAGCATGGATACCCAACTTCTTACCCATCAGTTCCGTACCCGACTTGCCGTCGTAGAAATTACGGACAGCCATAATCATCAGTCCGAATGCCAGTTCTGCCACGGCGTTCGAGTTTTGTCCCGGAGTATTCATCACGCATACACCGTGGGCGGTAGCGGCTTCCAAATCCACGTTATCGTAACCGGCCCCGGCACGAACCACTATCTTCAGTTCTTTGGCTGCGTCGAGCACTTCATTGTCGATGATGTCACTCCGGATGATAATCGCATTCGCGTCTTTTACCGCATCCAGCAACTGTGCCTTGTCCGTATATTTTTCCAACAAAGCCAATTCATAGCCCGCAGCTTCTATTTCTTTACGAATGCCGTCTACCGCAATTTTGGCAAACGGTTTCTCGGTTGCTATTAAAACTTTCATACGCCCTCCGTTTTTTAATGGTTTTTCTCAAATTCCTGCATACAGTCTATCAATGCCTGTACGCTTTCTACCGGCATTGCGTTGTAGCATGAAGCGCGGAATCCTCCCACAGAACGATGTCCCTTGATACCTACCATGCCCTTTTCGGTTGCAAATTTCAGGAAATCAGCCTCAAGGTCTTTGTATTCGTCTGCCATTACGAAACAGATATTCATGTACGAACGGTCTTCAACCGCAGTTACCGTACCGCGGAACAATTTGTTACGGTCTATCTCTGCATACAACATCTCAGCACGCTGGCGTGCGCGGCGTTGCATTTCCTCTACCCCGCCCTGTGCTTTCAGCCAGCGCAGCGTCTGTAAAGCCGCATAAATAGGCACTACCGGAGGAGTGTTAAACATTGACCCCTTTTCGATATGAGTCTGATAGTTCAACATCGTAGGAATATAGCGTGACACCTTACCTACCGCATCATTTTTCACGATAACGAAAGTAACGCCCGCCGGAGCCAGATTCTTCTGCGCGCCACCGTATATACATATATATTTAGATACATCGACGGGACGAGAGAATATATCCGATGACATATCGGCTACCATCGGCACGTTTACATCAAGGTCGGCATGAAGTTCCGTACCGTAAATCGTATTATTGGTTGTGATATGGAAATAATCCACATCTGCCGGAACTTCATAGTCTTTCGGGATAAATGTATAGTTGGCATCGGCAGACGAAGCGACTTCAACCACTTCGCCAAAGGCTTTTGCTTCTTTCATCGCCTTCTTTGCCCATGTACCGGTATTCAGATAAGCTGCTTTCTTTTCAAGGAAATTATAGGGAACCATACAGAACTCCAGACTTGCTCCTCCGCCTAAGAACAATACCGAATAGCCTTCGGGGATATTCAGAAGTTCTTTAAACAAAGCTACCGCTTCGTCTACCACCGGCTGGAAGTCTTTAGCGCGGTGACTGATTTCCATCAGCGAAAGTCCCGAACCGTTAAAATCCAGTATAGCCTGAGCCGTTTTTTCGATTACTTCGCGAGGCAATATAGAAGGTCCCGCATTAAAATTATGTTTTTTCATTTGGATGTTTGTTTTGGTTAAACAATAGATTTCTAAACTCACACTTTGCGAATATAGCTATTATTTTTAGACTTCCAAAAGAAATCCTAATAATTTTATGCGTTCACCTCAAATATTCTTTCATTTTAACAAGCAGATAAGCCGATAACTAACATTTTGACAAATACAGACACATAAAATAAGCGTCCGCACGAAAATCGTACTTGCGGCAGGTCAGAAAGACACCCTCTTGCAGGGGGAGCGTAAAACAGATGTAATGTCACAAAGTTATTACTTTGCCGGTTCTATCAAAGTTTTTACCCCCTTAATCTTTTCATTTTGTATCAATTTTAACGTTTGTTTCACCTTTTTCCGCGAAATGGCAGCAAAAGCATAGTGGTCTTTCACATCGATTCTGCCTACTTCCTCGCGGCTTAAATTTCCTTTTTTCGACAAGAATCCTACGATGTCTACTTTATTAATCTTATCTTTCTTCCCTTTACCTATATATAATGTAATGTATTCGGGCAAGGCGGGTGCGGGAATGGTTTCGGGGAAAACAAACTCTTCGGGTTCCGACGGGATATAGGCGGGCAGTTGTTCTTCGGGGTGCAGAATAATGTATGCGCTGCCCACGGCATCCCAGCGCGCAGTACGCCCGTTGCGGTGGGTAAAACCTTCTTCCGACAACGGCAGGTGGTAATGGATGATGTGTTTTACGTTGGGGATGTCAAGTCCGCGTGCCGCCAAGTCGGTAGAAATAAATACCGAGCAGCTTCCGTTACGGAACTTATACAACGCCCGTTCGCGGTCATCCTGTTCCATGCCGCCGTGAAAGGTTTCGCAATAAACTTTCATCGAGTGGAGATACTTCCCTACCCGGTCTACGCTCTCGCGGTGATTACAGAACACCAGTGTAGACTCGTTGCCTAAACAGCAAATCAGTTTGTAAAGAGTTTCGAGCTTATCTTTTATGGGAGAATCTACCTTATACAACTGCAAGCGTTCTTCCACTTCCTCTTTCCCGTCCAGAAAATTCAGTTTCGATACGCGGTTCAACCCCGTAAAGTGTGGAATCTCTTCGGCATCGGTAGCCGAAAGCAGGAAGCATCGGCGCAGACGCGGCAACTTGCCGATAACGGCTTCCATTTCATCCTGAAAGCCAAACTCAAGGCACTTGTCGAACTCGTCTATCACGAGCAGGCGCACCGTGGAAGCATCGATATTCTGTTTTTCCAGATGGTCGTTCATACGTCCCGGCGTACCGATAATCACCGAGGGGCGAAGTCCTTTCATAACGCGGTGTTCTTCCATCGCCGGACGTCCGCCGTAACAGCTCATCACGCCGAATCCCGTACCCATCGACTTGAACACCTGTTCGGTTTGCAATGCCAATTCGCGCGAGGGAACAAGCACCACCGCCTGTACACCGTCGGCACCGGGATTCAACGAACTTACCAGCGGAAACAGGTATGCCAATGTTTTACCCGTTCCGGTGGGCGAAAGCAATATCAGGTCGTTACCTTCTTTCCAAGCCTCGACACTGGCTTGCTGCATGGGGTTTAACTGTTTGATTTTCAGATTCAACAGAATAGTAGATATATCCATTATGTTTCGGTTTTGATTGAAATAAATACAAAGGTACAAATTTTAGCCGAACAACCCAGAAATTCTACCCATAGGAAACACTTACGCTTCCCATAGCGTGCGAGGTTCCTTCCCATAGAAAATCAGCAGCCTATAAGTTCTGCAAAAATTAGGAAATTCCGCCGTCTTGTCATACCTTTGCATGATTTTTCGACTAAACAAACATTATGTACATATTCCGCTCAATAAACGAAATCATCAATACGGTCTCTGCCGCACGAGGGCTGCTTACAGAGATGTTTGAAAAGAGAAAAACATTAAATTTTAAATACTCCGATGCGCTTCTGTTGCTGAAAGGAGACGAGAATCGCCTGAAGATATTAATCGAAAAAGAGATTATCCGGCAGAACGGGAACGAGGTTTCGCTGGATATCCGTTTCCAAGAGTTCTTCGAGTTGCTGCTGAACGCCAACGAAGAGATAAACACTGCCGTCATCGACGAAAACATTGAGTTCTTGCATGAACTGATGGATTATTATCTGAAAGAGCGAATCCCGTCGCGCAAGGAAAGCTACATCCGTAACATCAAGATTACGTTCCGTAAAATCGCTTACACTACCATACGTAACATCATGAGCCTGCAAGACAGCATCGACCACGCCGTGAAACACGAGCCTACGTATCAGATAAAGATTGCGCGGTTAGAGAACTTAGACAAGAAGCGGATAAACATTCAGCGGATGATTGATGCTACGGAGCATCTCATCCTGCACGAAGAGCGTCTGTTTTTCCAACAGGCTACCGACGAGGAGCTGGCAAACATCTTGCTGGAACTGCGTCAGGAGCTTCAGCTTTCGGCACACAGTCTTATCAGCGCGCAGCAGGACATCATCAACTACCTGAATCAGATTAAGAGCCAGATAGTATTGGTTGAGAAAATCAAGAAACTGAAATACCTGCAAGACCAGTTTGAACTGCGCACGCGGAGTAACTTGGCGGAGGTTATGGAGCGCGAACACTCGCTGTTGGTCGAGGGTACGTCGTCGCCTTCATTCAAGCTGTCTATCTCTTACCTGAATACCGACGAGGCGCGTCCCGTCATCTTGAAAGTAATCCGTAACCTGCAATACCGCAAGGCTATACAGAGTAACGAGGCGGGTGCCTTCAGTGCGGAGGAGATGGAAACGCAGGCGACTTACCAAGAAACCATCGACCTGAACGAAACCCTGAACGACTACATTCAGGCACAGGCGCAAAAGCTGTGGAACGACGAGGCGGCACAACCCGACGATTTGTTCTCGTTCCTGATGCATCACCGTTTCCGCCGCGAGGTGAGCGAGCAAGAACGCACCACGTTTTTCTGCCAGATAGTTTCGCTCTACGAAAGCCATCTGCGCATTACAGACGAATACGGTGTGTATCATCAATATGAATACGCCAAGATATATCCCGACGTATCCTAATAATTAAATTTTTCACGGTATGGAATTAAATATACGAATCCCTGACTCGACAGGCAATATATTTGAATACTTGCAAAAGGGTTTGTTTATCAGCTCGAACAGCGTAGACGAAACCTTGCGCAATCTTTACGACCAGATAGAAGACAACTTTGAATCGCTCTCGCTGTTCTTTGCCCAGATAGGTTACACGCTGGAACATGGCAACGAGTATTTCTACTTTTCGCGAAACGAACCGCGCATGACGCTGGAACAAAAAATACAGCGCGCGTACTACTGGATTGACGTGCTCGACCTGTTTAAGACTTACGACGAGACGTTCGGGCCGGGATATCGGTTTCAACCCGAACAGATATTGGTAGAAGCGAACATCAATGTAGTGTTACAAAACAAGCTGGACAGCCTCCGCAAGCACTTTTCGGACAAAGACATCCGTAAAGATATACTTGACAACGTGATTCGCCAACTTACGAAAGATTCGTTCTTAGAATTGGAAAACGACAAGACGAATACATATAAAGTAATGAGTGCGTGGCACTATCTGGAACGACTGATAGAAAGTATTAACATTTACGACGAGACGGAAGAAGATGAGAAACCTGAATAGAATCATATTTATCAATAGTGCAAACATCCCTTACGCGGATGATATTTTCTTGGATGGGAACGTACATTTCATCGGTACGCAAGGAGTGGGTAAGAGTACCGTGTTGCGCTCCATCCTGTTTTTCTATAATGCCGACACGCAGAAGCTCGGCATCCCGGTAGAGAAACAGAGTTACGCGGAGTATTATTTCCCGTATGCCAACTCGTACATCGTTTACGAAGTGACTACTGAAAAGGGAGCGTTCTGCATACTTACCTTTAAGTCGATGAACCGCATCTGCTTCCGTTTCATCGACTCGCCTTATCGCAAAGAGTTCTTTGTGGACGAAAACCGCACGGCATACAGTGGAACCGACCGCATCCGTGCCATGCTTGACCAGTACGGAGTAGATTATTCGCGCATCATTTATACTTACGAAGAATACCGGAATATCCTGTACGGAAACGGCGTGGAGGCAGATATGCGCAAGTATTCGCTGATGGAGAGCAAACAGTTTCAGAATATTCCGCGCACCATTCAAAATGTATTGTTAAACTCTAAACTGGATGCCGAATTCATTAAAAAGACTATCATATCATCGCTCAACGAGGAAGAGACTGCCATCGACCTGAACAGTTACAAAGAGCATCTGAAGAATTTCGAAACACGTCTGCGCGACATCGAGGAATTCCGTAAGCGGGAAACCCGCAAACAGGCTACGGACATCATCGGCTATTCGGCAGAGGTGGCAAAACTTAAAACAGCATTGGTACAGGGCTGTCGGGAGCTGGCTGTAGCTTTCCGCCAAGCACAGGCCAAATATCCCGTGTGGAAAGAAAAACAGGAAAAGGCCGAAACCGAACGGAACGTGTTGCAAAACCGTAAAAAAGAGTTACAAAAGCAATCACAATCGCGTTGCGACGAGCTGCATGACCGACTCACCATCCTTGACAGCGAACTGCAAAAGGCACGGAAGAAAGAAAAGGAATACGAACGAATAAACATCCACCACATCATTGAGCGCTCGGCTAAAAAAGAAGAATTGGCAAGCCGTCAAGAAAGTCTGGAAAAACAACAGCACACACTGACCTCGCAGTACGAAGAGACTTCGACCAAATACGAACGGCTGATTAACGGGCTGAACGAGGAATGGAATAAAATCCATGCGGCAAAGCTGCGTCAGAAAGAGGAACTGAACCAAACGCTCACGAAACGTATGAAAGACATCGGCAGACAACGCGAGGAGGCTGTCGAGGCTTTGTTTCATAAGTATCAGGAACTGTCGGAACAGCTTCATCCGGAGAGAAGCGAAAAACAGAATGCGCTGACCGCACTTCGCTTCCGTATAGAGACTTGCCGCAAAGAGGTATTCTTTAAAGAGGAACTGGAGGAACTGAAACATCGCATCCAGTCGTACACCGGGCTGCAAATGAGTAAGATAAACCGTAAGGAGCAGGCTGAGCTTATCATCAAAGAAACCAACTTGAAATGGGAAGAAGAACGGCAAAAGAAGGAGCGGGAAACAGAAGACGCTTTGTCGCAGCTTCAGGCTGAACAGCAGCAGCTACGCCCTCGTGTTGAGGAACTTGACACTTTCTTGCGCAACAGCAAACACACGCTTCAGGGATGGCTGAAGGATAACAAAAAGGGTTGGGAAGACAACATCGGGAAGCTGTGCGACGAATCGGTGCTGTGGCAAACCAACCTATCTCCACAACTGTCGGGCACAGATGATACTTCTTTCTATGGCATTTCGCTAAACCTTGACGAAGTAAATCGTCCTATCAAGTCAATCAACGACTATCAGAAAGAGAAAGAAGCAGGAGAGAAACGCCTTGCCGAAATAGCTGCTGAAATACAACATCTGCAACAAGATCAGGAAAAACTGGTAGAGCAACTCAAGTATAAATACCTACCTGTCATTAAAGAGCAGCGCGAAATTATACGAGTTCAAGAATACGAGCAGGAAAAGCTGGAGAAGCAATACCAAAAGGACATGCTCGACTTGGAAAATCTGAAACAAAAGGCAGAAGAAGAACGAAGCGCACAACTGAAGCTTTTAGTGGCAGAAGAACAGCAATTAAAGCTGGAATTACAGCGCATTGATGAAAAGCTAAATAACCTGAACCATGAACGTACCGAAAAGCAGCAAGCCATAAAACAGCTTTGGACGGAGCAGGAAAAGGAGGCGGAGAAAGAGCTTCGCCAATTGGTGGAAAATGTGGAGCACGAAGAACGGGAGGAGCAACAGCGCATTGCTGCCGAAAAGAAAGCCTACCGCAAACAAATGGACGAGGAGCTTCATTCACAGGGAGCGGATACAGAGCGTCTGCAGCAGATAGCCGTCCAGTTAAACAAGCTGAAGAAGGAACTGAACTTCATAAAAGAACATGAGACACTGATTATCGAGTTTCATAAAGATAAGCGCGACTGGATAGACCATATACAGGAATGGGCATTGGAGCAAGAGGCTAAAACATCGCTTCTGAAGCAGGAACAGGAAACGCTGCGCAAGGAATCGAATATCCTGCAAGAGCAAATAAATGTGCAGGAGCAGGCTTATCAGGAAGCGGAAAAAGTATTACAAAAGTTGCAGAACGACATGGAGGCGTACGGGAAAATAGAATCATACGAGTGGTACAAACCTCATCAGGATATATTTACCGCCGACCACCAGACAGCGGATGCGGACACGCAGAAAAACTGTTCGGATTTAATTGAAATATTGAGCAGGACAGAAAGCAAATGTAACCAGATAAAAAATGACCTGCGCAAGGCTGTGGTTCTGTTTACATCACACTTCGGCGAAGACAACACGTTTAAGTTTCCTACCAAGTTTACCGAAGACTGGGAGTACCTCCGCTTTGCTGAAGAGCTTCACGACTTTGTGGAAGAAAACCGAATCGATGAGTTTGTAAAACGTATCAACGATACACACTCGGATGTATTTAAGCGCATCAGCATGGATACGTCGATGCTCACCGCATCGGAGGATGATATTCAAGACTTGATAAATAAAGTAAACAAGGGATTCCAGACGTGTAATTTCGTAGGAGTAATCCAACGCATCGAAATGAAAATAGAAGAAAGCAGCAACCGAGTGGTAAGCACGCTGCGTAACATACAAAAGTATTATAACGAACATGCTTACGACCTTGCCCCGGGTACTACCCTCTTTTCTTCGGAAAACGAGCAACTGGTAAAACAGGAGGCGATAAACTTGCTCCGAGATTTCATCAAAGAAATCTACGCTTACCGTTACGACTCCATCCGCCTGTACGATTCGTTTGAATTACGCTTCCGCATCGTAGAAAACAACAACGATACCGGATTCGTGGAAAAATTGTCGAACGTGGGTTCGGAAGGAACAGACATTTTGGTTAAAGCCATGATTAACATCATGCTGCTGAACGTATTTAAGGAGGGGGCTTCCCGCAAATTCAAGGATTTCAAGCTGCATTGCATGATGGATGAAATCGGGAAACTTCACCCGAACAATGTCAACGGGATTCTGAAATTTGCCAACGACCGTAACATCATCCTGATTAACGGGTCGCCCACTGAGTTAAACCGCGATGCGTATAAACATGTGTACCTGATGACGAAAAACGCTCAAAGCAAGACACGTATCGCACGACTTATATCCGATAAAAAGTTATAACAAATGTATATCACTACCGAACAGGCACGTCTGTTGAAAGAACTGGCTGAGGGAAAACAAATTCCCTCCAGCCAACTCCGTGCCGAGATATTTCGTAAACTAAGAGAAGAGAAACTTCTATTGGCAAAAAGGGTGCATCACGGGAAAGTAATTTATGCTGACGACCCCATTGGCTTGTTAAACTATTTGAACAATCATTATATCCGATGTACGCTTGACGAATACATCGTAAAAAACCAAGCCTCCCCTACCCGTACAGACAATGTCTACCTGACGGGCGACTCGAAAAACAAAGACACCGAAAGGGTGTTTCAAGGATTCTTGTTTAAAGTCACCGAACCGATTCAGGCACGGTGGAAAGGTAAGGAACATATTCTGACCCGCGCCAACGGACTGCCTGTTTTCATGCCTTATCCGGACTCATTCAAGCTCCCGGAAGACATTACAATCGTGCTGGTTGAAAACTCGGAAAACTTCTGTATGATTGAAAACCAAATAGAACTATTCGGAGAAATGAAATGTTTTTTTGTGCCCTATTACCCAAGAGAACATTACAAATACTTCACTGAGTGGTTACAAAAACAGCCCAATAACTACGTACATTATGGAGATTTCGACTTTGCAGGTATCCATATCTACCAAAGTCAATATAAAAAATATGTAACGGGAAAATCGGAATACCTTGTTCCTAAAACTTGTTTCCGGCTATTTAAACGATTCGGAAAGAAAGAGTTATACGATAATCAACTTAATCTATTAGACCGACTGGATATCGACGAACCGGGTATTCGAAAACTTATACAGACCATTCAGTCGGAACATAAAGGATTGGAACAAGAGGTTTACAATAAAGACGAATACAAAACATTTCTCATCAAAGAGCCGGTATAATTCCACAAAAAGCAAATGGAGCTGTTTCACGAAAAATGAAACAGCCCCACCTTGTTATAAACAACTAATCTTTATTTTTTATTGACATCGATACCTTTATTACGCAAAGTCATGGCCATCAAACGAACGTATTCGCTATATTGCTTCTCGTTCAATGTTTTTTTCATCAATTTCAGATTGCCATACACAGCATTACGAACCTGTTCATCGCTGTTTTTCTTTGAATTATTAGCCGTCTTCATCTGTTCTTGGAAATAGTCGCAAATATTTGCTACTTCTTCGTGTTGATTAGACGACAACTGGAGATATTTTGATAGTTTAGCTTTGTTGATTGAACCATCCCACTTAGAAGCAACTTCTTGAGGTTCTGATGCAAATACAGATGCAGAAAATGCTAATGCAACTGTTAATGTTAAGCCTAATTTCTTCATAATACCTAAAATTTAAATTGTTACCTAAAAACTTGTTACCTAAAAACACTTAAATAGTTTAGCTCGAGCTTTATCTTTTTACCACTGCAAATATAAGAACATGCTGTAAAACATAAAAATTATACAGCATATTTTTTACCCTTACGGTGTCTTTTATTGACTTAAATCAAGTTTCACCTGTTAAAAGACACGGTGTTTGTAACAATTTTGTAATCTAAAGATAGCGATTACGCCTATAAACATTCTTTTTGAAAA
>NZ_JAMBLM010000015.1:0-62068 GCF_023337095.1 Bacteroides caecicola
TATTTTTCGGTTTTTTGCTTGGCATTATCCAGCTTCTGCTGCAAACTGTCTTCCGATACCCACCCCCAATTATAAGGCCAGATATGGATGGTCAAGTAATCAATATGTTCATTCTGATGAATCCGTTCGAACAGCGATATGTCTTCTTCGCAACCTGCTTTACCTTCGCTCCCGGTAGATATCAACTGACGGGGAGCAAGCGAATCAAGTTGAGTTGCTGCCTTTTCCAACCAATCGGCAAATGCTTCTTTATTATCTTGGGAGAAAGCACGCGGTTCGTTACCTATTTGCCACGACATGATGGTGGGGTCATCGGTATAACGCTTCCCCGTATAACGGTTAGTACGTGTCACGATATCGTTAACATAGTTTGAAAAAAGCCTTTTCGCCGCCTCCGATTGCGGAAACTGTTTTACATAATTCATGAAAGCCTCATAGCCGTCTATTGCCGGGACGGGGATTTTTCCGAAACCTGCCCATTCAAGGTATTGCCCGTAACCGCCGCTCCACTCCCACGAGTTATTCAGGTAAAGCACAGCCAGCATGTCGCGCTTGCCCATTTCCATCAACAGATAATCCAGTCCTGCCAGAATCGTATCGTTATACACTCCGGGAGCAGTTTGCAAGGTAGGCTCTACTTTTGTCGGAACACCGGATTTTCCATCCGCCCCGACCAACACACGCAAGTTATTTACTCCCAATGCTTTCAACGAATCCAGTTCTTGGCATAAACGTTTCCGGTTACCGCCCGTTCCTTCCGAACCCAAGATGGCTCCATACCAGAAATTCGCCCCTACATAATAGTAAGGTTTACCATTACGGATAAACTGACCGTTTTTTACAGATACAAACATATCCTGTTCCGCCTTTTGCTTGGGCGATGAACAGGATATGCATAACAAAGCTACCGCCACAGCGCAGAAAAATTGTTTCATCATAAGATTTACCGGTTAAAGTTTCTGCACAAAAGTAGCTTGGTCCGGGCAGATTTACTGCTACTATCTTATCAAAGGATGATACTTCTTTTATAACTCCTTTTTATAATTCCCTGATGCTGATAGCCACTCCCCCACTCGGTGCAAGGCGTTGCTTCAATACGGTTTTGCGGGTTACTTTCTTCGTGGATATTACATAATCTTTCGGGTTGGTGCGCCAGTCGGCTTTCTTTCCGTCGGCATAAATCGTTGCTTCATATTTCTTTCCTTCCGGCAAGAAGCTGAGGTCAATGACTGCTTCGCGGGCATTTTCATCGGTTATTCCGCCGATGTACCATTCGTTTTTGCCTTTTGCTTTACGGGCTATCGTAATGTAATCACCCGGTTCGGCTTCGAGGATATATGTATTGTCCCAGTCTGCTGCCACATCTTTAATAAATTGGAAAGCGTCGGGATATTTTTCATAATTCTGATACAAATCAGCAGCCATCTGGAGCGGACTGTACATGGTTACGTAAAGTGCCAACTGTTTGACGAGCGTGGTACTGAGTTTCGCTTTGTTCGAACCGTAAACCGAAAGGTCGCCTTCGAAGATTCCCGGCGTATAGTCCATCGGGCCTCCCATCAAGCGTGTAAACGGAAGAATGGTGGTATGTTCAGGCGTATTGCCGTTGAAAGACTCAAACTCTGTTCCGCGGGCAGATTCTTGGGCGAACCAGTTGGGATAAGTACGACACAATCCGGTAGGACGTACCGCCTCGTGGGAGTTGACCATCACCTTATATCTGGCAGCCGTTTTCGCCACACGCAGGTAGTGGTTTACCATCCACTGTCCGTCGTGATATTCGCTGCGCGGAATAATCGGGCCTACGTAACCGGTCTTTACGGCATCGTATCCGTTATCTGCCATAAAGCGGAAAGCATCTTCCATCTGGCGTTCATAATCGGCAACCGATGAAGTGGTTTCGTGGTGCATGATGATTTTCACGCCACGCTCTGCCGCATAACGATGAAGCTCTTCCACATCGAAATCGGGATAGGGTTTGTCAAAATCGTAAATGTGTTCCTTTATGTAGGCAAAGTTCGCTTCCCAACCTTCGTTCCATCCTTCTACCAATACGCCGTCGAAACCATGTTTTGCAGCGAAGTCGATGTATTCTTTCACGTGAGCCGTATTTGCCCCGTGTGTTCCGTTCGGTTTCTCTTTCGTATAATCTGTTTCACCGATTACGATGTCCTGATTATTGGTATAAGCCCACGTAGAGCCTTGTCCGGTAAAGTATTCCCACCACACACCGACGTACTTCACCGGGTGAATCCACGATGTATCTGCCAGCTTGCAGGGTTCGTTTAAGTTCAATATCAAGTTCGAAGCAAGTATGTCGCGCGCGTCGTCGCTCACCACCACCGTACGCCACGGAGTAACACTGCCAGTCTGGATAAAACCGCGCGCTCCGTTACGGTCGGGCGTCAGATGAGAGGTCAAAACAAAAGCCTTGTCATCCAAGTCGAGGCACATTGCCGGATAATTTACCAACGCAGCTTCGTGGATGTTGATATACAGTCCGTCGGCAGACTTCAGCATCAGCGGTGTTTGTACGGCAAGTCCCGGCGTGAAGGCTTTCGCTGCCAAAGGTTCTTGACGCACTTTCTCGGTCAGCGAGGCTACCTCCGATAGTTTCGACACCGTGGTAGGATATTCGTTGGTATCGTAATCGCCCGGCAACCAGAAAGCCTTATGGTCGCCCGTCAACCGGAACTCTGTGGTTTCGCCATCGAGCGTAAAGTTACGCAGTTCTTTCTGTACGGGGAATTCGTAACGGAAGCCCAAGCCATCGTTGAAAAGGCGGAAACGGATGTTCAACAGCCAGCCGGTTCCGTTTTGCTGTAAGGCTACAAACATTTCTTTATGGTTGTCTCGAATCTCACTGTTTCCGCCCAACACCGGTTTCCACGTGGTGTCCGATTCAGAAAAGCGCGTATCGGTTATCGTAAAATCTTTATTGAATACATACGACGGACGTATCCGGAAGCCCATCTTGCTTTCTTTAATAACGTCTTTTCCCTTATACTGAAGGGAGTAAACGGGCGTACCGTCATCCAGCAGACGGAAATTCAGCTTTAAATTACCATCGGGCGAATCCAACGTTTGCGCAGAAACCGTTCCTGCCACCATCCAACACAACATACCGATAAAAATGATAAGTCTCATAGAATACGGGTTTTAATGATTAACATTTTTACTTTACACTATTAATAATAAAATATGCCCTCCAAAATCTGCTGAGAGCATCTGGTTATAATGATAACAACCTTTCTCACAGAAATACTTAACGTTCAGGGTTCCATTCCTCACCTCTCCCCTGCTTGTTCCGCCGCTATCCGAAGCCTCTGATAAAACATGCGGATAAACTGTTTGGTTCATGCGATAAAACGGACAAAAGAACCGACTTGTGTCACTTACCCCGATTGCAGACATTTCCGTACATGCAAATTTCGGATTTTTTGACGACAAAAGAAAGCGGAGTGAACAATTGTTTCTCTGCACTTGTTTAAATTTTTACATTTTTATTTTTACGGCAAAGGAATATCGCCTACATTTGTAATGAAGTGATTAAAACTTATAATGAGCTTGTTTTAAGCCTTCTCCAGCCTATCCGGAGGCTTGAAAAATTCTATGGGTAGAACCGGGCAACGCTATGGGTAGAACCTGTTAACACTACCGCATGGGATGGACCACACTAACGGTAGCGTTTTTTCAGGGCATAGCGGTGGAAATTTTTTCGTGCTTCCGCAGGGTCAGGAAAGGTTTAAGAGGTTCAATATTTTTAACAAGATAAAAACTGTTATTCATTATGGGACGTACCATCAAACTATTGCTCTATTATCTCATTTATCAGTTTGCCACGCAAGGAGTTTTTACCTGCGGCTACATGGTTTATCATCACACCACCCAACTTCCTAACCTGACAGATCCAAGCGGAGTGACTCTGCTGCTGATGTCGCAATTAATCGGAACGCTCGCTTTGGTCGTTCACCTGCTTGTGTGGAAATACGTCCGGCTGAACCGACAGACACTTGCTTATTACAATTCGGGCAGCGTATTGGCAGTATCTATCCTGTTCATCATCGGCATGGGACTATGGTGTAACTACTTGAGCGAGCTGGTCAACCTCCCCAACAACATGGAAGCTACGTTTGAAACCATGATGCACCACCCGGCGGGCATCATCGCCATCGTTGTCATGGCACCCATTGCCGAAGAATTGCTTTTCAGGGGAGCTATTCAAGGACACTTGTTACGCAAATGGAAGAAACCCGCCGCAGCAATCATTGTTTCTTCACTGCTGTTTGGTGCCATCCACGGCAATCCGGCACAAATCCCGTTCGCTTTCGTACTCGGACTGGCTTTGGGATGGATTTATTACCGTAGCGGAAGCCTCATCCCCAGCATCCTGATGCACTTCATCAACAACGGAACTTCCGTCGTAGTCTTTCTTTATTCCGATAATCCCGATGCCACCATGCAAGAGGCTTTCGGAACAACCGATGCCATCTGTATCGCTGCGGCAGGCGTAGTGCTTACCCTTGCCTGTATCTATATTTTCCGCAAAAAGCTGCTTCCGCAACCGGCTGACTGGCAAGAAGAAACGGCTTGAGCATTCGAACAGTAAAAGCCCGGTTCTTCAATCGCTGATAGTTTGGTAAAAAAGTGCATAGAAATACCTATATATCAGTAAATGTGCGTATCTTTGCAGCCGAATTAGATATTTGAAACGATAAATGAAAACATTTGAAGAATTGGGCGTTTCCCCGGAAATACGCAAAGCAATCGAAGAAATGGGATATGAGCATCCCATGCCCGTACAAGAAGAAGTAATACCTTATTTGCTGGGGAACGGTAATGACGTAGTGGCTCTGGCACAAACCGGAACCGGAAAAACAGCCGCATTTGGTCTGCCGCTGATACAAAAAATTGATATTAAGAACCGTGTGCCGCAAGCACTTATCCTTTGTCCTACACGCGAACTGTGTTTGCAGATAGCAGGAGACTTAACAGATTATTCCAAGTATATCACCGACCTGAAAATATTGCCTGTATACGGCGGCTCGTCCATAGAAAGCCAAATACGGAGCTTGAAAAAAGGGGTACACATCATCGTGGCTACTCCGGGACGTCTCATCGACCTGATGGAGCGCAAGGTGGCTCGTCTGGAAACCATCCGTGATGTGGTTATGGACGAGGCTGACGAAATGTTGAACATGGGATTTACCGACAGCATCAATGCCATCTTGGAACAAGTACCTGAAGACCGCAATACGCTGATGTTCTCGGCTACGATGAGCCCTGAAATCTCACGTATCGCCAAAACCTATCTGCACGATGCCAAAGAAATTACCATCGGTACGAAAAACGAGGGAAGCAAAAACGTTCATCACATTGCTTATACTGTACATGCCAAAGATAAATACTTGGCGTTGAAACGTGTGGTCGACTTTTATCCGCAAATTTACGGTATCATTTTCTGCCGCACACGCAAGGAAACGCAAGAAATTGCCGACAAGTTGATTCAAGACGGCTATAATGCCGATTCGCTGCACGGTGAATTGAGTCAGGCGCAACGCGACTTGGTGATGCAGAAATTCCGCCAGCGTCATTTGCAGTTGCTGGTGGCTACCGACGTGGCTGCCCGCGGACTGGATGTTAACGACCTGACTCATGTTATCAACTACGGACTGCCCGACGATACGGAAAGTTACACGCACCGCAGCGGACGTACCGGACGTGCCGGAAAAACGGGTGTCTCTATTTCTATCATCAACCTGCGCGAGAAAGGGAAAATGCGCGAAATAGAACGGATTATCAAAAAGAAATTCGACCTCGGCACATTGCCTTCGGGAAAGGAAATCTGTGAGCAACAGCTCATCAAGGTTATCGACGACATCGAAAAGGTAAAAGTAGATGAGGAAGAAATCGAAACGTTCTTGCCAAGCATTTACCGCAAATTCGAGTGGCTGAGCAAAGAAGATTTGATTAAGCGCGTGGTATCAATGGAGTTCAACCGATTCCTTGATTACTATAAGAATGCGCCTGAAATCGAACAACCGAATGCCGAGAACAAGAAGGGAGAACGCAAGGAGCGCAAAGAGCGGGGCGGCGAACGTTCGCGCAAGGCTGAGAAAGGTTACACGAGACTGTTCTTGAATTTAGGAAAGACGGACGGCTTCTTCCCTAATCAGATTATCGACATGATTAACCGTCATATCAAGAAAGAACGCATCCAGATAGGACGAATCGACTTGATGCAGAACTTTTCTTTCTTTGAAGTTATTGAGCCGCAAGCCGCACTGGTAGTGAAGGCTTTAAACAAGACTTCGGTTAACGGCCGTAAAGTGGTAGTGGAATATGCCGATGAGAATAGTGGAAAGAGCGACAAGGCAGGCAAAAAGCGCGATAAAAAAGAGTCGGGCAAACGGAAAAAAGAAGAAGCGGTAAAACCTTCCAAATCGAAACGGAAAGACGATTGGAAGCAGTTCTTCCAACAGGATAATGAGGATTTCGATGCAGGTTTCATGGATGAAAACTGGGGAAAACGCGGAAAGAAGCGTAAAAAATAAGCCGATTCACATCACAACATAAAAGCAGAAAGAGGGAGGAATACCGGAACATGCAAAAGCATCTATCCGGATATTCCTCCCTCTTTCATTATAAGCGGCTTACTTTACAAACCGGTTGATTATCGGAATGCTTTTCAGCGGCAGATCTTTCTTTACTATATAAGCTATAAATACAAGGATTAACAGCGTGCGGTATATCAAACGCAACACAACGTTTGGTATCTCTACTGCGTGATAAAGAGCAAACAGTACCACAGCCAGTATCAAATAAACTGCCATTTCCTTCAAAGGATAGGAAACCGGATATTTCTTTTGCCCGATAACGTATGAAAGCAACGTAATCACTCCGTATCCCGCAACTGATGCCCACGCCGAGGCAACATATCCATAACGGGGCACAAGACAAACGTTTAATACAAGTATCACTATACAGCCTATCAACGAAAAATAAGCTCCCCATCGGGTCTCGTCGGTCAGTTTATACCAGAATGACAAGTTAAAGTAAATGCCTTTAAAGATTTCAGCTCCCATTACGATGGCTACTACGCCCAGCCCTTCCCAATAGTCGCTCGCCACCATGTATTTCAAAATATCCATGTATCCCATCACCGCCAAGAATGCGAGCAGCGAAAAGATGAAGAAGTATTTCATGGCGGCAGCATACACCTTACGGTTGTCTGCATCTTTTGTTTTCCCGAATACAAAGGGTTCGTAAGCGTATCGGAATGCTTGTGTAAACATCGCCATAACGAGCGCAACTTTACTGGTTGCACTATAAATACCTAACTGAACCAAACCTTCCTGACGGTCATCGAACAAAAAGGGATAAATCATCTTGTCAATCGTCTGGTTCAAAATGCCTACCAGCCCGAAGATAAGAATAGGAAATGAATAGGTTATCATTTTCTTCATCAGTCCCCAATCAATGCGGTAAGAAAATCCGCGCAGTTCCGATGAGAAAAAAAACATCTGTACGGCAGACATGATAAGGTTTGACGCAAAGATATATCCTACTAAATAATTGGGATTGTAAAAAGATGAAACCCAATCGTAACCCTGTGCATCAAGCCACGGGCAGAGCAACAAAAAGAACAGGTTCAAACAGATATTCCCGATGATATTAAACAGCTTTATCGCGGCAAACTTTATGGGACGTTTCTTATAGCGCAAATAGGCAAAGGGTATGCACTGAAAAGAATCGAGTGCAACCACCAGCACCATCATCCCTACGTAATCGGGATGGTCGGGATAACCTAAAAATGCCGAGATAGGATGTAAGAAAATGATGCAGAGCGCCACAAATACTAACGACAGCCCGCCTACAAACAGCAACGTATTGGCATAAACTTTTTCAGGGTTCTCGCCCGACTTATTGGCAAAACGGAAAAAGCCGGTTTCCATTCCGAAAGTAAGCAATACCAATATCAAAGCTGTATAGGCGTACACGTTAGAAACCACACCATATCCTCCCGACGCTGCCGGCAATACAACCGTATAAAGCGGAACCAGCAGATAATTCAAGAAACGCCCTACAATACTGCTCACTCCATAAATGGCAGTATCTTTAGCCAAAGATTTCAACTCAGCCATAAAACTTAATCAAACAAAGTCCTGTTATTATTACCATTATAAATACTCCTTCCCAAATGCTTATAAGCCAGTTCGGTCACTTCCCTGCCGCGAGGCGTACGTTTCAAGAATCCTTCTTTGATCAAAAAAGGCTCATACACTTCTTCCAGTGTACCGGGATCTTCACCCAGCGCCGTGGCGATGGTGGTCAATCCCACAGGGCCGCCTTTAAACTTATCTATAATCGTACAGAGTATCTTATTATCTATCTCGTCCAGTCCGTAGCGATCGATGTTCAATGCCTCAAGCGCATAGCGGGCTATCTCGATGGTGATACGTCCGGAGCCTTTTACTTGGGCAAAATCGCGCACGCGGCGTAACAAAGCGTTGGCGATACGGGGCGTTCCGCGACTGCGTGAAGCGATTTCGCCGGCGGCTTCCACGTCGCAGGGAACATTCAGTATCTTCGATGAGCGAAGGATAATTTTCGTCAGCACCGAGTCGTCGTAATACTCCAAATGCAAGTTGATGCCGAAGCGGGCACGGAGCGGAGCCGTAAGCAAACCGCTGCGAGTGGTGGCACCCACCAGTGTGAAAGGATTCAAATCGAGTTGGATGCTTCGTGCCGAAGGCCCTTTATCTATCATGATATCAATGCGGTAGTCTTCCATTGCCGAATACAGATACTCCTCCACTACCGGACTAAGGCGATGTATTTCGTCGATAAACAACACATCGTTCGGTTCCAAACTGGTCAAAACTCCTGCCAAATCGCCCGGCTTATCGAGGACCGGCCCTGAAGTGACCTTAAATCCCACTCCCAATTCGTTGGCAATAATATTACTCAATGTAGTTTTACCTAATCCCGGAGGACCGTGTAATAACACATGATCAAGTGCCTCGGCACGCAAACGGGCAGCTTTTACAAAGATGCGCAGATTATCCACCACCTTGTCTTGTCCGCTAAAATCTCCGAATTGCAACGGGCGAAGTGCATTTTCGAAATCACGTTCTTTACCCGTCGGTTTATAGTCTCGTATGTCGAATTGTTCTTCCATATCAATGCAAAAGTACAAACTATAAATGAAAAAAAGGGGCGAAAAGCAGATAAATTCATGAAAACAAGAACCGCCTGACGCCCGCATCGGAAAATAGAAATCCACCCCATAAGCGCACTCCAAACGCCGAAAAGATACATGTTGCCTGATTTTTATTGTATTCCGCTTGATTTTTATCGGCTTCTCCTGCTGATTTTCCGTAAGTTTGCCTCCACTAAAACCTAATTATGTATATGAAAAAGACAACTTTATTTGTATGGGCCGTGTGTATCTGCACGCTGGCTCTTTCGGCTTGCACACAACAACAAGAGGCTAAAGAGATTCGTCCGATGGAAATATGGCCGGATAATGCGGGCGTACATGTCAACGCACATGGAGGCGGTATTCTTTATCACGAGGGTACGTATTATTGGTACGGCGAAAACAAATCGGACACAACAAGCAGTGCGATGGTGGGTATCATGTGTTATTCATCACCGAATCTTACCGATTGGAAAAACGAAGGTGCCGTGTTGCCCGTAGTGACCAACGACACGACCAGCGAAATAACGCAAGGCTGTATCATGGAACGCCCGAAGGTGATTTACAATGAAAAGACGGGCAAATTCGTAATGTGGTTTCACTTGGAGCTGAAAGGCAAGGGATATGCGGCCGCACGTTCGGCGGTGGCGGTAGCCGACCGTCCGACAGGACCTTTCAAATACCTCCGTTCCGGACGCATCAATCCGGGGAAATTGCCGTTCGACATGACTGACGAGCAGCGTGCGGTACTGGATACGCTGGATGCCGGGAAATATACCGAATGGTGGACACCGGCTTGGTATGACGCCATCGCCAAAGGACTGTTCGTGAAACGCGATTTGGAGGGCGGACAGATGGCAAGAGACATGCAGTTATTTGTAGACGACGACGGCAAGGCATATCACATTTATTCATCGGAAGATAACTTGACTCTTCATATAGCCGAATTGAGCGACGATTACCAAAGCCACACGGGAAAATATACGCGCATCGCACCTGCCGGACACAATGAAGCGCCTGCCTTGTTCAAGAAAGACGGTACGTATTGGATGATTACTTCGGGATGTACAGGCTGGGACCCGAACGAGGCACGCATGTTTTCCGCACCGAGTATCTGGGGACCGTGGACGCAACACCCCAATCCGTGTGTAGGCAAGGATGCCGAACTCACCTTCCACGGACAGAGTACGTTTGTACTTCCTGTTCCCGGTAAAAAGGATGCTTTCATTTTCATGGCTGATAACTGGCGGCCGAAGCATCCGAGCGACGCACGGTATATCTGGCTGCCGATTCAGTTTAACGAAGGCAAACCGGTTATCCAGTGGAGAGACAGTTGGACGATAAACGACTTCGACCACTTACTTAACTAACGGCTTTCAATGCGAAACGGCTGGCGACAGCACACCGCCTGCATCACGAAAGCATTCTCACACACTACCGCTTGAATCGGATTTCTTAGCCGATAAACCCGTGACTGGAAACAAGCGAAAACGCTACCCATAAAACAGACCGGTTCTATGGGTAGCGTTGTTAGTTTCTACCCATAGAACCGGTCAACTCTTCCGCATGAATTTTCAGGCTTCACACGCAGAGCAAAAAAGGCGTATTTCCTACGCATTTTTAAGCATAAACGTAGGGGCGTATCGCATACGCCAAAAAACATCCACGCCAATAAGCCCATGTATTCAGGGCGTATCGCATACGCCCCTACATCAGCTGATACGCGGGATTACTTCAGCCCTTCCAACATTCTCTTCAATACGACCGTTGCCGAAATCTCCCGGTTAGCAGCTTCGGGTATCACGAGCGAGGTGGGTGCTTCTATCACGTCGTCGGTCACAATCATGTTACGGCGGACGGGCAGACAGTGCATAAAGAAAGCATTGTTCGTCACCGCCATGTGTGCCTCATCTACCGTCCAACTCATATCCTTACTCAATACTTTTCCGTAATCGGCAGGATTCGTCACGCCCGGACATGCCCAGTTTTTCGCATAAATAAAGTCAGCGCCCTCAAAGGCTTTCATCTGATCGTATTCCACCCGTGCCCCACGAACAAACTTCGGGTCGAGTTCATAACCGTGCGGATGGGTAATCACGAAATCCACATCGGCTTCATTCATAAAGTCGGCAAACGAATTGGGCACGGCTTGAGGCAGTGCGCGCGGATGAGGTGCCCACGTCAGTACCACCTTCGGACGTTCCGTCCGTTTGTACTCTTCAATCGTAATCAGGTCGGCAAACGCCTGCAAGGGATGTCCCGTAGCGGCTTCCATCGAAAATACCGGCTTGCCGGAATACCGGATGAACTGGTTGAGGATTTTTTCGGTATAATCGTCGTCACGGCTTTCAAAGCGGGCAAACGAACGTACTCCGATGATGTCGCAGTAAGATGCCATAACAGGAATCGCTTCCAACAGGTGTTCGCTCTTGTCGCCGTCCATTATTACGCCACGCTCCGTTTCGAGCTTCCATGCGCCCTGATTTACGTCTAACACAATTACGTCCATACCCAAGTTACGGGCTGCCTTCTGGGTACTCAGGCGAGTACGCAAACTGTTGTTAAAAAATATCAGCAAACAGGTTTTGTGATGACCCAGCGATTCATATTTATAACGGTCTTTCTTAATTTCAAAGGCCTCGGCAAGGGCTGTTTTCAAATCGCCCAAATCGAATACATTGGTATAGGTTCTCATAAGCTATCTATAAATTAGGTTTTGGCAAATATACATATAATAAAGTACAAAATTAATTGATATGACGAAGAAACGCAGATTTTCGCATATTCACGCAGATTGAATTGATAATTAAATTATTATCTGCGTTTCAATCCTTATTTCCTGATTTGTCCGTTACCTTCAATCAGCCACTTATAGGTGGTTATCTCGCGCAGCCCCATCGGACCGCGGGCGTGCAGCTTCTGGGTGCTGATGCCTATTTCGGCTCCCAAGCCAAACTGTGCGCCGTCGGTAAACGAGGTGGGGGCATTGGTATACACGCAGGCGGCATCTACCGCACGCTGGAAAAACGAAGCGGCTTTCAAGTCTTCGGTCACGATGCTCTCGCTGTGTTTCGAACCATATTTATATATATGTGTAACCGCTTCTTCTACGCTGCCCACGGTTTTTATCGCCATCTTGTAGTCCAGAAACTCCGTTCCGTAGCTGGAGGCGTCTGCTTTACAGAGCCACTCGGCAGGATAATTACCCTCCAATGCGCGATATGCCGTCTCATCGGCATAAAGTATTACGCGGCTTGCCTGCAAAGGAGCGCAAAGCTGCGGCAAATCTGCCAAACGCGCGGAGTGAACCAGCAGGCAGTCGAGCGCATTGCATACGCTGACGCGGCGCGTCTTGGCATTGTTGATAATCGCCGCTCCTTTGGTAACATCGCCTGCCGCATCGAAATACGTATGACAAATCCCCGCCCCCGTTTCAATGACCGGCACAGTTGCTTCGCGGCGCACATAAGTAATCAGTCCGCTGCTGCCGCGCGGAATTATCAGGTCAACATATCCTTCGGCATGAAGCAGTTCGGCAGTCGATTCTCGGTCGGGCGGAAGCAGAGCCACCGTGTTCGGGTCGACACCGAAACGCTCCAGCGTACGGTGAATCACTTCCACTATCGCCCGGTTCGAGCAGTCGGCATCGCTGCCGCCTTTCAACAGGCAGGCACTTCCGCTCTTCAGACAAAGTGAAAAGACATCGAAGCTAACGTTGGGACGCGCCTCGTAGATGACACCGATAACGCCGAAAGGAACACTGACTTTCTTCAGGTGTAACCCGTTGGGTAACGTACGTTCTTCTAACGTCAGGTTCAGAGGTGAAGGCAGGTTTGCCACATTCCGCATATCGGAGGCAATGCCTTCCAAACGTTCGGGCGTCAATTTCAGTCTGTCATATTTGGGATTGTCAGGATTCATACGTAACAAGTCCTCGGCATTGGCTGCAAGAATGGTATCGGCAGACCGCAAAGCCTCATCCGCGGTAGCGCGCAATACATCGTTAATAAGTTTTTCGTCCGCCATTGCCAACCGGCGCGAAGCGGAACGAACGCTCTGAAAAGTTTCAAGTAAATTCATTTCTGTTGTTTTATTAGGCACTTTATCGGCAAATTTAGCTTTTCTTCTGAAATTCTTTACATAGGTTTCAATAAAATTCATAACCAAAAGATTTCCCAATTTGTCAATTCGTCTCATTTACGGAATAAGAAGCTATCGGCCCGATTTATGGGATAACCAATTATATATAAATAATTTACCAATTTGTCTTTCAGTATTTATGACAAAATAGGAATCCGTTTCTGACATATTGGGAATTGCTTCACGACGAAAAATTATCTCCTTAGCTTAATTTTGACAGCGAAAACGAAATATTAAGAGAACAAAAAAGATTTTAATATTATGAGAAAGGTATTCGTTTGGATTATGTTCCTGTTTGTCACACTGACGGCTTCGGCACAGAAAGTTGCTGTCAAGACAAACCTGCTGTACGACGTGACTACCACGCTCAACTTAGGGGCAGAGTTCCGGTTAGCTCCCAAGTGGACATTAGATGTATCGGGAAATTACAATCCCTTCCACTTTAAAAATGACAAGAAAATGAAACACTGGCTCGTGCAACCCGAAGCACGCTACTGGCTCTGCGAGGCATTTAACGGTCATTTCTTTGCGCTCCATGCACTGGGCGGACAGTTTAACGTAGCGGGCATGGACTTGGGGATTTTCCCGTCTTTTAAAGACAATCGTTATCAAGGATGGATGGTAGGCGCAGGCATCGGCTACGGCTATCAGTTTGTGCTGGGTAAACATTGGAACTTAGGGCTTGAAATAGGAGCGGGATGGATTCATGCCGATTATGACAAGTACGAATGCCCTCACTGCGGGGAGTGGAAAGGAAGCGACAAGAAAGACTATTTCGGTGTGACCAAAGCTGCCGTATCGCTGATTTACATAATTAAATGATAATGGAGGAACGCACAATGAAAAAACATATTCTATCTTTAGCTATCCTGCTGGCAGCAGGCGGATATGCCTTCGGGCAAACGGTTTACCTGAGTGAAATCAAAGTGACAAACCGCGAGGTGACGAAAACTGCCGACCGGCAGGCGAATGTGAGCATGGAGCTGAACCTTGATGAGCTGGACATGAAACGGCAACACTCGTTGCGACTCACACCGGTTATCCTTTCGGCAGACGGAAGCCAAGAGGCGGAATTGCCTCCGGTGGTTATCAACGGTAAAGTGCGCGACCGTGTACAGCAGCGCGTAGAAACGCTCGACCATGTGCGGCTGAATCCTGATGCCATAGCGGTGATACGCCGTAAAAACGGTTCGGAACAAACCGTGGAATACACGGCATCGATTCCGTTCAAACGTTGGATGATAGGCGGAAACATTCAGTTACGCGGACAGGTCATCGGATGTGCACTCTGCAATGAGGGTGGCGAAACAGCTACCACAGGCGACATTTTCCCGCCCATGAATCCTACTTATTACAAGCCGTTTATTGCTCCGAAAGAAGAGGTGGTGAAACGCCGTTCCGAAACACGCGCGGCTCATATCCAGTTCCGGCAAGACAGCCATCGGATTGACCCGAACTATTTAAACAATCGTTCGGAGCTTGACAGTGTGCATCATTCCATCGAAGTAGTGAAAGACAATGATGACCTGACTATTACGGGCATCTACGTTACAGGATATGCTTCGCCCGAAGGCAAGTTCGACTATAACATGAACCTCTCGGAACGCCGTGCGAAAGCCTTTACCGAATACGTAAAGAAAGACATGGAGAACATTGACCCTGCCATCTATCATGTGGCATGGAAAGGTGAAGACTGGGAAGGGCTGCGCCGCGAAGTGGAAAAACGCCCGCAACTGTTGAAACAGAATAAGGTATTAGACATCATAGACAACTGCGGAGGCGACAAGGATGCCTGCGAAGAGCAGTTGAAGGCCCTTGTACCGCCTGAAATCTACCAGCGTTTGCTCAACGAAATGTATCCTCCCGTACGCCGCAACGAATACCGCGTAGAGTATAATGTGCGTCATTTCACCATCGAAGAAGGACGGAAGATGATTCAGTCTCGCCCCGACTTGATGAGTGTAAGCGAAATACAACAGGTGGCAGACAGTTACGGAAAAGGCACGCCCGAATATACGGAATGTTTGTTAGCGGGAGTGAAAGGACATCCCACCGATGTTACTGCACTTAACAACGCTGCGCTGGCGCTGATTGAAGCCAATCGCGCTGCCGAGGCTGCCGAAATGTTGGAACGTGCTCCGCAAGACGGTGCCCTGCAGAACATGCTGGGTGCGGCATACAGCAGCATGGGCGAAACAGCAAAGGCCGAAGCCGCTTTCCGCCGCGCCGCCGAAGCCGGTTACACACAAGCATCCGACAACTTGAATCAGCTCCTCCGCTATAACGAGTACATGGCTGAATAATAGAAGTCAATCAAAATAAAGAACGAGAACTATTAATATCAAACTGTTTAACTAAAAATTTTTGTATTATGAAACTTTCAAAGAGTTTGTTTTTAGCATTTGCGGGCTTGGGTTTGTTCGCGTGCTCAAATGAAGATGTTGTAGAAAATGGTGGCATTGAAGGTGACGCTTCGGTAAGAGTACACATTTCTACTGATGCTTTAGCAAGTAGAGTAGGTGAATCAACACTTGAAACTGAAGATGTAGAAATTCAAAAAATTACACTAACATTGACTGCAAGTGTCGGTGGTAAGGAAGCAGGTCCATTTACTTCAATAGAGGAAGCTAATGAATTTGTATTTAAAGGAGTACGTGGCCCGCAAAAACTTGCTGTTTCTATCAATGACGGTAAAGCAACCATGACTTTGGATGTTGTTCAAACAGGACTTGCAGCTCCGATGTTTGCAGAAGAAAACATTACGGCAGAAGATTACGATGAAGCATCTAAGACTTATACCGTAGCTTTGAATCCGGAACATAAAACTGCTTATCTGAACTTCTCTAATATCAGCCACGATGATAGCGAAGGTGCCTGCTGGTTCCAGACTATTACTTTTGACGGTTTGTTTATGAACGGCGTTAAATTGAGCGAAGATGCTGTATCTACAACTTACAATAGTTGGGCTGAAGCATCTGCTAATACTTCAATTAGCGATGCCATTGGTGCTGATTGGAAAACAGAAGGTCCATGGGCAGGTCCTTACAGCTACAATGTATTCCCGGGTAAGCCTATCCTGACTTTGTGTTACAGCAATATTACAGTTACTCCAGACCGCGTTTGGGTTGATGGTCCTATCAAAGGTGCTGGTTATGCAACTGTAAAAGATTATATTGTCTCAAACGCTGCTGATCTGACAGCAGAAGAACAAGCCGGATTAGGAATTAATGATGAAGGTAAAATTACCGAATTTAAAGCAGGTTATGTATATAACTTTGACGGTTTGAAAGTACCCGATAAAGCAATCGGTAATACTATTATTGGTGCTGAAGATGTAAACGTAGTTGCTGAAGTTTCTATCAAACCGTGGAAATTGGTCGACGGTACTGTTACTTGGAACTAATATCCTCCATATAAACAACTGTTTTTTTCTTGCTCCACAAGCAAGAGCATAAAGGAAAACCGGGGCGGTCCACTCGTTCTGCCCGCCCCGGTTATCTTCAGATTCAAACATACAGTTTTCTAAAAAACCGAGAAATTTATGCTAAGATATATACGAATAATGTTTACCGCAGCGATTGCGCTCGTCCTGGCAACCGGCTGCATCAAGGAAGATTTCGATGATTGCGATAACGTAACCATCTACTTCCAATATCTCGCCGACGGCGATAAGGATGTGCTGTATCAATACATGGATAAAGTAGACCTGTATGTTTTCGACGAAGGCGGGCACATCTTAGGTGTCGGCACTTACAATCAGGACGAACTGGCGACATTCTCCGCCAAACCGTCGTTCAAGCTACAACCCGGACAACGCTACAAAGTAGTTGCTGTGGGTAATGCCTACGACGCTACGCAAGTAGTAAACGTAACTGCTACCAGTTTTGATGACATCTTCCTCCAAAGCCCGAACTGGGGAGACGAGACCGAGGATGTCGTAACCAATCACGACCACAACTATTTGGGTCAGCATGAATTTACGATGCCCTCGCAAGAAGGCGTGATGTATCGCGACACGGTAACACTGTACAGCGCCCACGTAAATGTGGATGTGCGCATCTACGGTCTGCCTGCCCCCACACGCCAACAAGACGCATCCATCCCTTACCAGTTGAGCATCGAAAACTCGAATGCCCAATGTTCTTTCAATAACGAAATCAATACGGACGCTTCACAAAAAGGTACGATTTACCCCGAATTGGTATACGATGCCGAAAATCAGTGTTACCGCACGCAAGACCTCGCTCTTTTCCGTATGGACGACCACGGTGACGTTACTGCCGACTGCTGCGAACACACCCTCGTGCTTCGCGACCTGACAGCGGGCGAAGATGCTGCACCGCTCATCAGCGGAAATCTTTATAACTACATCACGCGCAACGATGCAATCGAAGAATCGGTAACCCTTCAAGAAGCCACACTTCCGATCGAAATACAATTCCACGGACTGAATGCCGAAATCGTTGTGCCCGACTGGGTGATTGTAGATGGCAAACCGGAGTGGAACTAACCTTTAAATCAATGTGAGTATGAAACGAATAAAACAATATATAGGTTTAGCGGCTGCATTGCTGTTGGCGGGAACGCTGAATTCCTGCATCAAAGACGATGTAGCCCCCGCCGCATCTTCCGATATGGCAAACGTCACCGTCAAATTAGATTCGCGCGCTACCGACACAACCGACCTGAATGTCACCCCGGAGGAAGGTATCAAAACCCTGCGCCTCATCATCGTACAAGACGGAACGATTGTAATAAACAGCAAACATGTATTTACATCGGCTACCGACCCACTCTTGCAGCAGGGTATCAATATCATCGGATTACCTGCCAAAGCTACACAGTTCTATGCTGTGGTAAATGAGGAAAGCATCGATGGCGATTTTGAAACGAATTACGGCGTAGGAACAACGTTCGAAGAACCGACATTTAATGCCACCACGCTGACAGCCGATGCTAACACCTTCCCCAAACGAGACGACGAGATAGCCACTGAAGGACTTCCGATGGCAGGCAAGACAACAGCCAAAGAGCTTTCCGACGGTCAGGAGATTGAAATCCTCGTGACACGCGCCGTAGCCCGCATCGATTTGAACATCACAAATGCCACAGGCTCTGCTTTGCAAATAGACAGAGTGAACTTCGGACAATTCTTTCCGGCTGAAAGCCATTTGGTAAACGCCACCGACACCAAAACATATCAATTGAAGTCGTTTACAGAAGGGTATTCCATACCAACCGAACAAACAGAAACATTTACTTATTACCTCTACGAATCGAACGCCGGCAGCAATTTCACCGTAGGTTTGAATGATAATACCGAATTCCCGCTTACGCAAATATACCAAAAAGACGGCCCAACGCCTATCACCGAACTGATACGAAACAACATATTAAGTATTGATGCCACGGCAAACTCTTCAGGATGGGAATTGCAATGTAATGTGAAACCGTGGGATGTGGAAGATGTTACCATTGACTTCAAAGACAATCTGAGTTATAGCAGCGCAGGTTGGATGGAGGGTACCTATTTGGAACAAGGCTCTGATCTGGAGAATAATCTTATTCACCTCAGTCCGACAGTCCCGGCAGAACTGAAATTCACCATTCAGGCACCCAATAGTGCTACTTGGCGTGCCCAGCTTACGGGAGACGTAAACGACATCCAAATTGTTGAAGGCTTCACTTCAGGCGTAGCTTACTCAGACGGTAATCCGGTTGAACAGACTATCAAAGTACAAGTAACCAATCCTGATTTGGAAGATAGACAACCCGAAGTGATACTCCATGTATTTGCCGATATCGCAGGAAATACGTATGAGTTGGATTTGACCGATCCAAACAAAGTGATGAATCCCGGTGAAGAGACCGACCCGATAAATCGTTTTACTTTAATTCAAGCTCAATAATCATGAAACGAAAACTATACTATCATATCGTATGCGCACTGATGATGATCTGCAGCTTCTCGTCTTGTCAAAAAGACGACATGGGCAACGGACAAAGTGCGAACGGTAAAGATCAGACAATTGTCTTGACCACGAGAGTCGATGGCGATAATAAGGAAGCGGGCGAAGATCGTTATAATGAAAATACGGTAAAACGTGCCGATGTATTTTTCTTTAACGCCGACCAAACGGGAGAGTGTATTTATGCACAGACCGGTTTACAGGCTGATGAAGAGAACAAACTCAATGTAACATTGGATTATGACATCATACACGAAGGCTCTTCTTATTATATATATGTAATAGCTAACCATGATTTCGGTTATACAAACGATACAGCTAAAGGCAAAACGCTTGCTGAACTGAAAGCAGCAAAGGTAACAACCGAATGGAAAGCCGATTTGGATTTAAGCGGTACAAATGCCGAAAAAGAATCTTCTTTGTTGATGGATGGCGGAAATACGATTACCATCTCAAGAACTACACCGGGAACGGTTGAGTTGACTCGCGCAATGGCTAAGGTAGTGCTTTTCCCTACGGTGGAAAAAGATGAAATCGTAGTGGGAGAAGGGGATGATGCCATAACCTATAAACCGGTACGCAACAAAATGAACGTAACAATGGTTTACGGAGTGAAATCCACACAGTTAGACGGACAGTATGCCGTACAGGAATCAGACTACATTACACGCTTGAAGCGCACGTACACCCCGAAAGCCGATGAACCGGAGACAACGACGAATTACGAACATGTTCCGTTTTATTCTTACCCGAATCCGGAAACTACTGCCGGACGCCAAGATTCTTACCTGATTCTTTGTGTTCCATGGAGTGCGGTAAGTGCTGACGGTACTTCACAACAAGCTGTAAATTATTATTATCGTGTTCCCATCACGGGCGACGACTCTCCTGCCACATTACTGCGTAACCGTTATTATAAAATAAACGTCAACGTAGGCGTATTAGGAAGTTTAGACCCGAAAGATGCCATAGAGTTAAAAGCCAACTTCCTGATTATGGATTGGTCAACAATGGAAATCTCTACCGAAATGCAGAATTACCAATACCTCGTACTGGATGAATATCATTCTGTAATGAACAATGTGGATGAATTGGAAATGCCTTACATCAGCAGTAGTAATATTGATTGGAATAAAACGAAAGTTACACAGGTTACTTACATGGATTATCATAAAACAAATGCTTACCAAGTAACCTTAAACGCTGATTATACTCAAGACAGAAATAATTCTAACCGTCCGGTTACTTTCAGTGAATTTAAAGTGTCTGAAGGAAATAAAGAAAATACCATCAAATTAACCCACCCTTTGGATGCCAACGACCATGTACCTTATATCATTACAGTAGAAGTTTATAACTTGGATGGGATTCATACAGACACTTGGACAATAGAGCAATATCCTGCCATGTATATTGTAGGAGAATTGAATAACAATGGGCGAAATAACCGTTTTATATATGGTGTAGGTGGGAGTGATGCAAATGTAAGAGATGATGATAATAACACTTTAGGAGGAGTAAATAATCCTAATAACGGTAGTTCTTCAAACAATAATCAAAATCAATATACCATCTATATTACTTCATTCGATGTGGATGATAAGTATGCGATCGGTGATCCGAGAAGTGAAAAAGTGGATAACCTACTCTATTTGCAGGATAAAGCAGACAATACTCGCAAGCACTTGACCTATTATTATCCAACCATAAAAGAAAATGTAGAAGATATTGAAAAATATGGTTCCACCGTTGCTCCTGCTTTTAAAATTGCCTCTTCATGGGGAATAGTAAACAGCGGCTCGCTTACCTATGAAACAGCACAAAGACGTTGTGCCTCTTATCAAGAAAACGGTTATCCGGCAGGGCGTTGGAGAATTCCGACAGAAGGAGAAATTGAGTATATAATAGGTCTTTCTGATGCTCATAAAATACCTGTTCTGTTTAGCGGAGATTATTATGCTTCAGGTAGATATTACAATAATGACACCTACAATAAAGGTTTCTATAGTGACAACAACAAGCATGTAGTCCGTTGCGTTTACGATGTATGGTATTGGGGAAATGACAAAATTCAGAACCCGAATCAGTTTACATGGGGAGACGAAGAACGTCAATAACTTTAAAATGATGATTCAGTTATGAAAAAGATTTGTTTATATATAAGTATGTTAATAACCCTGCTGGCTGTATCTTGCCAACAGGATGAAAACATGGCGGTAATGCCGGATTTGAAACCGGGTGAGTATCGTTTCTCGGTAACAATTCCCGAACCGACGGCTGCCACACGTGCTATGGGAGATAAACCAACGGATGTAACCACGATGCCGATGCACGTATTGGTGTTCGATGAAAAGGGTTTCTTCGTTGCCAACCAAACAGCAACGGTCAATTCGTTTGATGATGCCGGACAAACAGGCACTTATACAGTCAGCCTCCCACCCTCTAACGAAAAATGTATTTTGCATTTTGTATTGGGCAATGTAACGTATGACACTTATGTGCCCGATGAAAGCGAAACAAGTATTTTCAGCAGACTTACCGTTAGCAACGGTACGGATGCTTACTGGCAACGCATTGAGGTGGATAACATTAAGGGTGAAACCCAACTACCTATGGTGAGCTTGGTGCGCAACTTTGCTAAAATTACGGTAGACGAACAGTTGGAGGAAATAGAGCTGCTGGGCTACGCCATCATGCGCAATACAAGCGAAGGTACGGTAGCCCCCTACACAGGTGGCAAAACAGCAAACGGAGAATTTGCCACCTTTGCCGGAGGAACAGACCAAAAGACTCCTTACGACTACACTCAATTTATCAACATGAACAACAACTTCGGAGGAAATACCGCCGGGGAAGTTATCAATGAAAAAGAAGCTCCTGATGCTGAAACAGGATTTACAATGAGCGACAAGTACGTGTACGAACGTAATCAGGACAATGCGGAACGTCCGGCATACGTATTGTTAAAAATACGCAATACACTGACCAACAAAACATCGTATTACAAATTAGACATCGTACAAACCGATGAAACAACCTATATCACTACCTACCTGAACCTTTACCGCAACTTCTGGTATAAGATTCATCTGACTAAGGTAAACGGAGAAGGATATGAAACACCCGAAAAAGCGATGCAAGCAGTAGCTTCGAACAACATCGGGGCTTCCATCGAAGTAAGCCAAGTAAACCGCATCGAAGATGGTTTGGGCAATGAATTGTGGGTAGAAACGCTTGATACGCTGCTGGTAGACACCAAAGCTATTTCCATCCGCTATGAATACTATACAGATAAAACCGACAACTACGAAGGAAACCTTAGTAACGAATCTGTAACTGTCACCCCGGTTATCGGCAGCGAAATCGGTGCGGTAAATAGCAATGCCATTTCTAATTGGAATGCCAAAGACGGTGTACTTACCGTTACCCCGGCAGCTCTGCCCGCACTGATGGAAACACAAGATTTCATTTTGTCTACTCCATCCGGATTATCGCGCAGGGTAACAGTGCGCGTACGCGAACCGTTCCGCTTCGAGGCTGTAGACTGTGAGGATGTAGTGCCCCGTCAAATAGGCGAAGAAGTGACCCTGATAGTCCGTCTGCCGGAAAACATGCCTACGGCTGCATTCCCGTTGGTACTCGACATCGAGCCGGTAGAACGCAAATCCATCTACCCCGATGTAAACCAAAACCGTATTCCGGTGGAATCGGGCGACCAGACATTCAGCTATAAAGCAACCGTTAGTTTTAACGACTATCGTATGGCAAGCGGCCGTTTCTACTATCATTTCAAAACAAACGTGGCTACCAGTGCAACAAGTATCCATGTAACCAATCCTTACTTCTACGATGAAAATAACGTAGCCAAGTTTATCAATGAAGGAGACAACCGTTATGACTTTGGCAGAGTTACTTTAGCTGGTGCAGACGGTGTGGAACATGAAGATACTTACCAATTTAGCGAATACAAAAACAGCGGAAAAGAATTAACCCTTCGTTTCGACCTTCATAAACAAGGTGATGGATGGGCAGGCGGAGAACACAAAGTAGTAGAAATCTATACAGACTACTTGATCCCGTTATCCAGTTCAACCGGAACGTATACAGTAGATGAAGAAAAACACTGCCTGCTGTATACACCGAACGATCCGTATGCCCGTCAGGAGATCCGGTTTGAAGTAAAACAGAATCTCTCCACAGAAGACATTCAGTTATCTTCTCATGACCACGGAACGGCTATCATCAGTTATACTACTCCGCCTTGCGAGATATCAGTAAATTATACTCATACAGAATGGAATTGGGGAGGAAGCGAAACAAAAACCGACCCTGTCCCCGACGGAGCAACCATTTCGATATACGAAGACAGCAGTTACCAGAGTTGGATTCGGGATTTTGAATCGGATAATGGAAAAATCACATTCCAAACATTCGTTGGTTGGACGGAAAATACCAAACTTTACTTCCAATATAGTAGTAAGGGCATGATCTTGACTACCAACTATCGCGGAGAAATCACGGTAGGAAAATTGATAGACCAACGAACAATTACACTCCGCAGTGGTTATTAATAAAAGTTGGCATAGCAAAAACTTCATATACATAAATATCCCTCTTTGCGGAAAAGAGAAACCTTAGATTCAGTCGGTTTACGTAGATAAACATTGAATCTTTTCCTTCGGCAATGTCCGGTTCTTCGGCGGAAGAAACCGGGCATTACTATTTTCATAAATCGCTGAATAACAGCACTTGTTTATCCCTTAAAACGCTACCGCAAGCGTTGGTCATTTCTAACGGTAGAATTGTCTGATGCTACCCGTAAAACCTAACTGCTTTATGGGTAGAATTTTTAGGGTGACTAACAAGAGAAAATATCAATATACAAAAAGATGCCGGAAGCTCTTGAAAACAGAAATTCCCGACATCTTTTGTATTGCGACCGACTAGTAAAATCAATGGTCATAAATGTCACCAAAATTAGTTTCAATGAATATAATATAAAAAATCTTTCCTTCTTGAATACCTAAAAAAGGAAGATTAGACCCCGTTGCCCTAAAAACACAAAACTCAACATCCGGAGTTATGAAATCTGGAAGTTGAGATTTGGGCTTTATTTTATAGTACGGTATTTTTTCCATCCCAAAAGAATGTCTGTCCGACTTCCTTATCTCACTCCACCCCAATTCCGATAATTTTTTCAACCTGAATATAAAACTCTGGAAGAATTTAACATCCGTACAGTTTTCAACAGACTGCTTTTGCAAGTATTTAAAAGAAAAAAGAGGATGATCTATTGAAACCAAATCCTCTATCTCTTTTCTACTTATTTGATTCGAATCAACAACTCGCTTTATCAACTCGAAATCATTATCCTTATCTTTCTCTTTCTATAACTACTCATTTTATACGGGTCTTGAAGAATTTTTCAAGTTTTTCTTTTGATATGATACTACCCATTTTAGCAGGAGTAGTTTTCCACGGCTTTTCTTCATGGGTTTTATTCATCAAACCGATAGCCGAATAGGGAGAATATGCAATAAAAACTTCATCAAATAATTTTTCTTCCAACTCATTATCCAAATCAAGTTCTTCTCTTTCCGGAGAAATACCGTTAGCTCCAAACTTGCTGTAATACTCATAAACAGAAGGTACTACCGGTCCATACATCCACGCTTCTATTTCTTCCTGAAAAAGTGGAGTTCCGAATTTAGCCAAATGATACCCCTGTTCATAATACAACATTTTTTGCAATTTAAGGTTTGACATCAACTCTCCTCCCCTATAATTCGCTGCTTTACACAACAATTTATTTGCTATATCTAAAACACTGTATGCCATATAATACGTATATAATTCTATTACTTATAATTTTCGTACAAAGAAAAGAAAAATTTATCACATAGTAATATGATACATAAAACTTTAACTATTAATACATACATAATAAAGTTTATAACACCTGCAAATAGATTTTTTCACATTATTCCACATCAAAACAAGCTGAAATTTCACATTATCCGCCATATTTTACATAGATATTTACACATTTCCCTAAACATGCTACGATAGTTACAGGCGGTAACAGGATAACCTTTTACCTGAATGCGTAACAATATCAAACGAAACACGCTGCTAACCCCTTTCTAAAGAGACAAAGAACCTACTTAGAGCTTATTTAAATTCTGCTCAAAAATTCATAATCTCAATTTTTATACTTATCTTTGCTATAAACAAAAACGTTACGATTATGAAAGAGGCTGCGTATGACACATTGGTAGAAGTTTTCAGAGGAGACCTCTGGGAAGCTGAATTGGTTAAAGGTTTGCTGGCATCGGCTGGTGTTGACGCGATGCTGAAAGATGAAACCCTGTCGGTAGTGACGTCACCCTATTCGGGCACGGCAGGAAATGTATTGGTAATGGTTAATAAAGAAGAAGAAGTATACGCCCGGAAAGTAGTGGCGGAAAGAAAAGCATGAGACATTTGATTTTGATTACGCTTGCCACCCTGATTGGGGGCATCGCTCCCGTCGGGGCACAAGAGTTGAAAACGACCCGGTGGGCATCGTATGACATTTCGTTTCTGGCTCCGGAGGACATCGAAGTAGAGGATGACTCGGAAGAAGGATACATCGTTTCTAACCCGAATTATTACATTACGGTACAACTGCTTGCCGGAGAAGGTATTAAGGTGTCCGAACTCCCGCAAGAACTGAAAAACATCGCGGCAGACGACGAGGTGACCGAACAGACGGACGTTACATCGTTTGAACTGCCGCAATTTTATGGCGCCAAACTAACCGGTAACTGTGAATCCGAACGGTGTGTGTACAGCTACCTGATGGCTAAAGACGCAAGTTGCGGCTTTTATGTATCCATCGTTTGCCCGAAAGCTCACGAACAGACTGCCGAATCAATATTACACAGCTTCAAAATGGAAGAATAACTCCTGAAACGACATGAATATAAAGAAATATATACGCACGCGAATCTTTTTTTTCATCTTACTTGTTGCGCCGTTTTTACAAGGCTTTACATACTGCCGCGCTGTGCCGCACGAAGAACCGGTGGAGCCGGAAACGTACAGTTGCGTGGAAGTGCCCGACAGTATTGATTTCTGCGGCATACCTATCGACCTCACGCGCTTCGACCGCCGCGAACGGATGGACAGGGAGTTGATGGCGTTTACCTACCTTCACAGCACGTCGTTACAAATCATCAAGCGTGCCAACCGCTACTTCCCCATCGTAGAACCTATCTTGCGGAAAAACGGTGTGCCCGATGATTTCAAATACCTGATGGCAATAGAAAGCAACGTCAACCCTACGGCACGCTCGTATGCCGGTGCAGCGGGGCTTTGGCAATTCATGCCCACTACCGCCAAAGAATTCGGGCTGGAAGTAAACAATCATGTAGACGAACGTTATCATATAGAAAAATCGACGGAAGCTGCCTGCAAGTATCTGAAGCAGGCATACGCCCGCTTTGGCAACTGGGAAACGGTGGCAGCCTCGTATAACGCGGGACAAGGACGCATATCGCGTGAGCAAGACCGGCAGTATACCGACAATGCGCTCGATCTGTACTTGGTAGAAGAAACATCGCGCTATGTTTACCGCATACTGGCTGTGAAGATCATGCTGTCCGACCCGAAAAAGTTCGGTTTCCGTCTGAAGCGCAAAGACCTCTACCCTCCTATTCCTTATCATACGGTAAAAGTAACCTCGACCATCAGCGATTTGCCCCGGTTTGCCAAAAGTCAGGGTACAAGCTACGCGCTGTTACGAAACCTGAACCCGTGGTTGCGCTCACAGTCGCTTCCCAACCACAGCCACAAGGAATATATCATTTATCTTCCCGACACGGAAGGAATGTATTACAATCCGCTGATGACCCTGCCACATGACAAAAATTGGGTAGTTGATTGACCGATTTTTATACAGTGGCATATCAAGAAATTGTTTATTTTTGTGGGCGAAACATTTATACAAAACTTAAATTTTTATCATGAAAAAACAATTTCTATTAGGCATTTTAGGTGCATGTACCCTCGCTGCTAACGGGCAGACTTTCAAAGAATGGCAAGACCCGGAGGTAAATGCGGTAAACCGCGCCCCGATGCACGCCAACTTTTTCGCCTACGAAACTACGGAAGCCGCAACACAGGCTGTAAAAGAAAAATCAAGCAACTTCATGTCGCTGAACGGAACATGGAAGTTTTTCTGGGTGGAAAACGCTGACGCACGCCCTACTGACTTTTGGAAAACAGATTTCAACGACAAGGGTTGGGATAACCTGCAAGTGCCGGGAGTATGGGAACTGAATGGATACGGAGATCCCATTTATGTAAACACCGGATATGCGTGGAGAAACCAATATGAAAGTAATCCGCCTTATGTTCCGACGGAGAAAAACCATGTAGGCTCTTATCGCCGCGAAATCGTAGTTCCTGCCGACTGGAAAGGCAAAGACATTGTAGCGCATTTCGGAGCTGTAAGCTCGAACATGTATCTGTGGGTTAACGGAAGATATGTAGGTTACAGCGAAGACAGCAAGCTGGAAGCCGAATTCGACCTTACCTCTTACCTGAAACCGGGACAAAAGAACGTGATAGCATTTCAAGTATTCCGCTGGTGCGACGGTACTTACTTGGAAGACCAAGACTTTTTCCGCTATACCGGCGTGGCTCGCGACTGCTACCTTTATACACGCAACAAAAAACGCATCGATGATATCCGCGTTACTCCCGATCTGGACAGCGAATATAAAAACGGCTCACTTGCCATTGACCTCAGCCTGAAAGGTAGCGGAAACGTGACTCTCGAACTTCTTGATGCACAAAACCAAACGGTAGCCACTTCAGAAGTAAAAGGTTCGGGCAAAGTTTCGACTACCATCAACGTTGACAATCCGAACAAATGGACTGCCGAAACTCCTTACCTCTATACCCTGCGTGCCACACTGAAAAACGGCAGCACGATAAGCGAAGTCATCCCCATCAAAGTAGGATTCCGCAAAATAGAATTGAAAGACTCACAAGTATTGGTTAACGGCAAGCCCGTATTGTTCAAAGGTGCAAACCGCCACGAAATGGACCCCGACGGAGGATATTACGTTTCACGCGAACGCATGATTCAAGATATTCAGGTAATGAAACAGTTTAACCTGAACGCCGTACGTACCTGCCATTATCCGGACGATAATTTCTGGTATGACCTGTGCGACCAATACGGATTATATATGGTTGCCGAAGCCAACATCGAATCGCACGGAATGGGATACGGCGATAAAACGCTGGCAAAAAACGCATCGTACAAAAAAGCCCACATGGAACGTAACCAGCGTAACGTACAGCGCAGCTTCAACCACCCCAGCATCATTTTCTGGTCGTTAGGAAACGAAGCCGGATACGGACCTAACTTTGAAGCGGCTTACGACTGGATTAAGGCGGAAGACCCAAGCCGCCCGGTTCAATACGAACAGGCCGGACAAACAGGAAAGACAGATATCTTCTGCCCGATGTATTACGATTACAACAACTGTATAAAATACTGCGAAGACAACAGCAAACAGAAACCGCTTATCCAGTGTGAATATGCACATGCAATGGGTAACTCGGAAGGCGGATTTAAAGAATATTGGGACTTGGTGCGCAAATATCCGAAATATCAAGGCGGATTTATCTGGGACTTTGTAGACCAGTCATGCCGCTGGACAGGCAAGAACGGAAAAATGATTTACGCCTACGGTGGCGATTTCAACCGCTTCGATGCCAGCGACTTCAACTTCTGCGACAACGGCTTAATCAGCCCCGACCGCAAACCTAATCCACACATGTATGAAGTAGGTTACTATTACCAAAACATCTGGACTACTGCCGGCGATTTGAGCAAGGGCGAAATAAAAGTGTATAACGAATATTTCTTCCGCGACCTTTCGGCATATACTTTGGAATGGGAAGTGCTGAAAGACGGCAAAGTGATGCGTAGCGGACAGGTAGAAAAACTGAACGTCGCACCGAGACAAACAGCAACCCTGAAGCTTGATTTAGGAAAGACCTGCAACTGCGGCGAATGGCTGCTCAATGTGAAGTATGTTCAGAAGAATCGCGAAGGCTTGATTCCTGCCGGACATGTTGTAGCAAAAGCACAGCTTACGATGAACCCATACAAGGCTCCGAAACTTGAACTGAATAACGTTACCGAAAGTAATCTTGCCGTTATTGCTCCTCAGACAGACGACTCAAATTACAACTGTCTGGAAGTGAACGGTGAAAACTTCAACATCCAGTTCAGCAAAGCTACGGGCTATATCGACCGCTACACCGTAGACGGTACGGAAATGATAAAAGAAGGAGCAGCGCTTACACCGAACTTCTGGCGCGCACCGACCGACAATGACTTTGGAGCCGGCTTACAGCAAAGATACGTAGCTTGGAAGAATCCGGGAATCAAACTGGTTTCACTGAAGAGCGAATCGGTAAACAACCAGATTGTGGTTTCTGCTGAATATGACATGAAGAACGTATCTGCCAAACTTTACCTCACTTACACCATCAATAACAAAGGAGCTGTAAAGGTTAACCAAAAAATGGTAGCAGACAAAGGAGCTAAAGTAGCCAACCTGTTCCGCTTTGGTATGCAACTGGTTATGCCGAAATCATTTGAGCAGATTTCTTATTACGGACGCGGACCGATAGAAAACTATGCCGACCGCAAAACATGGACAGACCTCGGTATCTACAACCAAAAAGTAAGTGACCAATTCTATGCCTACATCCGCCCGCAAGAAAACGGAACGAAATCAGACATCCGCTGGTGGAAACAATTAAATGACGAAGGTTGCGGCTTGCAATTCATCGCCGAAGCTCCGTTCTCGGCTTCAGCCCTTCACTATACAATCGAATCGCTTGATTCAGGCTGGGAAAAACGTCAAGAACACTCCAACGAAGTAGAAGAAGCCGACCTGACAAACGTTTTGATTGATAAAGCACAGATGGGCTTAGGATGTGTAAACAGTTGGGGAGCTTTACCGCTGAATGAATACATGTTGCCTTATGGAGACTATGAATTTACGTTCATCATGACTCCTGTTAAACACAGCATCGCCATCGAATAATTCTAACCAAAAACAGAATAAGAGCGACACGACGAAAAGCAACTGCCGGAGGAACTTATACTTCGGACAGTTGCTTTTCTGCTTAAAAATCAGTCTCGATAAGACGAAATCCGACATGCTATTCTGTTGAGTTATGTTATTTTTTAGGAAATAAAAGTAGAAATACTGGATTAAATAAATAATTCTTCGTATCTTTGTCGCCCAGTTTTATGGCATTACAAAGTGGGAGAACTCAATATATATAATATCGAATTAAAGAACATGCGTGAAGACTCATGCCAGCATGAGTATGCGCTGACCAATCAATTCTTTACCGACATTGATGCCCCGGAGATACAGAAAGGTAATTTAAAGGTATCACTTTCCGTAAAGAAAAGCATGGGCATTTATATATTGAATTTCCACATTGAGGGCAATGTGGTGGTTTCATGCGACCGCTGTCTGGATGATTTAACGCTGCCGGTCAACACCGACGAAACGTTGAAAGTAAAACTTGGCAGTGAGTATGCAGACGATGACGAGATTGTTATCGTTCCCGAAGAGGAGGGTTACATCAACATAGCATGGTTTATTTATGAGTTTGTAGCGCTCAGCCTGCCGATGAAACACGTACATGCCCCCGGAGAATGTAACCAAGCAATGGCGGAAGCCTTGAGCAGACACTTGGCTACCAACGTTACCGAAGAAGAGGATTATCCTGCCGACGAGGAAGAAGGAAGCGGCGAGATAGACCCACGTTGGAACGAACTGAAGAAAATATTAGATAACAATTAAATAAATTAGAAAAATGGCACATCCTAAAAGAAGACAGTCAAAAACGAGAACTGCAAAGAGAAGAACTCATGACAAAGCAGTTGCTCCTACTTTAGCTATCTGCCCGAACTGCGGCGAATGGCACGTTTACCACACTGTATGTGGAGCTTGCGGTTATTATAGAGGAAAAGTTGCGATTGTAAAAGAAGCAGCCCTCTAAATAAAAAGCACTTCATTGGACACTTTAACGTGTTGGTGAAAGAATAAAGCCGGAGAGCCTTTCGGCTCTGTCGGCTTCTTTTTTTTCAATACACTATCAAACATTAGAAATGATGGAAAAAATCAATGCTGTAATTACAGGAATCGGCGGATATGTACCCGACTATGTTTTGACAAACGAAGAATTATCAAGAATGGTCGATACCAACGATGAGTGGATTATGACACGCATCGGAGTAAAAGAAAGACGTATCCTCAACGAAGAAGGACTGGGTACTTCTTACATGGCGCGTAAAGCTGCCAAACAACTCATGCAACGAACAAATTCGGACCCAGATTCTATCGACTGCGTAATTGTTGCGACCACTACTCCTGACTATCATTTCCCTTCCACAGCTTCTATCTTATGCGACAAGCTGGGATTGAAAAATGCTTATGCATTCGATTTGCAGGCAGCATGTAGCGGATTCTTATATGCTATGGAAACTGCCGCTTGCATGATTCAATCCGGAAGAAGCAAAAAAGTTATTATCGTAGGCGCAGATAAAATGTCGTCTATGGTCAACTACTCTGACCGTGCTACTTGTCCGATTTTCGGCGACGGAGCTGCTGCCTGCATGGTAGAAGCCACCACTGAAGATTACGGTATCATGGATTCTATTCTGCGCACAGACGGTAAAGGACTTCCTTTCCTTCACATGGCAGCCGGCGGCTCGGTTTGTCCTCCTTCTTATTTCACAATAGCCAATAAGATGCACTATCTGCACCAAGAAGGTAGAACGGTGTTCAAATATGCCGTATCAAACATGTCGGACGTAACAGCAGCTATCGCAGAAAGAAACGGGCTGAATAAAGATAATATCGACTGGATTGTTCCTCATCAGGCGAACTTGCGTATCATTGACGCAGTAGCTTCTCGCCTTGAAGTTCCATTAGATAAAGTAATGATTAACATACAGCGTTACGGTAATACCAGCGCCGGAACACTTCCGCTTTGTTTGTGGGACTATGAAAGCCAGTTGAAAAAAGGAGACAACATCATTTTCACCGCATTCGGCGCCGGATTTACTTGGGGAGCCACTTACGTGAAATGGGGTTATGACGGTACTAAAAAATAAAAAAGGAAATAACCAACGCACATAAAAAACGCATCCCAACCCGATGCGTTTTTTTGTCGGCAAACAAAAATAAACAAAGATTATGCACAAAGCCGGGTTTGTAAATATCGTAGGCAATCCGAATGTCGGTAAGTCTACCCTGATGAATTTGCTCGTAGGAGAGCGAATTTCCATTGCAACGTTCAAGGCACAAACTACCCGTCACCGTATCATGGGAATACTCAATACTGACGATATGCAGATCGTCTTTTCCGATACGCCGGGAGTATTGAAGCCTAACTACAAGCTCCAAGAGTCTATGTTGAATTTTTCGGAATCGGCGTTGACAGATGCCGATGTGTTACTGTATGTGACCGATACAATCGAAAAGCCAGACAAGAACTCTGAGTTTATGGAGAAAGTGCTTAAACTGGACATCCCCGTTTTGTTGTTAATCAACAAAATCGACCTGACGAATCAAGAAAATCTGATAAAGCTGGTCGATGAATGGCACGAAATGTTGCCAAAAGCTGAAATCATCCCGATTTCGGCAAAAGCAAAATTCAACGTCGATGCAGTAATGAAACGCATCAAAAGCCTGCTTCCCGACTCACCTCCTTACTTCGGAAAAGACCAATGGACGGACAAGCCGGCACGTTTCTTTGTCACTGAAATCATCCGCGAAAAGATTTTGCTGTATTACGACAAAGAAATTCCTTACTCTGTAGAAGTTGTCGTAGAGAAATTCAAAGAAGAAGCCAAAAGTATCCATATCAATGCCGTTATCTACGTTGAACGCGAATCGCAAAAAGGAATCATCATCGGACATCAAGGAAAGGCGCTGAAAAAGGTTTCTACCGAAGCACGCAAAACACTGGAACATTTCTTCCAGAAATCGATTTACCTTGAAACGTTCGTCAAAGTGGATAAAGACTGGCGAAACTCTGATAAGGAATTAAAAAACTTTGGCTATCAATTAGATTAATACCGGCTGCGAAGCCGCACAAAGTATAGAAAATATGGGAAATTTAGTAGCTATTGTAGGACGCCCCAATGTGGGAAAGTCGACACTGTTTAACCGTCTGACGCAAAGCCGTCAGGCTATCGTAAACGAACAGGCCGGTACAACCCGCGACCGTCAATACGGTAAATGTGAATGGTTAGGTAAAGAGTTTTCAGTAGTAGACACCGGAGGATGGGTGGTAAACTCTGACGACGTATTCGAAGAAGAAATCTGCAAGCAGGTAATGTTGGCTATAGATGAAGCCGATGTTATTTTATTTGTGGTAGACATCGTTAATGGAATTACAGACCTCGACTTGGAGGTGGCGAACATCTTACGCCGCTCTAAAACTCCAATCATTGTGGTTGCCAACAAGACCGACAACAACGACTTACAATATAATGCAGCAGAATTTTATTCGCTGGGATTAGGAGACCCATTTTGTATCTCTGCCTTGAGCGGAAGCGGAACGGGCGATTTACTCGACCTGATTTTAAGCAAATTCCGCAAAGAGACCGGCGAAATATTGGAGGATGACATTCCCCGTTTTGCTGTTGTAGGACGTCCTAATGCAGGAAAATCGTCTATCATCAATGCTTTCATCGGCGAAGACCGTAATATCGTAACCGAAATTGCGGGAACCACACGCGATTCGATTTACACACGTTATGACAAATTCGGGTTCAACTTTTACTTGGTAGATACTGCCGGTATCCGCAAGAAGAATAAAGTAACCGAAGATTTGGAGTATTATTCGGTGGTACGCTCTATCCGTTCTATCGAAAACTCTGACGTGTGTATCCTGATGCTGGATGCCACACGGGGCATAGAGAGCCAAGACTTGAATATATTCTCACTGGTATTGCGCAATCAGAAAGGGCTTGTGGTAGTTATCAACAAATGGGACTTGGTGGAAGAAAAGTCTAACAAGACCATGAAGACTTATGAAGACGCTGTGCGCAAGCGCCTCGCTCCGTTTACCGACTTCCCGATAATATTTGCTTCGGCACTCACCAAGCAACGTATCTTTAAGGTATTAGAGTCTGCGCAGGAAGTGTATAAAGCACGCAATACCCGCATCCCGACAGCCCGACTGAACGAGGAGCTGCTCCCGCTGATAGAGGCATATCCGCCTCCTTCAAACAAAGGGAAGTATATCAAAATCAAATACATTACCCAGCTTCCCAATACGCGGGTTCCATCGTTTGTATTCTTTGCCAACCTTCCGCAGTACGTGAAAGAACCGTACCGCCGATTCTTGGAAAACAAAATACGCGAACGCTGGAAACTGTCGGGAACTCCGATCAATATCTTCATCCGACAGAAGTAAGATTTTTATCCTTCTATAACAAAAGAAAGGCGGCAAAGCAAGAGATTTTCATCTCATTGTTTTGCCGCCTTTCCTTTGAGCCTCAAAGCCGTATAATTTATTTTTTCTCTTTGTTCTCCTCCGTCTTTACTTTCCGCAACAGGTCGGAAGCAAAAATAAAGTTGTTCAAGCGCTCGTTAGTGGCGGTAAACACATCATCTTTAGTACCTTCCCACTCTTTATGTCCCTGATAGATGTAGAGAATACTTTCGCCGATACCCATCACCGAGTTCATATCGTGGGTATTGATGATGGTGGTCATGTTATATTCCGTGGTAATACCATGTATCAGTTCGTCGATAACCAACGACGTTTTAGGGTCGAGCCCCGAATTAGGTTCGTCGCAGAAAAGATACTGAGGCTGCAACACGATGGCACGGGCAATCGCCACACGCTTCTGCATACCGCCGCTTATCTCACCCGGATATTTGTTTTGCGCATCAATCAGGTTCACACGGTCAAGGCAGAACTGTGCACGCTTCACACGCTCGCGGTAGGTAGCGTTCGAAAACATATCGAGCGGAAACATCACGTTCTCTAACACAGACAGAGAGTCGAACAGCGCGGCGCTTTGGAATATCATCCCCATTTCGCGCCTCAACGATCGTTTTTCCTTCTTATTCATGTGGATAAAGTCCCTGCCGTCGTAAAGCACTTCGCCCTGTTCCGGGGTAAGCAGCCCCACGATACACTTCATCAGCACGGTTTTTCCCGAACCGCTCTGACCGATAATCAGATTGGTTTTCCCGTTTTCAAAAGAAAAATTTATATTGTCGAGGACGGTACGCCCCTCGAACGACTTGCTTACAGATTTCAGTTCTATCATCCCATTAACAGTTGAGTAAGTATTAAATCGGAAAACAATATCAGCACGCTGCTCGACACTACCGAGTCGGTACTTGCCTTACCCACGGCGATAGAGCCTCCTTCTACCGTATAGCCGAAATACGCCGAAACGCTGGCTATGATAAATGCAAAAAACAGTGATTTGATGAAACTGCACCAAATGTACCATTCTACAAACATGTACTGCAAACCGTATTCCAAATCGGTCGCATTCATGATGCCGCCGAACCATGCCGTACAAAACGCACCGAAAATACCCGCAAAAATACTGAATACCACCAAGAAGGGAATCATTGTCATCAGTCCGAGTATCTTGGGCAGAATCAGGTAAGAAGCCGAATTGATTCCCATGATTTCAAGCGCGTCTATCTGCTGGGTTACGCGCATTGTTCCGATTTCGGAAGCGATGTTCGACCCCACTTTTCCCGCCAAAATCAAACACATGATGGAAGACGAGAACTCCAACAACAAAATTTCACGTGTGGTATACCCTACTACAAAACGGGGCATCCACGGGCTTTCGATATTCAATTTTATCTGGATACAGATAACTGCACCGATAAAAAACGAAATCAGTAACACGATACCGATGGAGTTGATGCCCAGTTGCGCCATTTCGCTGACATATTGCTTGAAATACATCCGGACACGTTCGGGACGGGAAAACACCCTCCCCATCAATATCAGATACTTTCCTAAAGTGGTGATTGGCTTAACCATATTGTTTTCACAAAATTATTTGGTACAAAAGTAAGGCTTTTTAGCTATATTATTATAAAAATGAAGCGAAATTCGCCCGAACTACCACATAACCCAAGATTTTTACTACTTTTGCGACATCAAACGAAGAATATTCTCTCACTTTTTTAGGCCATGGCAGAAGATAACCAACCAACTACACAGCAAGAGGAATTCCAGCTTCCCGAAGACGGGCGCATGGTGTTACGTACCGAGAATCTGGTAAAGAAGTACGGGAAGCGTACCGTAGTAAGCCACGTTTCCATCAACGTAAAACAGGGGGAAATAGTGGGATTGCTGGGTCCTAACGGAGCCGGCAAGACGACTTCTTTTTATATGACAACCGGATTGATTGTCCCCAACGAAGGTCACATTTACCTTAACAACCAAGATATTACATCGTATCCCGTGTATAAGCGTGCGCAAAACGGAATAGGATATTTGGCACAGGAAGCCTCGGTTTTCCGCAAAATGAGCGTAGAAGACAATATCGCTTCGGTACTGGAACTGACCGACAAGCCCGTGGAATACCAAAAAGAGAAGTTGGAAAGTCTGCTCAATGAGTTCCGCCTGCAAAAAGTCCGCAAAAACTTAGGCGACCAGCTTTCGGGTGGTGAACGCCGGCGTACGGAAATCGCCCGCTGCCTTGCCATCGACCCGAAGTTTATCATGCTCGACGAGCCGTTTGCCGGAGTCGACCCGATTGCCGTAGAGGATATCCAGCACATCGTATGGCGACTGAAGGACAAAAACATCGGTATTCTGATTACCGACCATAACGTACAGGAAACGCTGAGCATCACCGACCGCGCCTACCTGCTGTTCGAGGGAAAGATTCTGTTTCAGGGAACCCCGGAAGAACTGGCTGAAAACAAAATCGTGCGTGAAAAATACCTCAGCAACAGTTTCGTACTTCGCCGTAAAGATTTCCAACTGAAAGACAACCGGGAATAACCGGCTGTGGAAGCCGTTATCCGGATTGGTCAGAGGCATGAAAAACGCTACCCATAGAACCGGTGAACGCTATGGGTAGAAATGGTTAACGCATCCGCATGAAATGGATAACACTAACGGTAGCGTTTTCGGGGGGGGACAACAGGGATAACTCTTGCCCATACATTCGGCGGGCAGGAAAGTTTCAATAAGTCCAGCGGCTCCCCCCATAAGATGGGCACATAAAAAATAAAAAATATTTTTAAGCGGTAAAAGTTTTTCTAATTCAAGCAAAAGCTGTATCTTTGCAACCCGAAACAGACCATTACACACTTTACAGAAAAAGTGTTACCGTATATAGCAAATAATAACAATAAAAGTATATACTGAAATGAAAAAAGGCATTCATCCTGAAAACTACCGCCCGGTAGTATTTAAAGACATGTCAAACGGCGACATGTTCCTGTCTCGTTCTACTTGTGCCACTAAAGACACAATCGAGTTCGAAGGCGAAACTTATCCGTTGGTTAAGTTGGAAATTTCAAGCAGCTCACACCCGTTCTACACAGGTAAGTCTAAACTGGTAGACACCGCAGGACGTGTTGATAAGTTCATGAGCCGCTACGGTAACCGCATGAAAAAATAAAAATCGGTTTTTAGCCATACAAAAAGAGGATAAACCTGTTGAAAGGTCTATCCTCTTTTTGTTTATGTTGCGTCCTCTCCCGCTATTTCTGATAAACTCTCACGTAATCTATTTCGTAACGCATAGGGTAAGCGTTCTCCGACACAGGTCCGCCGTTGATACCTCCCACAGCCAAGTTCAGCAACAAATATTGAGGCTGCATAAACGGATTTTTCCCTTCCCCTATCGTACCGTTATAAGTATCTTTCAGCAAAATTTCGTTCAGCAGCTCATCATCCAAATAAATCCGGATGGCTTCTTCGTCCCAGTCCATACGCCAAATATGAAACTCCGAAGCCCAATCAGGGTTCTGCGACAAGAAATGGCTGAAAGGAATGGCTTTGCTATTCCATTTTGCCACCCATTTTTGGTCTGTTCCCCATGCAGCATTGGCTAAAATATGAGGTACACCCTGTTTCCGATAAAATTCCATAATGTCGATTTCTCCGTTAGAGGGCCATTCCATCGAAGCGCCCAACATCCAAATAGCAGGCCACGCACCCTTACCTACGGGAATGCGTGCACGGACAACCACCCTTCCATACAGAAATTCCTTCTTGCCGGCAGTTGTCACCGATGAAGAAGTACATTCTACAAACTCCCTCGAAGTGCGCCAATCGCCTCCTTCTCCAGCCTGATATAACGGATTTTTCCGCCTCTCTTTCCGTGCTTCGATTATCAGCAACCCATCCTTACAAAAGGCATTATCGGGCTGATACCACTGTAATTCTTCGTTACGCGCATATCCGTTTTCATAGTTCCACACCGTAGAGTCCAGCCTCCCATCGACCTCGAACTCATCGCTCCACACCAACTTGTAATTTTCTTGGGATTGAGCCGGCGCAAAAAGTGCGGCAAACGCCAAGCTATAAAGTAATCGCAAATGTTTCATATTCTCAGTTTTGTCCAAAAGTATAAAAATGTAGCAGGTTTTCCAAAAACAAAAGAAGGGAACTTTTCAATCCCCTCCTTCTGCTCACATCGAAAATGAATTAACAAACTCATATCACAAGCACGTCCAACTTATTCCAACGGTACTGTTTCGGGGTCGTACACTTCCAAATCCGACATCGTAAGCTCTGCCATATTGAAGTAACTGGTATTACCCGAAGTAGCGATTACGTTAAAACGGAAATAAGTAAACGTTTTGCCCGGCATGATATAATCCGATGTATATTCACTACCAGCACTTGTGGGGAGACCGGTCAATGTAGTAATAGTTTCCCACTTCTCTCCATCATTACTGATTTGCAGTTCGACTTCCGTAGGACGTCCGTCCGTAGTCCATGTATTATCACTTCGGTTTACATAACTCACTACAAAATCTCCATGAGGTTCGGCAAAATCAATCTGCACATAATGCGGCAGCGGAATCAAAGGCTCATTCCAACGAGTGTGGAAAAAGCTCCCCTTATTCCCATCTACAAGATTCGCAATCGGTCCCTCAGTAGGTTCTTGCGCGTTCGTACTCAACATATCGACCGTAACATTACATTTCCTTAAAGTATAGGTAGCAGGAGCAGCTCCCGAAACAGCCTTAATCGATTTGATCTCTCCTCCTTCATCATGAATATTAAAAGTCTGATAAAAAATTTCATATTCCCCAAAACGGGCACGGGTATCGTCTATAAGCATTTCAGTTGTTCCCGGCGAAACAATCTTATAAATCGTTTCTTTTTGCAATGGATCTTCATACCATATTTTTATATAAGCATATTCTGCCACTTCAGGAACAGTCCAATTTAATTGGATTTGTCCGGGCAAAGCTTCTGAAGTCATTCCCTCAACTGGCGCAGGAATTCCTTCATACCCCTGCATCTCAAAGGATTCTAATTTATCATCACAGCTAACTCCCATCCACACAGCAGCCAGCATCGGTATTATATATTTCAGTTTCATCATACAATTACTATTTTGATGTTCAACATAAAAGTTATCTCATCACCATCCCGGATTTTGAGTCAAATTCGGATTCTTACGCATTTCGCTGTCCGGAATCGGGAACAAATACATTTTATCATTCCAGTAACGAGACTTAGTAACGCGCTTATATGTATAGTTATCACCATTTTTTGTAATCTGCATTTCTATAATGTTCTTCTGCGAATCTCCATCTTTCCATCTTCTGACATCCCAAAAACGATGACCTTCAAATGCCAACTCTACCATACGTTCCCGACGATATTTCTGAATAAATTCATCGGCAGACATTCCCGATGGGAAATCTGGCATCTTCACATCCTCACGATTGCGTACTTTATTCACAGCTTCTACCGGAGACATTGTAAAAACAGCATCGGTAGCATCGGCTGATCCCAAATAATTAAATACAGCTTCTGCATAATTAAGATAAAATTCTCCTAATCGGAAAGTAACCCAACTGTGACGCTTTCCGCCGCTTCCTGTTGACGAACTGATATCTGTGGTACTATCCAAATATTTTTTCAGATAATATCCCGTAGGAGTAGCTCCTGCTATAGGAAGAGCATTTCGTCCGCCTGTATATGTTTCCAACGGATTAGGATTAGTATCCGGCCATTTATCACCATTAACAGCAATTGTCATTCCCAATCGAGGATCGCGTCCACTATACGGATTGTTAGCATCATAACCGCTGCCTTCTTCATTCCAAGCCTTTCCTGTTGCCTGCATTTCATAAGCATCTACTAACGTTTGAGACGGACAGTTGCCTGAATTTCCATTCTCCATTCCAACAGGGAAATTTGTCGTTTCCGGCGAGTTAGTATCACCGATACGGCGTACAAATATCATTTCTTTGGCTTTATAATTCTCTGTACCCCATATTTCAGAGTATTTACCTAATTGTATATTATTTGCATCACAAAAATCAAGAACATCCTTACTGGCTTGTGCTGCACGTTGCCACAATGTTGGATCATTGTCTTCGTTAAACAAAGGACTCGCCCAATACAATAAAGTGCGGGCTTTCAAAGCCAAAACTGCTTGCTTGGTGATACGTCCGGTTTCAGGACTTGTTCCATTGGCCGCATCATTCTCCAACTTGGTATAATCCACCGGAAGTTCATCAGCAATATCGTCACATTCTTTTACTATAAAATCGAATACCTCTGCCACAGGAGTACGAGAGACCTGATTAGCTTCTTCTTCCGTCAAGACTTTCGTTATAAGAGGTACATCTCCGTATGCCCGAGCCAAATTAAAGTAGAAATAGGCACGTAAAAATCGGACCTCATACTGATAACGATTGAAACGTTTCATTTCGGCTTCATAATTCTTGTCAAAGCGCAATTCTGAAAAATCTGCGTTAACCGATTCTTCCAAGAAAAAATTAGCTTTACGAATTCCCTCAAAACTCCAACGGCTGTAAGCGTTAGTCGAACTCCAGCGTCCGTCTGTATACCCAAGTACTGTAGACCAACTCCAAGCATATTCAGACTCATCACAAGCAGAACATAACGAGCCGTCTGCTGGAAGATCGGAATCCAAGTAGCTGTAAATATTAGTCACTACCGCTCCGGTTCGTCCGAAATCAGTAAATACATAGCTTTTGTCGTACGTTGTATATTCACGATAATCCAAATCTGCGCATGAAGCCATGAACGACATACAAGCTAATCCGAATAATATGTTTTTCAACTTCATAAGTTTTTTCTTTAATTAGGTTAATATTAGAATCCGATAGATAGACCTACGTTAATAGAGCGCGTGGTAGGTATACCGTTGCTAAGTGATTCCGGGTCTATTTCGTTGATATGGTCCCAACAGAATAAGTCAACTCCTCTTACGTATACTTTTGCCGTATTCAAATGCCATTTACTAATAAGCGAATGAGGCAATTTGTAATATACCTCACAGTTACGCAACTTTAAGAATGCACCATTTTCAAGCCATACGGAACTGTTTTGGTTATTATTCTGAACCGTTTCAGTAGACAAACGAGGATAACGTGCATTCGGGGTTTCAGGTGTCCAACGGTTGGCATAATAGTAATTGGAAATTGTATTGCCATTAGTCAGCGGACGGTAAAGTCCACTCAGCGTTGTCCAAGACGTATAATTCCCCAATCCTTGAAAATCAACATTGAAACCTATTCCTTTCCATTCTGCACCGATGCTGAAACCATAATAAATTTCGGGTACACTGGAATTATATCCCAAAGCAACTTGGTCAAACTCATTAATCACACCGTCACCATTTTGGTCTTTATACTTAACATCGCCCGGACTTACCGCACCAAATTGCTGTTCGGGACTGTTATCAATATCTGCTTGATCTATAAAGTAACCAACGGCTTGATATCCGAATATTTGTCCGACAGGTTTTCCCGTACTATACAAATAGTCGTAAGCTTTCGGCTCTTCCAATTGTTCTTTGATAATGTTTTTAGTAAAACTGAAGTTACCTCCCAAATTCAAGCGGAAATCTCCGAATCGCTTCGTATAATCAACACCAACTTCAACACCTTTGCTGTCAACTATACCTGCATTCGCATAAGAAGACGTTGCTCCCAGTATTGATGAAACATTACCGCCAGTATATACCCATATATCTTGGCGTCTTTCGTAGAATCCGTCAACCATCAAAGTAAGTCCATTAAACAAAGTAGCATCAATTCCGACATTATACTTATATCCTTTTTCTGTAGTTCCGCCCAATGAAGGAAGCTGACCTTCTTGCCAAGCTCCTCCGTTTCCGAAATCATCCTGAATAGGATATCCTCCTCCACTTCCGTTCATAGTAGTGTTCCAATAACCGTTATAAGGAATATTGTCAGTGTTAATGATTCCGAACGAACCACGCAGTTTCAAGAAATTCAACCATGAAACATCTTTCATAAAATCTTCGTTTGTCAGATTCCATGCTAAACCAACAGTAGGTGAAACATGCCATTGATTACCTGTTTCCAACAAATTAGAAGCCGAAGCGACCAAAGCAAAATCCAAGAAATAACGGTTATTAAAGCCATAGTGAGTATACCATGACCAGTTACAATGGTATAAAGTAGAGTTTATATTAACGTTATTATCGTATTTATAAGTATACATCAACGTGGTATAGATTTTATGGTCTCCAAACTGGCGAGTCCAATCTACATTTGCCATGAAATTAAACGAACGATACTGCCAGTCTAATTTACTGCCACCTGCCATTTCTGTATCCTTTCCAGCTTCATAGTCAGCAAACGAAGAAGGTTCTCCGTTTTCCCATCCGGTAACCGACGTACTTCCGTATCGATACTCCATCGTATGATCTTCCCAATAAGATGCCACATTATCATATCCCATACGGAAAGATGCACCCAAACCTTCAGTAATGGAAGACAAATCCTGCCTTAAAGTCATATCTGCCCATAGGCCAAGCGTATGCCCTTTTGAGTAGCCTCTGCCTTGTGTCAAAGCTACAGGGTTTGCCCATCCTGTCCATGTGGTGTTACCTCCCCACAAACCGCTTTCCGTACGAATGGGAAATGCCGCAGCAGGAGTGGTATAAAGTTTTCCTATCAAATCATCTGAACCAAGACCGGGACGGCTGAACTCATTCAACGTACCCATTATGTTAACTTGAAGTTTGGTCTTCGGAGTCAAATCAATGTCCAAATTGCTGCGAAGATTAGCCTTTGAATATTTTTCTTGTGTTGAAAAGCCTTCATTCGAATTAGCATTGTTTATAAATCCCCGTCCATTCTGCAAATTCAACATCGTAAAATAACGTATCTTTGAAGCTCCTCCACGGAAAGTAAGCGTAGCAATATCGGATTTTCCACGATCTCTGTATACCTCATCCCACCAGTTTACGTTAGGGTAATAATACGGGTATTTACCGCTTTTAAAAGCATTCAGTTCGTCCCGTGTATAACGTGGCGACCTGCCGTCGTTCGCCAACGCCTCGTTCATGGCACGTGCATAAGTATAGGCATCCGCCATTTCGGGCAAACGGTTCTGGTAAGTAAAACCGTGATCATACGAGAAACTGATTTCCCTCGATTTGTATTTTCCCCGCTTCGTAACGATATTCAATACTCCGTTTACACCTTTATAGCCATACAGCGCAATGGCAGCAGCATCGCGCAAAACACTTACTGACTCTACTTCTTCAGGATTCAGGTAACGTAACACATTATATGCATTGTCTCGTTCCAATCCATCGACCACAATCAAGATGCCATTATTCCCATTTAGCGTTTTCTGTCCGCGAATAAACATCGAAGGTATCTGTTCCCACATTACCCCAGTCTTCTGAAGGGTTGTTAATCCTGCTACGTTTCCGTACATCGAATTTCCCAACGTATACGAAGAACGGTTATCTATTTTATTACTGTAAACAGTTGAAACAGCTCCCGTTGATTCGGCGAAAGTCTGATTCAACCCGAACCCATAGTTCACCTTCTCTGATGACAAATCCATAACAATTATCATGGTTTTTCCGGGCTCTACATCTACTGTTTTCGTAGCATCATAAGGCGTCAGAATTTGAAGTTTATCATCCTTTGCCGCTGAAATTTCAAATTTACCCGTAGCGTCTGTTGACACCAAACTACCGGGTTGTCCGACGATACTGACAGCCGCTCCCGAAACAGGATTTCCGGCTCTGTCAAGTATCATGCCGGTAATATTATTCTCTTCTTGAGCCATAACTTGCACACCCATGTATGCCAGCATAGTCAAAGCCAATATCTTTTTCTTCATTGTTTTCTGTTTTTTAGTAACTTAGACAATTCTTAAATCATAAAAATCGGTCTCAAAAATCTTACCCATAGAAATAGATTACGCTACCGCATAGATGCTTGAACACTACCCATAGAAACGGGTAACGCTACCGCATGTATTTTTAATGGGCAAGCCGTTATATTACCAACCGGGATTTTGAACTAATCCATATCCTTTATTTACTTCTTTTACCGGGAATGCAGCCAAGTACCATTTCGGATTAAATCCATTCCACCATGAACGTCCGGCATTGGATATTTGGAAAGGAGTGTACTTAAACCGGGTAGGGAAATCACCCCGGTCTGCTTCCGGCTTATCAGACCATGAGCCACTGCCGCCGTCGGCACGTTCAATCAACAATCCATGCAACGGACGTTCAAACAAATCGGCGCGCTTGTTGCGAATCATATCAAAGAAACGCACATCTTCCAGCCCCAATTCGCAAGCCCGTTCGTTCAGTATGGCTTCCATCAAGTTATCGGTATTTCTCATGTCTTTTCCGGGGTTCGATGCGACCAGCCCTTTCAACCCTACACGGGCGCGAACGATGTCGACTTGCTTGATTGCATCGTCTATCCGGTTGTTTTTCAACAAAGCCTCAGCATAGATTAAATACATTTCCGCCAAGCGCAGGTAAGGCCATTCCAAGAAATTGCCAGCCAAACTACCTTTGCCTTCTTTATAGAATTTATAAAGTCCGAATCCCGTAGCGTATTGTCCGGTTTCGGTAGTGGTGCTGTTGGCATTTTCGCGCCCACCTGCCCACAATTCGACGCTGCGTCCGCTCCATTTTGCACCGTTTACCAAAATGGTTTCATAAAGGCGCGGGTCGCGGGTAGGTTTGTTGTAATCGTTATCTTCAAAGAACATGTTGTTTTCGGCTACCGCCTTGTCAAAGTCGAACGGTGTACCATCGCTCATCGGGAACATTTCCATGTACTCCAACGTAGGTGTGTATCCTCCATTGGGAACCCAGTCGCCCCAGTAATACCACCAGTCCCAATTATATTTACCGATGATACGGGTAGAGATCAGCAACTCAGTGTTATTTCGTGTGAAATAAGCCGTATTGAAAGCCGCACGATAATCGTCACACGTAGTTCCCGTAGGTTGAAACAATTCGTAATGCCCTTTTTGCGCAAGCATATCGAAAAAGTCCTCGCAAGCCTTTAAACACTGTTGCCACAATTCAGGCTTATAGCCACCATACCACACCATGTGTCCGGTAACCGCCTCCTGAGGAGGCTCTGTACAATAAGGTTCGTCATCGTTAAATAAGGGACTTGCCGCAAAAAGAAGAATCTTACATTTCAAACCCATAGCCGACGCCTGAGTCATTCTTCCTTGCCAGTTAGACTCGCCATCGTCTGTCAAATCCCACGGAAGAACGGATGCAGCCTCATCAAGTAACTTGACCATAAAGTTGACCGTTTCTTCTACCGTACCGCGAGGAACCTGATAATCGTTTTCTGCCGCAAAAGCCTGTTCAACGATAGGCAATCCGCCAAAATGACGGAACATATCAAAATAACGAGAAGCTATGATAACTTTAGCTTCAGCTTTTAAACGTTCTTTCTCCATTTCATCCATATCGGGTACGCGGTCAACATTTTCAATAAAGATCCACGCCGCACGAATACACTCCCATGTTTCTTCTTTCGTAAAGCTAAACCGAGTTTCCGAAGTATTATCTTCAGTTACAGCCGTATAGGTACCGGGATAATAATGTCTATTCAATCCATCCCACGAATTATGGCTATGAAAGCAGTCGGACAAACACTCGAACATACCGGTATTCATCTTTCCATCCACATCATTCCAGTTTGTAGCTAACCCGTAATATAATTTGCTATAAGTTGTCCACAAGAAGCGACGGGCGTATTCCGCCTTCCCGAAAATAGAATCTTGAGTAACGGCAACACTCGGAGCTTTCTCCAAGAAACTGTCGCCGAACTTTATTTCATCGACACATGACGTAGCTGTTACAGCCCCTACAAATGCCGTTATAAACCACTTTGTTAAATGTTTCATAGTTATATGTAAATTTAAGTATTTAGAATCCTAATTTCAGACCAACATTGATAACACGGGTAAGCGGATAATTCGGACGGTCACTCTGGCGTGATTCCGGATCACCCCACATAAAATCGGTTATCGTAAACAGATTGTAAGCGCTTACATACAAACGACATTGGTCCATTTTCAGTTTTTTCATAAATGGCAGACTGAAATTATAACCAACTTCCAAACTCTTCAGGCGCAAATAACTGGCATTACACAAATACAGATCGGAACCACGATAGTTATTTGCCTGTGCCGCTTTTGATATGCGCGGGAATTTTGCTGTATAAGTATCGGCAGATGAACGCCATGTGTTCTCATACTGATAGAGTAACAATCCCTTATTTTGGGTATCACCCAACGGTTGGCGGAACTCAGATAACAGACGGTCAACGTTCCATGCTCCGGTAAATTGTGCAGAGAAATCCCATCCTTTCCAACTAAACCCAAGATTTAATCCGGCTGTATACTCCGGTGTATCGGTAAAACTCAAATCACGTGTAGAATCGTCACCGTCAATAACACCATCTTTATTTAAATCAACGAATACGGCATCACCCGGTTTCAGAGACAAACCGTGATCGGCAATAGGAATACCGAATTCTTTTTGGTATCGAGCATCTGCTGTTTCATCGTAGAATCCCCAGAATTTGTAAATAGAACGAGAACCGATAGTACGTCCGGTTTCGTACATCCACGGTTCGTTTTGGTCGACTTCATTTTTATAAACAATCTTATTACGCGCAAATGAAAGGTTAAAGTTTGCCCAATAACGGAAGTCGTTACCTATTTTGTCGTTCCATTTCAACTGCACTTCATAACCCTTATTTTCAGTTTTACCAATATTCATGATAGGAAGCGTCATACCCAAAATACCCGGCATGTAATCGGGTTGCGTAAGAATATCGCGGCGTTTTTCAATAAAATAATCAACCGAAACTCCTAATTTTTCATGAAACATAGAAAAATCAATACCGTAATTCTGTTTAACAGCTTTTTCCCAAGTTACATCCATATTCGATTTGGTTGCCTCGTAAGCTCCGGGCTGCGCGCTTGTAGCATTCGAACCGAAATAATAGCCGTCGCCTCCTAATACATAGGCATCGGGCAAGTAAAGGAAACGGTTGTTTCCGTTATTATCATTACCTACCATACCCACGGAAGCTCGTAATTTTAAATAATTAATGACTTTCTTTATCGGTTTAAAGAAAGATTCTTCACTGACAATCCAGCCGATAGAACCTGCCGGAAAGAAACCATATCGCTTACCCGGTGCAAAATTTTCAGAACCGTTATAACCAGCGTTAAACTCAGCCATGTAACGTGTTTTCCAATCATACGTTACACGTCCTACAAAGCCTACGTATGCCGAAGGGATATCATCGTAAGTTCCACCGGGATAATAACGTTTTGATTGGTTATATAATAAAAGTCCGGTCACATTATGATCGCCGAATTTTCGGTTATAGTTCAACGCAACTTCCATATACCAGTCACGTGACTTTCCTTCCCCGTTGGTATTTCTGCTATACGATAACTGAGAGTCTGAACCATTCTTACGATACGCTATCGAGCCATCATCTTGAATAACGGGTGTATAAGTCGCAATAGAAGAACTTGCCACTTTCTGCGTCCAATAACTTGTATTATATGAACCTTTGATTTTAAATGAAAGTCCTTTCGTTATAAAATCCAACTTTTGGTCTAACATCAAGTCAATATTCAACACATTGGTAGTAGTAGTACGGAAACCTTTTCCGTAATAGGAATCCAATCCATCTACCCCCGTAAACGGCAAATAATCGCTGTTAGATACGATACGTTTTCCATCAACTATTCCGGCTCCCGCAAACGGAACAGCCCAATACAGTTTTCTAAATAACTGGTTCTGATCTTCTCCCGATTCTGGAGTACGTTTAGTCTCAATACGCCCACCGATATTTACTGAAATCAACGTGGTTTTCGTTGCATCAAAGTCTAAATTGGCACGATAATTATATCGTTTGTAATTGAAGTTAAAATCATCAGAAGCTGCAAGCTGCTTAAACATACCATCTTGAGTAAACATACCTGCCGAAACGAAATAACGCATACGGTCTGTTCCACCAGTAATATTTATATTGTGTTGTGATTGAAATGAAGCATCATTCATACAATAATCCAACCAATTTATATCTGGATAAAGAATAGGATCAGTATGGTCACGGAATTTTATAAGTTGTTCTTCAGAGAACGTCGGCACACCTCCATCGTTCACCATCATATCATTATAATAGGAAGCATACTGATATGAATTGGCAAACTTCAACTGTTTAGTCATCAGATTAACACCTGCCGAAGTAGAAAACGAAATCTTGGCTTTACCCTCTGAACCGCGTTTGGTAGTAATAAGGATAACACCATTCGCACCACGCACACCGAATACAGCCGTAGCCGAAGCATCTTTCAATACAGTAATACTTTCTACCTCGTTCGGATCGATTTGTGAAAAATCACGTTCTACTCCATCTACCTGAATCAACGGAGCAGCATTGTTCCACGTAGCGATACCGCGCACATACAAATCAGCAGCATCGGCTCCCGGCTCGCCTGAGTATTGTACAGAAGAAATACCGGTAACCTGTCCCGATAAAATGTTGGAAAGAGAAGCAGCAGGTGTTTTCAACAAATCTTCTCCTTTCATAGATGAAATGGCTCCTGTAACCGACACTTTCTTTTGCGAACCGTATGCCACCACTTCTACCTCGCTCAATAACTGCGAATCATCTTCCATTACAATTCTCAGTTCTTTACCTGCGCTAAAACGACTGACAATTTGGTCTTTATACCCAATGAAAGAAACTTTGATCTTACTTCCTTTTGGAATAGATAAAGAAAAGCGACCGTCGAAGTCGGTAATTGTACCCATTTTTGTACCTTCAACCATCACGTTTGCACCGATTATACCTTCTCCTGCCTCATCAACAACAATTCCTTTAATCACCTGTTGCTGCTGACTAACTTGAATTTCCGAAACGGAATTCGTTGCCATCGAATGAATTGGAGAGAGTACCATGAAACCTGTGCATACCATCCAGTTAATCCATTTCGGATTTTTTCGTAGTGAATCTGATTTCATTGTTTTTCTCAGTTTTAAAATTAAGGATAATAGTTCTCAAGAAGTTAACTTCCTCTTCTTTCAACTTTATTAATCTATGAATTGAGAAATTAACTTACGGGCACAAATATAGTAAAATACAATACATATACTTTAACAAAAAATAAGCAAGAAACATATAAAAATCGTTCAAATGGCTCTATAAGCATATAGAACGAGGTTTTAGAGAAGTTTTACTGAGAATAAGAATTGATGCTTTGCCGATTTTTCCTAAGAGAAGCAGCAAAAAACATTAACTGAATTTACAATAAAATTCAAGGTAAAACAAAGTCTGCGGACAGTTTGCTGATTTTTTGCAACTGTCCGCAGACTTTACGTATTAAATTAAACGGCAATATAAGATATTTATATTGATAAATCTCTATTTTAATTCTTACCGGACCTCATTTCAGAACTTGAAAAGATACTATCTGATGCATGGAGCGGTTGTCCGAATAAAATAGAAGAACTTATCCGCATGATTTGAACAAGACTTACCGCAGTATTTTTACTCTTTTTCCATTTCGATATTATAGATCACAGGGTCGTATTTGTTAATCTTTCCCGTACCCAAATCGATGAGGAAGCCCGGCCAGAACAAGATATTCCACAGGGCTTTCGGGTTGAATTGGGATTCGATGATAAACGGAGTGTTTTTATAACCTTCTTTCTTGGCTATCATTATTTTGTCTGACAGTTTCTTTTTCAGTTTCACGGTCGTTACGCCTCCGTCTTTTATTTCCGACAGCTTTACATTATTCGTTCCGTCGTAGATTCTGGTTCCATCTTCGCCCATAAAAGTGACTGTTTGACGGGAGTTTGAAAAGATGGTCATACACGAAGATAAGGCTGCTGATGACAGGATGACTGCCAACATCAATAAAATTTTAGTCTTCATAAATAAACATTTCCGGTTAAAACATTTGCAATTACAACATCATATTTTTTGTAAAACAACATTGTTTCTCTTTATGTTCATACACACCAACTGTTTTTCAGAAATGGTTAAAACGCCTGTCTCTGTCGGGAAATCTACAATATCGTTTCTCCTTCGATATACTGTTCGAGGAACATGTTTTCGCCATCGAATACGGCGTAAGAAAATTCATGAATCCAGTCGCCGAGAATCATCATGCGGGTGGTGCGGTTCAGCATCAGGTCGAGCATGATGTGGCGATGACCGTAAATAAAATAATTAATGGTGGGATGGTTTTTCAGGTAATCTTTTGTGAACAAGACCAAAGGCTCGCGGTCTTCTCCCATATAGGGGGGCTCTTTCCCGTTCTCACGTTTCAGACGACTGTGCTTAGCCCACTCCAGACCAAATTCGATGCTCCAGCGCGGATGCAGGGTAGAGAACAGGCGCTGTAAAGTATGGCTGTGGAATATCGTACGCAAGAAGCGGAACTTGCGGTCGTCATCGCCCAGTCCGTCGCCGTGGGCAAGGAAAAACTCTTTGCCGTAAATCTCACAAGTCAGCGGCTCGCGATGGATTATCATCCCGCACTCTTTTTCCAAGTAATCGCCGCACCAGATGTCATGATTGCCGATAAAGAAATGTACCTCTACGCCCATGTCCGTCAGTTCAGACACTTTGCCGAGGAAGCGCGTATATCCTTTCGGTACTACCAGTTTAAATTCGTACCAGAAGTCGAACATATCACCCAACAGATAGACGGCTGCCGCCTTATGCTTGATGCTGTCTAAAAAATTCACCAGCCTGCGTTCTTGCGTACGGCTGTGCGGAATGGCCCGCGAACCCAAATGGGCGTCCGAAAGAAAATATACGTTTTTCATAAATACCTTCCTGCTTTTAGTCGTTATAAGAAACCTAACTCCAGCTTTGCTTCTTCGGTCATCATGTCTTTGTCCCATTCGGGCTCAAATACCAGATTGACTTGTGCCGACTTTACTCCATCTACTGATTCTACCCGTTGGCGGATGTCTTCCATGATGAAATCTGCCGCCGGACAGTTGGGAGCGGTCAGCGTCATGTCGATAACCAGTTCACCGTCGTCTTGCAAGTCTATTTTGTAGATAAGACCTAAATCGTATACGTTGACAGGGATTTCCGGGTCGTATACCGTCTTCAGCATCTCGATTATCTTTTCCTCTATTTTTAATTTCTGTTCGTTATCCATATTCATTATATTATTCTGTATTGCAAATGTAATAAAAAAGATTGAATATCAAAGCCTGCCTTCATCGGCATAGCTATAATACCCGCCGTCTGTCACAATCAGATGGTCGAGCAGGCGGATGTTCATGGTTTTGCTTGCCACAGCTACCGACTGGGTAAGGCGGTCGTCGTCTGTGCTGGGAGTTCTGTTGCCCGACGGGTGGTTGTGGCAGAGCACAAACGCCGTGGCGCGTTTCAGCAGGGCTTCGCGCAGGATGCAGCGCACGTCTACCTGCGTCGATGCCAGTCCGCCCCGGCTGATTCGGACCGTATCAATCACTTTCGAGGCTTGATTGAGCAGCATTATCCAACATTCTTCTACCGGAAGGTCGCACATCAGCGGATGAAACCAGTCGTAAATATCCGTGGAACAGCGGATTTGTTTCCTCCGGGCGGGTTCTTCTTCTTTGCGGCGCTTTCCAAGTTCGGAAGCAGCCAGAATGGTGACGGCTTTTGCCGGCCCGATGCCTTTGTAGCGGCAGAGGTCGTCGACCGTACATTTACCCAATTCGCTCAAACTGTTCCGGCAACCGTCTAACACCTTTCTCATGAGTTCTACTGCCGTATCCTCGGTATTTCCTGAGCCTATCAAGATGGCAAGCAGTTCGGCGTTGGTCAGCGCAGCTGCACCGTGAAGCATCATTTTTTCGCGCGGGCGGTCTTCTTCCGCCCATTGGTTGATATTCAGTTTATCCGTCATTTATAGAAATTCTTTTCAAAAGCGGAAAAGGCGTCTTTCCCTAACACACAGCGTTTCCACCATGCACGAAGAAAGCCCGTCCCGTAGCCCGTTAACTGAATAAACGCGGCAAGTACGGAAAGTATACCTATTTTCATACTTTTATTTTGAAAAGAAGCATCCAAAAAGATGATCAATGCAAACAATGCCAACAGCGTCAGGCTCCATGCACAAACCAATGAGGCAAGCAAGATTAAAACCACGCCCACGGTGAATACTGTCGGAAGCAGGTGAACGAGCTTCAACGATTCGGGGTATTTTTTATACAGGTTGATTCGGGCTATACCGGAGTTATGCACTTGTTTGAAAAACTTGCGGAAGTCGGTGCGGCGCTTGTGCCACACCCATGCTTCGGGGAACAAGCGGCAACGGTATCCGCCTTTGAAAATACGGATGCTGAAGTCGATGTCTTCGCCAAAACGCATGTCGGAAAATCCGTGTAACGCCCGGTATACCTCCGTACGCACGCCCATGTTAAAACTGCGGGGATAAAACTTGTCCATTTTTTTCTTGCCGCCCCGTATGCCTCCGGTGGTAAAGAAAGAGGTCATCGCGTAGTTGATGGCTTTCTGTACGGGGGTAAACGAATCGTGGGCGCGGTCGGGACCTCCGAAAGCATCGGCAGGCTCACGCTGCAACTCGGCTTCGACGGCAGCCAGATAGCCTTCGGGCAAAATGCAGTCCGAATCTAAAATCAGCAAATATTCACCATTGCTCCGTTCCGCTCCGTAGTTTCGAGTTTGCCCGGGCCCGGAGTTCGGCTTCATATAATAATGTATATCCAGACTGTCCCGGTATTTCTCTGCCACATTCTTACAAGGCAGCGAAGACCCGTCTTCTATAATGATGACTTCAAAATCACGAAAGGTCTGTTTCGTCAGGCTGCATAACAGTTCGTCCACCTCGTCGGGACGGTTATATACGGGAACAATAACGGAGTATCGCATGGGGTATTTTTTCTTAAAACATTACCGGACAAAAATAGGGAAAAGCCGCGTAATAAACGAATCGGAAGGCGGAAAAATACAAGCCGTAGGACGATGGAACGCAAGCGGTAGTTTTCATCTGCGCTTGCGGTAGCGTAATGGAACGCAAGCGGTAGCGTTCAGACGGGCTTGATAAGCACGGAAAGAATGCAAAAAGACGCGGATTAACGCCGGCTTCACAGACGGAAGAGTCTGTCGTTACCGCGCTAATCCGCGTCCTTGTTACGGCGGGGTGCGCACAAGTGGCGCACGATGCCGGTTAGTATTTCATCACGCCTTTACACGGCCTACGTATGAACCGTCGCGTGTGTCTACTTCGATGATTTCATCTTGGTTGATGAACAGCGGAACACGTACCGTTGCACCGGTTTCTACGGTTGCAGGTTTCGTGGCATTGGTAGCCGTATCGCCTTTCAGTCCCGGTTCGGTGTAAGTAACCTTCAGCTGAACCTTAACCGGCAGTTCGGCATACAGAATTGTTTCAGTAGAAGCGTCAGACACAACGTCTACCACCATTTCTTCTTTCAGGAAGTCAACGCCTTCGATTTGGTCGTGAGCGATGGGCACTTGTTCGAACGTTTCTTGGTTCATGAAGATATAATCATCACCTTCTTTATACAGATATTGGTACGGACGGCGTTCTACGCGCACGTCTTCCAGTTTTTCACCGATGTTGAAACGGCGTTCCAACACGTATCCGTCAACTACGTCTTTCAGCTTCGTACGCATGAACGTGTTACCCTTTCCCGGTTTTACATGCAAGAAATCGATACAAAAGTATAATTTGCCATCCATGCGGATAGCGGTTCCGATTTTAATGTCTTGAGCATTAATCATAATGTTGTATTCTTTATTATTATGTGTAATTATAGATTCGTCGACAACAATTCGGATGCAAAATTAATTGAAATCACGAAAAAACACAAAAAGATTTGTCTAAAAATGAATTAGCTATTGGTTTATTTAAAAAAAGTCACTAATTTTGCAGCCCGAACGCTTAGAATAATAACATAAAACATATACGAACAATGAAAAGAACTTATCAACCTTCGAACAGAAAGAGAAGAAACAAACACGGTTTCCGTGAAAGAATGGCTACTGCAAACGGTCGCCGAGTATTGGCTGCACGCCGCGCTAAAGGTCGTAAGAAACTGACCGTATCTGACGAATACAACGGCGTTAAAGCGTAAGATTCTCTCAGGAAAAGAAAATAAGACAAAAGCCGCAAAGATAAAAACAACGTCTTTGCGGCTTTTGTTTTTCACCGCCTCCACAGCCCCCCAAAACGCTACCGTTAGCGTTGGCTGTTCCTAACGGTAGAGTTACCCGGTTCTACCCATACGGTTGCCTCGTTCTATGGGTAGCGTTTTCAGGCTTCCCGCCAAGCCGGATCACGTTTAAACGACACCCTCCGGCAGTAAAAACAGATTAACAAAAAAAAGCAATGAATGATTCTATCCTAATCAGGCAAGAAACGGAAAAAGATTTCGGACAAGTAGAAGAAGTGGTACGCCTTGCGTTCGGTAACATGCCAGAAAGCGACCACACGGAACACATCTTGGTTGAACGGCTTCGGCAATCGGACGCTTACATTCCGGAGCTGTCTTTAGTGGCCGAAACGGGTGACAAAAAAATCGTGGGACACGTTTTGCTGTCGAAAGTAACAATCGTATCCGCCAACGGCACGCATACAGTCTTGTCTGTCGCCCCTCTGTCTGTATTGCCTGAATTTCAAAGGCGGGGAATCGGCGGAATGCTTCTTCGTGAAGCCCACCAAAGGGCGTCGGCGTTAGGCTATGGCGGCGTACTGCTGCTTGGGCATGAAGATTATTATCCGAGGTTTGGCTATAAGAAGGCATCGGCATTCGGCATTAAGTTCCCATTCGATGCCCCCGACGCATGTTGCATGGCGATGGAACTGAAAGCAAACGGGCTGAACGGGATAAGCGGAACGGTGCATTACCCCGATGCGTTCGGTCTGAACTGATTCTATTTCTTTCTGAAATACATCCTATTTCCTGACACAGGCGGATAACTACTCCCGGCTATTTTCTTGTCTTTGAAACTGTTTTGAATTTCTACAAAAAGTTTTTCTTGCCTGATGCATCCGTTTTCGTGTGTGCACGGGCAGTAAATTCAAAAACAGCTTCTTATTTGTTATGTAAGCAAATTTACGTATGCTTTACATCTGTTAACACTTGTCGAATCTGTACAAATTTGCAAGGATAAACAACTAATACTAAACAGGCAACTTTTAAAAGTGATATGGGCCAAAGGTATGAATGAAGAACAAAAGTAGGAAAAAGACACGAACAAAAACCTTTAAAATTATGGCACATGAAACGAATTTACCGAAAGCCTAAATTGTACATTCTTCCCAATATGGGAAGTTTGTCGAACGCCCAACTCATTCCTCTCTCTGACAATGAGTTTGCTTTATACATGCAAAAAAGCAAAGAAATAGAGTATGCCAAAGTGTATAAAGCCAATCCGAATCTGATTATGCGCAAGGTGGGAGACGAATGCGTATTAGTTCCCACCAACTTCGAGATAGACATCAACGCACTGATAACGCTTAACCCCACGGCGGAGTTTCTGTGGAAACAGTTTGAAACGCCGTCTACCATCCCTCAGGTTCTTGCGAAAGCCCGCGCTGCACACGATGATGAGGACGGAAGCATGGAGAATGAAATCAGATGTTTCGTAAACGATTATGTTCAATATAACTTTATAACGGAGGAGAAATCATGAAAACAAAATGGATTACACCCAGAACGGAGATTGAAGCGTTTATTCCCGATGAGTATATAGCAGCATGTTGGGGAGTGGCTTGCAACGTAGATGCTGCCAATTATTATGAACAAACCCATTATGCAAATCGAGGGGAAACTTGGTGGGATAGAGGTTGTACCCATGATGCCGCCCACTGCGGAGCAAGTAATAACCAAGTTATAAAACTTAATGACGATGGAACACCAAATAGAATGGTAGAAACCGGAACTGACGGACTCGGAGACTTAGACTGTTACCTTACAAATGCTAACTATATGGGCACAGTACCTATCAGCAGTGTAAACGTCGGTAGTACTATTTATTGGACTACAATCTCAGGTAATAGAACTTGGCATCATGTAGGATTGGTTACAGCTACCGTTCCCGGTCGCCCGAACGCATCCTAAACAAATCAAACGAAAATCCCCCAAAGACACTTTCCAAGGAAGGTCTTTTCCATACGCAAAGGTCTGTCGGCAAAACGCTCTCGCCGACAGACCTTAATTTTTTATCCGCCGATACGATATTGAAATAAACTTATAGAAGTTGAATTTTTATCGAACCACTTCGGAAAACGAAGTATTTTTAGTAACTTTGAACGCTAAAAATAGAAGTTATAAAAAATGAGTGAAGAAGTAAATCAAAACAGCGGGAACAGCTATTCGGCAAGCAGTATTCAGGTACTGGAAGGACTGGAAGCCGTACGCAAACGTCCCGCCATGTATATCGGCGACATCAGTGAAAAAGGTCTGCACCACTTGGTATACGAAGTGGTGGACAACTCGATTGATGAAGCCCTCGCAGGCTATTGTACCCACATCGAAGTGACCATCAACGAAGACAACTCAATCACCGTACAAGACAACGGTCGCGGTATTCCGGTAGATTTCCACGAGAAAGAAAAGAAATCGGCACTGGAAGTAGTTATGACCGTTCTTCACGCCGGAGGTAAATTCGACAAGGGTTCGTATAAAGTATCCGGAGGTTTGCACGGAGTGGGTGTATCGTGTGTTAATGCCCTTTCTACCCACATGACCACCAACGTATTCCGCAACGGCAAAATCTACCAGCAGGAGTACTCATGCGGCAAACCGCTGTATCCGGTAAAAGAAGTGGGAACAACCGACATTACAGGTACGCGGCAAACATTCTGGCCCGATGCCAGCATCTTCACCGTAACCGAATATAAATACAGCATCCTGCAAGCACGTATGCGCGAACTGGCATATCTGAACAAGGGTATCACCATCACGCTGACCGACAAGCGCGAGAAGGAAGAAGACGGTTCGTTCAAGCAAGAGGTATTCCACTCGGAAGAGGGCGTAAAAGAGTTTGTACGCTTCTTGAACTCAAACAATACGCCGCTTATCGACGATGTTATCTATCTGAACACCGAAAAGCAGGGCATTCCCATCGAGTGCGCCATCATGTATAACACCGGATTCCGCGAAAACCTTCACTCGTATGTGAATAACATCAACACCATCGAAGGCGGTACGCACGAAGCCGGATTCCGCACGGCGCTGACCCGTGTGCTGAAGAAATATGCCGAGGAAAGCAAGGCGCTGGAAAAGGCAAAAGTAGAAATCTCAGGCGAGGACTTCCGCGAGGGACTGATTGCCGTTATCTCGGTTAAAGTAAGCGAACCTCAGTTTGAGGGACAGACCAAAACCAAGTTAGGTAACAACGAAGTGAGCGGAGCTGTAAACCAAGCCGTAGGCGAAGCATTGACTTACTACTTGGAAGAACATCCGAAGGAAGCTAAAATAATAGTAGACAAAGTGGTACTGGCTGCTACGGCACGTATCGCCGCACGCAAGGCACGCGAATCGGTACAGCGCAAGAGTCCGATGGGCGGCGGAGGACTGCCGGGCAAACTTGCCGACTGCTCCAGCCGCGTGGCAGAAGAATGTGAGTTGTTCCTCGTGGAGGGAGATTCGGCAGGCGGTTCGGCAAAACAGGGACGCAGCCGGCAGTTCCAAGCTATCCTCCCGCTCCGCGGTAAGATATTGAACGTGGAAAAAGCCATGTGGCACAAAGCGTTTGAAAGTGACGAGGTAAACAACATCATTCAGGCATTGGGCGTGCGCTTCGGCGTAGACGGCGACGACAACAGCAAGAAAGCCAACATCGACAAGCTGCGTTACCACAAGGTAATCATCATGACCGATGCCGACGTCGATGGTTCTCACATCGACACGCTTATCATGACGCTGTTCTACCGCTACATGCCCGAAATTATTCAGGGCGGACACCTGTATATCGCCAACCCGCCGCTGTATAAATGCACGAAAGGTAAAATCAGCGAATACTGTTACAAAGATGAAGACCGCGACGCCTTTATCCGTAAATATGGCGACGGAAGCGAGCAAGGCATCCATACCCAGCGTTACAAAGGTTTGGGTGAGATGAATCCGGAACAGCTTTGGGAAACGACCATGAATCCCGAAACCCGCATCCTGAAGCAGGTAAACATTGAAAACGCTGCCGAAGCCGATTACATCTTCTCCATGCTGATGGGAGATGATGTAGCTCCGCGCCGTGAGTTCATCGAAAAGAATGCCACTTATGCCAATATTGACGCATAATTTCTTCTTAACTTACAGATAAGTTCAGATTATTCATATAGACGGGGTGATTCCGATAACCGGAAATCACCCCGTCTTTCTTATCTCCTCTTTCCCTGCATCCCAAGATTAAAAAACCATAAAAACCACCCGCTTCTGTTATTTATTCCGTACGAATGAATCCCCCGATTGTTTTAATAAGTAAATTAAGCACTGATTAATCACCGGATAAACATATATATTATGGTACGGATATATTGCAAAAACACCAATTCCTTCAAAGATTTCCCCGAAGGAATATCATTATTAGAAATCTATAAAGGTTTCGACTTGCAGATGCCTTACGGCACGGTAAGTGCTAAAGTAAACAACAAAGTAGAAAGCCTTGACTTCAGAGTATATTATAATAAGGATGTAGAGTTTTTAGACATTACCAGCGCTTCGGGTATGCGTACGTATGTACGTTCGCTCTGCTTCATTTTGGTTAAGGCGGTAGAAGAGCTTTACCCCGAAGGAAGCATATCGTTAGAACATCCCGTATCGAAAGGATATTATTGCAACCTGCATCTTGACCGCAGCATCGGATTAGATGATGTGAAACGTATCAAACAAAAAATGCAGGAAATCATCGACGAGGATATTCCCTTTCAACGCACGGAGTCGCACACTGACGATATAGTCCGCCTGTTCCGGCAGCATGGCATGTTAGACAAAGCAAAACTGCTGGAAACTTCCGGTCAGCTTTATTCATATTACTACCGCTTAGGAGACACGGTAGACTATTATTACGGCAGTCTGGTTCCCAGCACAGGATACATTCAGCTGTTCGACATCGTAAAATACTACGACGGCTTATTGCTGCGCATCCCGAACCGGGAGAATCCCAACAAGCTGGAAGAAGTGGTAAAACAGGAAAAAATGCTGGAAGTCTTTCAAGAATACCAGCGCTGGAACCGGATATTGGGTATCAGTACCGTAGGAGATTTCAACATCGCTTGCAACAAAGGACTGGCTACCGACCTGATAAATGTATCGGAAGCGCTTCAGGAAAAGAAAATAGCCCAAATAGCCGATGAGATTACTTCGCGTAACCAAAATGGGGAGCGGGTTAAGTTAGTATTAATTTCAGGACCTTCTTCTTCCGGGAAAACGACTTTCAGTAAAAGACTTAGCATTCAGCTAATGACAAACGGAATAAGGCCTTATCCTATTTCACTGGATGATTATTTCGTCAACCGCGAGGAAACTCCACTCGGAATAGATGGGAAACATGATTTTGAATCGTTTTATGCGCTGGATTTACCGTTCTTTGAAGAGCAGCTAAAAGAACTACTTGAAGGAAAAGAAGTGGAACTACCACGTTTTAACTTCGTAACCGGTAAAAGAGAATGGAGCGGAAAAAAACTTCGCATCGACGACCACATGGTTTTAATACTTGAAGGGATTCATGCCTTAAATCCTGCACTGACTCCCAATATTCCGGCTGAAAGCAAATATAAGATTTATGTATCTGCTCTTACTACAATCTTATTAGACAATCATAACTATATTCCAACAACTGACAACCGATTATTAAGGCGAATTATCCGCGATTATAAATACAGAAATTACTCGGCAGAGGAAACTATCGCACGCTGGCCAAGCGTCCGTGCAGGAGAAGATAAATGGATATTCCCTTACCAAGAATACGCAGATACGATGTTTAATTCGGCCTTATTGTTCGAACTTGCTGTCATGAAAGAATATGCGGAACCCATTTTGCGCAAAGTACCCAATAACTGTCCCGAATATTCAGAAGCCCACCGACTCCTGAAATTCTTATCTTACTTTACGTCGCTACAAGATAAGGAGCTTCCTCCAACTTCCCTTCTACGCGAATTTTTGGGCGGAAGCAGTTTCAGATATTAAACTTAATTACTACGAAAGCCATCTTGTTCACAGGATGGCTTTTTTCGGCTCAGTAGAAATTTAGTGGGGATAAATTTGTAATCTAATCGAATAGTTCTTTACTTTACAGCATGGAAAACGATTATTTGAGCATGTTGGCCAGTATTGTACTGCCCACACAGATATTGGATTACTTCTCCATAGTCGGTATATCGCAGACTTCTACGGAAATCCACATCAGTCTGGACGAGAAGATGCATCCGGAACTAAGCAAGGACGTACACTTTGAATCCAAAGGTTTTATGGAAGCGGTAAGCGTGACGGATTTCCCAATACGTGACCACAAAGTGATTCTGAAGATCCGTCGCAGGCGGTGGACAGACACGCGCACGGGCAAGAGTTTCAGCATCCCGATAGACCTTGACATTGTAGCCAAAGGAACTCGTTACTCCAAGGAATTTGGAGCTTTTTTAAAAGAAACGTATGGAGACGTCCCCCGTGACCTGCCATACGCTTGAGGAGTTCTACCACATCGACGGGCATACGTTTGAGAAGCAATACAAGGAAGTGCTGAGCGGTTTCCGGCAGTGGGAGCAGTTGGAACATGCAGATAAATGGCTGCTGTTCCCGGAGAATATCGGCCCTTGTCTGGCTATCGACGAATCCTCGCTATCCAATGGTGAGCTGTACACGTTTGTAACCAACCGTGAGGTCCGCACGCGGGAGCAATCCTTGGTTGCCGTCGTTGCAGGTACAAAAGCGGAGGACGTAATCGCTGTCCTGCAACGGATTGACGAGGAGCATCGCAATGCTGTCGAGGAGGTCACGCTTGACTTGTCGGACTCCATGCGCAAGATCGTGCGTGCGGCATTCCCTAAAGCCAGCCGGGTCATCGACCGCTTACATATGCGAACTTATATGCATATCCCCACTAAAAAGCTACTGACCCCTTTTTTCTTGTGCTCCCTTATCATTGCCCGT